>NZ_JBIWAE010000029.1:0-90897 GCF_044759865.1 Streptomyces sp. NPDC099050 | reverse complement strand
AAGTAGACGACCACTCGCGGAGGCAGCAACCGGTTGCGCTGCCCGGATTTCCCGGATTCCTCCACGATCCGGTCCACCAGCTCCGGCGGGAACGTACGCGTCAGCAGTCCGATCGCGATCCGGTCCGACAACCGCTCATCCGTTTCCGGCTTGACCTGTCCAGGGCGTGGCATCCAGGCACCTCCTGAACAGGCAGCCTACCAGCCAAGATCCTTAAGTCACTGGTATTGGGTCTAGGCTGTCTTTCGGATCTTGCCGTGCGGGGGAAGGAGCCAGCCGCATCCATGGCTCACTGTCGGATTGCCGCCAGCGCGGTCCGTCCCGTGCGATCACACTTGCGGCATGACGATTCCATCCGCACCAGACTCGGTACCGCTCCTCACCGGCATGTATGCGGCCGAGGCGGAGTATCTCGCGGCCGGAGGGCCGGGCGAGGCTCCGTTCGACCTGCTCGCCTCCTTCTTCGCACCTGATGTCGTACTGCATCAAGCCGATGCCCTGCCCTACGGCGGCACCTGGCGCGGGCACGAGGGCATGGAGGAGTTCTTCCTCGCGATGAGCCGGGTGTGGGAGGCCTTCGACATGGTGGAGCAGGAGTTCCTCGCCACCGGCGAGACCGCGGTGGTGCTCACTCAGGTCTGTGCGCGCGCCCGTGCCACCGGCCGGGAACTCACGTTCCCGATCTTGCAGACGATCAGGGTCGAGGACGGGCGGATCCGCGAAGTCCGCCCGTTCTACTGGGACACCGAGGCGATCGCCGCCGCCTGCGCAGATCCGGCACCAGCCGCCCGCGACAGGTCCTAGTGCCGTGACCGGAAAGGTTCACCGTGTCGCGACGCCCGGCACGGCACCTCGCCGCGTTGTCGGACCGAGCCGGTACGTCCAGTACGAGGCACGGCCCTCCGCCTTGCGATGCACCGCACCGGACGCCGCGACCCGGCAAACCTTTCCGGCCACGGCACTAGACGTCCCGGCCCCCCGCCGGGGTGTTCCGTACGGCGGCCACCAGAAGGGCGAGATCCGGATTGTGCTCCGCCTCGTCCAGGGCCTCGCGCAGGGCGGTGTCGTTGGTGGGGCGGGCCTGGTCCAGGAGGGCGAGACCGGCCGCGCTGACCTCGGTGTAGATGCCCCGGCGGTCGGTGTCGCACAAGTAGCGGCTCAGCAGCCCGCGGTCCTCCAGCCGGCTGACCAGCCGGGTCGTCGCGCTCTGGCTGAGCACCACCGAGTCGGCCGCCTGGTGCATGCGCAGGTGGCCGCCGGGGCCGCTGTGCTGGCGACTGAGGACGTCGAGCAGGGAGTTCCCCCTCGCCCTTCCCTCCCTCTTCCTTCCCTCCCTCCCACGCCCCTCTTCCCTGCCCTCTTCCCTTCCTCCCCTGAAGCCCCCGTGGCTCCTGAAGGGCACCCCTCATGCCTCTCGCACTCCTCGCACTCGCCATCGGCGCCTTCGGGATCGGCACCACCGAATTCGTGATCATGGGTCTGCTGCCCGAGGTCGCCGGCACGTACGGCGTCTCGATCCCCACCGCCGGCTTCCTGGTCACCGGCTACGCCCTCGGCGTGGTCCTCGGCGCTCCGCTCATGACCGTGCTCGGCACCCGCATACCGCGCAAGCGCATGCTCATGCTGCTCATGGGCCTGTTCATCCTGGGCAACGTGATCTCCGCGCTGGCCCCCGCCTTCGGCGCCATGCTCGCCGGACGGGTCGTGGCCTCCCTCGCCCACGGTGCCTTCTTCGGCATCGGCGCGGTCGTCGCTGCCGAGCTCGTCGCCCCCGAGAAGAAGGCCGGAGCCATCGCCATGATGTTCACCGGCCTCACCGTCGCGAACGTCGTCGGCGTTCCGCTCGGCACCCTCGTCGGCCAGCACCTCGGCTGGCGGGTCACCTTCCTGATCGTCGCCTCGCTCGGCCTCCTCGGCCTCCTCGGCCTCCTCGGCATCGCGCGGCTCGTCCCCGACCTGCCCCGCCCCCAGGGCGTACGGATCCGCCACGAGCTGGCCGCGTTCCGCAACGTCCAGGTGCTCCTGGCCATGGGGATGACCGTCCTCGGCTTCGGCGGGGTCTTCGCCGCCATCACCTACATCACCCCGATGATGACGAACGTCGCCGGCTTCGCCGACACCTCCGTCACCTGGCTGCTCGTCCTCCTCGGCCTCGGCATGGTCGCGGGCAACCTCGTCGGCGGCCGCTTCGCCGACCGCGCGCTGATGCCGATGCTGTACACCTCCCTGGGCGCGCTCGCCGTGGTCCTGGCCCTGTTCACCCTCACCGCCCACGACCGGGTGGGCGCCGCCGTCACGATCTTCCTCATCGGCGCACTCGGCTTCGCCACCGTGCCGCCGCTCCAGAAGAGGGTCCTCGACCAGGCCGCCGGCGCCCCCACCCTGGCCTCCGCCGTCAACATCGGCGCCTTCAACCTGGGCAACGCCCTCGCCGCCTGGCTCGGCGGACTCGTCATCGCCGCCGGCCTCGGCTGGACCGCTCCGAACTGGGTCGGCGCGGCACTGGCCGCCTCGGCCCTCGCCCTCGCCCTGGTGTCCGGCGCGCTGGAACGGCGTACGGGGACCCGCGCGGGCGGCGAAGGAGGCAGCCGGGTCATCGCGGCCGGCGCTCCGGCGGCCGCCGCCGTCCCGGCCGCCCACCACTGATCCACTCCGGTACCTGGCCTGATACGAGGCCCGATTCCGGGTCCGATACCCAGCCCGACTCCCGGCCCGATCCTCCGCCCGGGTCGCGCGCCCCGGTCCCCCGTGCCAGGTTGGTACGGGGGAGAGGCGCGACAGGTGCGTGATGCGACAGACGAAGCAGCAGTACGGGCACGGCCACGTCATCGCGACGGCCACGGTCGCCGCGCTGGTCACCCTTGCCGCCGTCCCCGGCTGTGCGTCCGGGACGCCCGCTCCGGGGAGCGCCCGGGCCCCGGCCGTGGTGACCACCCCGCCGAGGAGCACGCCGGCCCCGGCGGCGACCCCGGCCGCCCCCGCCACCCCGCAGGCCCCGGCTCCCTCGCCGACACCCACCCATCCGCTGTCCAAGGCCCCGCGCACCATACCCGCCGTACGGGAACACGTGCCGGCCCGCGGTCCCGGCTGGCGGCCCGCCCCCGACGCGCGGGTCGTCGTCACGCCGGGTGACAGCGCGGCGCTGGCGGACGAAGGCAGGCTGCTGGCCGGGGAACTGCGCATCGGCTTCGCCGAGTCGGCCACCCCGCGCACGGGCGACGTGGAGCTGGCCCTCGGGTCGAAGGGCTCCGGCACTCCGGAGTCGTACACCCTCACCGTGAGCGAGGGGAAGGTCCGCATCACCGGACCAGACCAGGCCGGGGTGTTCTACGGCACCCGCACCCTCAAACAGGAGGTGAGCGGCGGCGGTTCGGCTCCGGAAGGCACGGTGCGCGACGCCCCGGCCAAGCCGCAGCGCGGGCTCAACCTCGACATAGCCCGCAAGCACTTCACCCCGGACTGGATCGAGGACCGGCTGCGCCAGATGGCCGACCTGAAGCTGAACCAGCTCGGCCTGCACTTCTCCGACGACCAGGCCTTCCGGATCGAGTCCACCACCCACCCCGAGATCGTCTCCACCCCCCACCTCACCAAGGCGCAGGTGCGCGAGATCACGGCGCTGGCCGCCCGCCTGCACATCACGGTGGTCCCCGAGATCGACTCCCCGGGCCACCTCGGAGCGGTCCTGCGCGCCTACCCCGGGCTGCAACTGCGCGACGTACAGGGCCGGGCGGTCAAGGGCGCGGTCGACATAGCCGACCCGGCGGCGGCGAAACTCATCGACGAACTCCTGCGTGAATACCTGCCGTTGTTCCCCGGCGCGATCTGGAACGTGGGCGCCGACGAGTACCAGGCCCTGGTCTACCGGGATCCGCAGACCTCCTTCCCGCAGCTCACGGCCGCCGCCCGGCAGCGGTACGGGCCCACCGCACGGGTCCAGGACCTGGCGACGGGCTGGCTGAACGACCGTGCGGACGTGGTCCGTTCGGCGGGCCGCGCGCCGGCGGCCTGGAACGACGGCTTCTTCACCGGCGGGATCGCCCAGCCGGCCAAGGACATCCAGGTCGAGTACTGGACGGGCAAGGAGAACGGGGCCCGGCCGCCGCTTGAGTACCTGCGCGAGGGCCGCAAGGTCGTCAACCTCAACGACGAGTACCTCTACTACGTGCTGGGGCAGCCGAACCAGTTCACGTACCCCGACGGCCGGCGCATCTACGAGCAGTGGACCCCGCTCGTCCTGCGCGGCACCACGGCCGTGCCCGCCCGGTACGCCGGGCAGATCCTGGGCGCGCGCTTCGCCGTCTGGTGCGATCTCGCCGGAGCCCAGACCCAGGCCCAGGTCGCGGCCGGCATCCGGCTGCCGCTCGCCGCCCTGTCCCAGAAGGTCTGGGACTCCCGCACCCCGGCCCTGGACTGGCCGTCCTTCAAGGCCCTGGCCGACCGGCTGTAGCGCGCCCGGCGCCCCCTCGTCCCGCCTGCCGGAACCCGCTGGCCGGGTCCCGTCCGCTTTGCTTGGATGCGGGCATGGACGACAGCGCGCTGCCCTCGCCCGAGGGCCATGAGATTTCCACCGGCCACGAGATTCCCACCGGCTATGAGATTCCCACCGGCCACGAGGTTGCCACCGGCTACGAGTTTTCCACCGATCCCGGCCGACTCGACCGCGAGCTGATCCACCGGTGGCTGTCCGGGGACGCCTACTGGGCGCTCGGGCGGAGCCGCGAGAAGCAGGACGCCGCCATCGACGGGTCGCTCAACTACGGGGTCTACGAGGCGGTGTCCGGCCTCCAGGTGGCCTACGCGCGGGTCGTCACCGACCGTGCCACCTTCGCCTGGCTCTGCGATGTCTACGTGGACCGCGGCGTACGGGGCAAGGGGCTCGGCACCGCCCTGGCGGGGGCGGTACGGGACCACCTCGCCCCGTACGGGCTGCGCAGGATCCTGCTGGCGACCGCGGACGCCCACGAGGTGTACGCGAAGGCCGGCTTCGAGCCGCTCGCGGCACCGGAGAAGTGGATGGCCCTCGGCGCGCAGTAGGGCGCCGAGGCGCCGAGGGGTCCTGGCGCACGCCTACCAGATGGAGTTGACCCACTCCGGGTGGTCGATGAACGGGTTCCGGTTGTGCTGGTAGGTGTCGTATATGACCTGGTTGCGGCGCTGCTCGAAGGCGTCCGGCGGGTCCTGCAGGTTCCACTGCTTCAGGACGCTGATCTTGCCGAAGAGGGGCGCGCTGCCGTTGTTGACCTTGTCGTTCATCTCCAGGTCGGCGAAGCCGTCACCGCCGGCGTAGCGCACGGCCATGTAGAGCAGCATGCGCGCGACATCGCCCTTGACCGCGTTGCGCGGTTCGAAGGAGTCGGAGTCGGTCAGGCTGCCGGGGGCCTCGGAGACCGGGCCGCCGCCCAGGTCGAAGTCCTTGTTCCCGCGGGTGCTGTTGACCGTGACGTCCTCGGGCCTGAGGTGGTGCAGGTCGGTCCCGGGGCCGGTGGCGGTGCCGAAGTCGCCGTGGCTCTTGGCCCAGACGTGCTCGCGGTTCCAGTCGTTGACGCCGCCGCCGTTGGTGGACTTCGACTGCGAACGGCCCGAGTAGACGAGGATGACGTTGTTGGGGTTCGCCGGGTCCTGGTCGGTGACCTTGAGGGCGTTCCAGACGCCGTCGTACGTCACCCTGGACTGGGTCTTGATGATGTTGTGCAGCGCCGTCTTGAGCGCGGCGCCGGTCTTGCCCTCGGCCGCGGCGTAGTAGGTGTCGACGGCCGAGGCCGAGGCCGAGGTCGAAGCCGCCGCGGGGGCGGCGGAGTCCCGCTGGCCGGCCGAAGCGGAGGCCGGAACCAGTACGAGGGACGCGGCCGCCAGGCCGGCTGCCCAAGGAGTAAGGCGCGAGATTCTCATCACGTGGGGGTACCTCTCCACACGCACCGCTCCCGCCCGGGGAATTGGCGGGGCATCAGGTGGCAGAGCGAGGTTCACATTGTCATGTGCCCTACAGGTGAAAAGCACGTGTCGGGAGCCAGGATTTTCTACGCGCGTCATGTGGGTGATTGGCGCAAGAATCCCTATGCAGGATCGGGCGGCGCGGGCACGGTGGCGGAGGCCACACTGTGAACAGCCCTACCAGGAGCAGCCCATGGCACCGAAGATCCTCATCGTGACCGGCGACGCGGCGGAATCTCTGGAAGTCCTCTACCCCTACCAGCGCTTGATCGAGGAGGGGTACGAGGTCCACATCGCGGCGCCGGCGGTGAAGAAGCTGCGGTTTGTCGTGCACGACTTCGAGGACGGCTTCGACACCTACACCGAGAAGCCCGGCTACACCTGGCCCGCCGACATCGCCTTCGCCGACGTGGACCCGGGGGAGTACGCGGCGCTCGTCGTACCCGGCGGACGCGCCCCCGAGTACCTGCGCAACGACCCCGAGGTGCGGCGGATCCTGGCGGCCTTCGCCGGTGACGACAAGCCGATCGCGCAGATCTGCCACGGCCCCCTGATCACCGCCGCGGCCGGTGCGCTCGACGGCCGTCGGGTCACCGCCTATCCGGCGCTGGAGCTGGACATGAAGGCGTCCGGCGCCACGTTCGAGGACTCCGAGGCCGTGGTCGACGGCACGCTGGTGTCGGCCCGCGCGTGGCCCGACCACTCCGCCTGGATGCGGGAGTTCCTGACCGTACTGCGCGGCAAGGCCCCGGTCTCGGGCGCCTGAGCCTCCGTCGGCGCGGGCGCGGGTGCGGGCGCGGGCTCGGGCACGGGCGCGGCGCGAGGAGGGGCCGCGCCCGTCGGTCCCGGGGTGTCCCTCGGGCGGGCACGGCTCGCTCGGGCGCCGCTCGGGCGAGCGCGGGAGGCTGCCCGGGCCCCGCGGTCCGGATCATGACCGGGTCATGGCCGGAGGACGGGCTCGATGGCGGGTTCCGGCCACTCGTCGGGCCGCGACCGGCCGCCCGCCCCGACGGGCGTCAGCTGCCCGTGGTGATGGCGGGCGCCGCCTCGTACTTGTAGTCCGGGCCGAAGTTCTTCTTCACGGCCGCTTCCCAGGTGCCGTCCTCGACCATCTTGCGGATCGCGTTGTTGATCTTGACCTGGAGCTCGCCGCTGCCCTTCTTCATGCCGATGCCGTAGTTCTCGCTGCTCAGGCTCAGCCCGATCAGCCGGAACTTGCCCTCGTTGCCCTTGCGGGCGGTGTAGCCGGCCAGGATGGAGTTGTCCGTGGTCAGGGCGTCGACCAGGCCCTCCTTGAGGGCGACGACGCACTCGGAGTAGCCGTCGAGCTGCAGAAGGCTCGCCTTGGGGGCCAGGTTCTTCCTGACGTTCTCCGCCGAGGTCGAGCCGGTCACCGAACACAGCCGCTTGTTCGGGTTGTTGAGATCCTCGGCCTTGGTGATCGTGGGGTCGTCGGCGCGGACCATCAGGTCCTGGTGCGCGAGGAAGTACGGGCCCGCGAAGTCGACCTTCTGCTTGCGCTTGTCGTTGATCGAGTAGCTGGCCGCCACGATGTCGACCTCGTTGTACTCGATCAGGAGCTCGCGGTCGTTGCTGAGGACCTCCTTGAAGACGATCTTGTCCTTCGGGTAGCCGAGCTCCTTGGCGATGTACGTCGCCACGTCCACGTCGAAACCGGTGAAGGTGCCGTCGGGCTCCCGCATGCCGACGCCCGGCTGGTCGAACTTGATGCCGACGGAGAGGGGCCCCTTGTCGTCGGCACCGCCACACGCCGATGCGGTCAGGGAGAGACCGATCACTGCGGCGATCACGCCGGCCTGGGGAACCTTCATGCTGCACTCTTTCCTGGGGTACACGGATGCGCGACGGTCGCGGGCGTGCGGAGCCGCGCGGGAGCGCGCGGAGCACACCGGGACCGGGACCGGGCCGGGGCGCGGGGAACCGCGGAGCTGGTGGACGCGTATATGAGGAAGCTAGGAACTCGTCGGGCGCAGTGTCACGACATCTGAGCAAATCTTGAGGGTCACGATCCGGAACGGCGGCAGATCTTGCTGTGAATCCGGCTTTGAACGGGAGAGGAGCCGGTCGGGTGGCCGAAAGCGGAGTACGGGTCGAGGGGAACGCGCTGCTGCTGGGCGAGGGGGCGCAGGTCCGTTTCATGCGGACGCTGCGGCTGCCGGAGACCGGTACGCACAATCTGCCCCCGGGGCTGGGAGAGTTCCCGCTGCGGCGCGTGGAGGACTATCCGGACACGGTTCCGGCGGACTGGCTCGCCAAGGGCGGCGTGATGCTCCCCGTGTACCTGCGCGAGGCGATGTGGCTCAGCTTCGGCGGCACCCGGGAGCCCACCGCCCTCCAGGTCGGGGTCGGCAAGGTGTGCGCCGTCTCCGGCGAGCGGTGGACGGGCGCGCTCGGGCGCCGGCCGCAGAATTACCTCGTGCTGCTGCGCCAGCCGTGGCTGGACGGGATCAACTCGGGCACGGGTACGGTCCGCCAGTTCGTCGCCGTCCCGCTGGGGCTCGGCGCCACCGTGGAGGGCCAGGTCACCGGCGAGGAGACCGCGGGCGGCGTTCAGCTCCAGGCCTTCCCGCTCGGCGCGAAGGCGCTGGCGCGGTGGCGTGAGGAGGAGCGCGAGCGGGCGCGCACGGTCAGGGCCCCCCGGGGCGGCGGCCTTCCGTACGGGACCCTGCCGCCGGGGAGCGAGCCGGGCGGCGGCTACGCGGGCGGCGGCTACGGAGCGGCCCCCGGGATGCCGGCGCCGCCGCCGATGGCGGCCCCTGCGCCGGGCGGGCCTCCCGGAGCGCCCGCGCCCGCGCCCGCGGCCTCGGCTCCGGCCTCGGCCTGGGCCTCGGCCGCGGGGCCGCAGCGGCGGTCGGGCGGCGGGCCGGTCCCGCAGGCCGCGCCGGCGATGGGGCTCGGTGTCGGCGGCTCCATGCGCCAGGAGGTGTACCGCGACGACCGCAAGGCGAAGGACTGGGCGTCCGAGCCGGCCGCGCGGGTCTTCGTCCACCTGGTGACCCCGCCCGCGTGGCGCAGGATCACCGGGGAGGAGCCGCCTCCGTCCCCCGTGGACCGGGCCGCCTACACCAAGGCCGGGCTGCCGTGGTTCGACTACTACGACGAGGGCGGCGCCGACCTCGGGCCCTCCGGCACGCTCGGCCAGGTGCAGCCGGTGGGCGAATGGCTGGGCACCGACGAGGCTCCGTGGGCGGAACCCTCCCCGGGGCAGATCGCGCCCCTGGGAGACGTTCCCCGGCCGGGCAAGCCCGTACAGGACGGGGACTGGTAGCCGGCGCCGAACCTGCCGCCCCCGCCGAACTGCCGCCCCCGCCGAGCCCGCAGCCTCTGCCTCTGTCTCTGCCTCCGCCTCCGCCGCCCCCGTCCCCCGGACTGGCCGGGAACGTACGGTCGTTCGAGCCCCGGGGCGTGACCCGTGACAGCATGGTGGAGCAACGCACGGTGTTCGGAGGGGGAGTTCGGTGAGCGGAGTAAGCAAGGGCCTGGCCAAGGTGGAGATCGCGCTGCGGTGGGATCCCAGCCCGGCGGGAGCGCCCGTCCACGACCTCGACCTGCTCGCCGCGGTCTACCCGGCCGCGGACCCGTACGGGGAGCCCGTCCACCTGGTGCACTTCGGCAGCCGGTCTCCCGACGGCACCATCACGCTGAACCGGGACAGCAGGACCGGGCTGGGGCTGGGCTTCGACGAGGTCATGACCCTCGAACTGACGCGGATCGCCGACGCGTTGAACCGGGTCGTGGTGGGCGTGGTGATCCAGCGGCCGGGTGGCGGCCCGGCGCTGACCTTCGCCGAGGTCGTGGGCAAGGGGCTGCGCATCCGGGAGGGCTACACCGATCTCTCCGTGGACGACCTCGCCGGCTTCGGCGCGGCGAGCGCGGTGACGGTCGCCGAGTTCACCCGTGACAACGCGGGGGTCTGGTCGATCGACCCGACGGTACGGGGCTTCGACACCGACCCGGAGGAGTTCGCCCGGGCGATGGGCGCGGCCCGGAGCTGAGCCGGGCACACTGGCGGCCGCACCGGCGGCCGTACGGACGGCCGCACCGGCAGCCGCACGGAAGGCCACGTCGGCGGCCGCGCGGACGACCGCAGCGATAGCCACACGGACGGCCGCACGGACCGGTCGGCGGTCACTCCGCGAGGGAGTGCCCGCCGACCGGTCCGGGGGCTGCGCTGCCACCGTCCCCACGAGGCAGCGCGAGCGGGTCACCGTCCGGTCATCGGGGACGGCGGCCCGCTGGTTCAGGGGGCCCGGTTCAGGGGCCCGGTTCAGGCGCCCGGTCCGCTTGCGGCGGCGCCGTGCCCAGCGCCGGCAGCAGGCAGGCGTCGACGAACCGCACGAGGTACTCGGCGTCGGCGAAGCGGCCCTCCAGCACGGGCCGGATGCGCAGCACGCCCATCAGCTGCGCGGGCAGGAACTCCACGGCGGGGTGCCCGGGGGTGAGCTCGCCCCGGTCCACGGCCCGCGCCACGATCGAGTCGAACGACGCCAGCTCCGGCTCCACCAGAGCCTCGCGCAGGGCCGCCTTCAGCTCCTCGTCGCTCAGCACCGCGTGCCCGAGGGCTTGCATCAGCCGGGTGTCGCGCCCCGAGGTGCAGGCGGCGATCCGGGCCGCCTCGCGCAGGTCGCCCGCCAGGGTTCCGGTGTCCACCGCGGCCAGGGTGCCGCGCCGGTCCGCCCGCAGGGCGGCGGCGACGAGCTGCGGTTTGGTCTTCCACTGCCGGTAGAGCGTGGACTTGCCGCAGGTGGCCCGGGCGGCGATCTTCTCCATGGTCAGCGCCTCGTAGCCGTCCTCGCGCAATTGCTCCAGTACGGCGTCGTAGAGCTGCTGCTCCCGCTCCGGTGTGATTTTGGAGCGGCGCGCGGGGGCCGGTACGGCTTCCGGCGTCGGCGAGGTCATGGGGCGGCTCTCCTCGATGGTGGGTGCCACGTGCTGCCGCGCGGCGATATTCCGGTCGCGCCGCAGCGGCCTCTAGTGAAAGTCTACGGGAACGCGAGCGTATCGGTACACACTCGTATCGATACGAGAATGTATCGATACACTGGTGTGTCGATTGTGAGCCGTGAAGCTGTGTACAGGAAGCGAGACCGGGGGATGACCTCCCACACCACACCCGCCGGGGCCGGTACGGGGCCGGGCGCCCGGCGCCGCCTGATACGCGAGCTGCTGCTCGTCCTGGGCCTCTTCGCCGTCTACAAGTTCGGCCGCACGCTCGCCACCGGGCGCACGGACGAGGCCTTCCGCAACGCCGCCCGGGTCTGGGACGCCGAGCGAACCCTGCACCTGCCCGGCGAGGGCCTGGTCCAGCGGCTGCTCCTGCACAGCGACGCCCTCGTGCACACCGCGAACACCTACTACGCGGCCGTGCACTTCCCCGCCACCGTGCTCTTCCTGGTCTGGCTCTACGTACGCCGCCCCGCGCACTACCTCTGGACCCGCCGGGTCCTGGCCGTGCTGACCGGCGCGGCCCTCGTCATCCACCTGGCCTTCCCCCTCGCACCCCCGCGGATGCTGGGAGCGGCGCACCTGATCGACACCGGCCAGGTCTACGGACCGACCGTCTACGGGGCCGCGCCCGCCGCCGACACGATGGCCAACCAGTTCGCCGCGATGCCCTCGCTGCACTTCGGATGGGCGCTGATGCTGGCCCTCGGCATGATCGCCGCGACCTCCTCGCGGTGGCGCGCCCTGTGGCTGCTGCACCCGCTGGCGACCCTGCTCGTGGTCGTCGGCACCGCCAACCACTACTGGCTCGACGCCGTCGTCGCCACGCTGCTCCTCGGGGCGGCCCTGTGGCTCGTCCCGCGCCCGGCCGGCCGGCCGTTCGCCGGCCGGTCGCTCGTCGCCCGGCGGAGCGTGCCGGGCGGTCGTCCGGTGCCGGTGCCGGTGCCCGCTGGTGGGGGTGCGGGCACCGTGAGGCCCGCCGAGCCGGTGGAGCCCGTAGGAGCGGTCCGGTGAACGCCACGGTCCTCGCCGTCCTGCTCTGCCTCGCGGCGGCCGTCACCTACGCGGCCGCGGCCGTCGCCCAGGAACGCCTCGCCCGCCGCGCGGTCGCCCGCAGCACCGCCGCGCTGCTCGGCAACGGCGCCTGGTGGTGGTCGGCGGGCCTGAACGCCGCCGCCGCGCTCCTGCACGCCGCCGCGCTGAGGTACGGGCCGCTCACCCTGGTCCAGCCGCTCGGGGCGCTCACCCTCGTCGCCGCCGTACCGCTCGGTGCGCGCGGCGCCGGGCGGCGGGTCGTGGCCACCGAGTGGCGCGGCACCCTGGCCACCGTCGTCGGCCTCGGCCTGCTCCTGGTGCCCGCCTCGGGCCCGTCCCCCGACGAGACCCTCACCCTGGCCGAGGCGCTGGCCGTCTCCGGAGCCACGGCCGCGGTGATCATGCTGCTGACCGCACGGAGCGACACCCGCTCGGGACTGCGCCACGCGACGGCGTCCGGGCTGGCCTCCGCGGCGGCCTCCGCCCTGACCCAGACCGTCGCCGTGGCGGGCGGCCGGGGCGGGTCCCTGCTCAGCGTCCGGGTCGTCTCGGTGGGGTTGCTCGTGGTGGTCTTCGCCGTCGGCGGGATGCTCCTGTCCCAGCGGGCCTACCGGGGCGGCCTGGGAGCCCCGCTCGCGGTGGTCAACCTGACCAACCCGCTGGCCGCGGCCGCGATCGGCATGATCCTGCTGGGCGAGCGGATCCAAGGGGGCGCGCTCGGGGTCCTGCTGGCCGTGGCGGGGGCGCTCGCGGCGGCCCGGGGCGTGCTGCTGCTCACGCGGGCACCGCGGCAAACGGCGGCCGTTCCGGCTCAGGCCGCGCCTCAGGCCGCGCCTCAGGCCGCGCCTCAGGCCGCGCCTCAGGCCGCACCTCAGGCCGCGTCGAGGGCCCGTGTGGCAGCATGAGCCGCATGGCTGCCGACGACGGTTCGTTCCTCTCGCTGCGCTCCAAGGGCTCGATCCTCTCCATCGGTTCGGTGGGATCGATCCTCTCCGTTGGGTCGGTCGGCAGCGTGCTGTCGGTCGGCTCGATCGGCTCGGCCCTGTCGGCGGCCTCGGTGGGATCCGTGCTGAGCGCGGGCTCGTTCGCCTCCGCCCAGTCGACGTGGTCGGTGCTGTCCTGGCGCTCCCGCGGCGGATTCCTGGCGCCCGGAGTGCCGGGAGTGCCGGGAGCGGTGGGAGCCACCGGAGTCGTGGGAGCCGCGGTGCTGGGCCTGGTCGCGATCGCCCTCCTCAAGCCCGCCCCCGGGGCCCGGCGGGCGGTCTGAGAACCGTTTCGCCTGTTCACGCGTCTCCTCCTGTGAGACCTGAACGGACGGCGCGCGCACGACGAGGCGCGCACGGCGAAGCGGAGCGAACGGGCATGGGCATCATCGGCTGGATCATCCTCGGACTGCTGGCGGGCGGGATCGCCAAGGTCCTGCTGCCCGGCCGTGACCCGGGCGGCCTGATCGTCACCACCCTCATCGGCGTCGCCGGCGCGTTCACCGGCGGCTGGCTCTCGGCGAAGTTCCTGAACCGGCCGATCCAGAACGAGTTCTTCGACCTCGCGACCTGGGGCTCCGCCATCGCCGGCTCCCTGGTCCTCCTCGTCGCCTACCGCTTGCTCTTCGGCAACTCCCGCAACTGACCGGCGGGCCGGGTCAGAGCTCCATGTAGGCCACGGTGCCGGTACGCCGCGCCACGTCGATCTCCCGCAGACGGGCGAAGTTCGAGGGGGTCATCAGCGCCTCCCACTCCCGCACCGAGTGGACCCGTACCTCGCTGTGCTCCCCGGGGTCCAGGACGATGGCGGCGATCTGTTCGTCGGTGAGGGTGCCGCCGTCGAAGAGGAAACCGATGTGGTTCGCCGGCCAGGACTCCCCCCGGTCGGCGATGAACTGCGTGCCCAGCAGCTTCCGCTCGCCCTCGAAGGCGATGCCCGTCTCCTCCAGGCACTCCCGCAGCGCGCACTCCCACGGGGTCTCGCCGTGGTCCATGTTCCCGCCCGGCCACTGCCAGATCTCCGTGGAGTACGTCGCACGGAGCTGCACCGGGCGGCCGGCGGTGTCGGTGAAGTAGAGGCAGGCGTACGAGGTCGCCGGGGAGATGGTCTTGACGTACTCGGCGGGCGGGAGCCATGCGGGCACCGTTCCACCTCCGTCCGGGCCTCGGCCCCTCGGAGACATCGGGCAGGCTCCCTACCCACACCGGTTACGGTCCATTCCGGGCGCCGCCCCGTCCGGACCCGGGACGGGCCCCGACCGTGCCCGTGCCCGTGATGTCCACGTCCCGGTACGGGTACACCGGCGTCGGTGGTGGCGCCTACGATGACCGGCCATGGACAGCAGTGAGGCCGGCAGACGGTTGATCGACGGGCGCTTCGAACTCGCGCGGCCCCTGGGCAGTGGCGGGATGGGGACGGTGTGGCGCGCCCGCGACATCGCGCTGGACCGGGAGGTCGCGCTCAAGGAGGTGCGGCCGCCGGACCCGGCGACCGCCGCCGCGCAGCCCGGGCTCGTCGTCCAACTGCGCGAACGGGCCGTCCGGGAGGCCCGGGCCCTCGCCCGGCTCGCCCACCCGAACGTGGTCACCATCCACCACATCGTGGAGCCCGAGCCCGGCTCGGACGGCCATCCGTGGATCGTGATGGAGCTCGTCAGGGGCGGCTCCCTGGCCGACCGGCTGGAGGGCGGGCCGCTGCCGGTGGCGGATGTGCTGCGCCTCGGGCTCGACCTGCTCGCCGCGCTGCGGGCCGCGCACGCGGAGGGGGTGCTGCACCGCGATGTGAAACCGGCCAACGTGCTCCTGCGCCCGGGCGGCTCCGCCGTGCTCACCGACTTCGGGATCGCCGCCCTGCACGGCGCGACCGGGCTGACCTCGACCGGGGCGCTGATCGGCTCGCCGGAGTACATAGCCCCCGAGCGGGCGCGCGGCGCGGAGGGGCTGGCCGCCTCCGACCTGTGGTCGCTCGGGATGCTGCTCTACGTGGCCGCCGAGGGCGTGCACCCGCTGCGCCGGGCCACCAGTCTGGCCACCGTGGTCGCGGTGCTCGACGAGCCGATCCCCGCGCCGGTCCGGTCCGGCCCGCTGGGGCCCGTACTGGAACGGCTGCTGGTACGGGACCTGTCCGTGCGGCCCGACGCCGAGGAACTGGAAGCGCTGCTCCGCGGTGCGAGCGGTGCTCTCAGCGGCGCCACCCCGGCGGTACCGGCGGCCGCCCCGGGCGGCTTCGGCAGCTTCGGGCCGGCGACCCCGGCCCCGCCCCCGCCGTTCGTCCCGGTTGCGGGCAACCCGTACGCGTCCACCGTCCCCGTGACCTTCCCCGCGCCGCCCGTCCCGCGTCGGCGCCGCCGTCCGGCGCTGCTCGCCGGGCTCCTCGCGGTGGTCCTGGCCGCAGGCGTCGTGGGCCTCGTCAACTGGCTGCCCGACGGGAACGACGGCGCCTCCGCGGGCAAGGGCGGCGACGTGCGGTCCTCGCGTACCCCGTCCGCTTCCGGACCGGCCTCCCCGGCCCAGGGCACCGCCGTGGCCCTGACGCCGGTCCCCACCCCGAAGACGAGCACACCGAAGCCGGCCGCCCCGCCCCAGGGCAGCATGATCGACCCGGCCGGCATCCGTACCGCCGTCGAGGCCTTCCGACAACAGGCTGGCACCACCACCTTCGTCGACATGAAGGTCTACGACGAGTACGTGCTCGCCGCCATCCCCACCGCACCCGGAGCCAGGACCGTCGACTCCTGGCAGTACCGCGGCGGCGTCGCCAAGCGCACCGGCCCGGCGGGCACCGTCAAGGGCGAGGTGATGGACATGGCCGCGATCGACTGGGACCGCCTTCCCGCCCTGATGGGCCAGGCGCAGAAGGAGCTCGGCGTCGAGATCCCGAGTTCGCGCTACCTCATCGTGTCCCCCTGGCTCGGCGCTCCCGCGATCCGCCCGTACATCGACGACCCGTACGGGCAGGGCGGCTACGTTCTCGCGGGCACCGACTTCAAGATCAAGAAGGTCTACGGGCAATGACGCGGAGCCCCTCCGCACATACTTGGATAGCTGGACTCTCCAAGGGAAGGCTCAAGAGATGCGGCTGGCGGAGCTGAGCGAGCGCAGTGGCGTCTCCACGGCGACCATCAAGTACTACCTGCGCGAAGGCCTGTTGGCTCCGGGTCGCCGGGTCAGTGCGACGACCGCCGACTACGACGAGGGGCACCTGCGGCGGCTGCGGCTGGTCCGCGCCCTGATCCAGGTCGGCGGGATTCCGGTGGCCACGGCCCGGGAAGTGCTCGCGCACGTGGACGACGAGTCCCTGGGGCGGACGATGCGGATCGGCGCCGCACTGTGGGCCCTGCCGCAGGGGCCCGAGCCGGACGGCGCGGACCCTGCGGTGATCACCGCGCGCCGCGAAGTGGACCGGCTGCTGGAGATGCTGGGCTGGTCGTCGGCCCGTGAGGTGGGGGAGCTGTCCCCCGTCCACCGCTCGCTCGTGTCGGCGGTGGCCGCCCTCCTGCGGCTCGGCTATCCGTGGGACGCCGAACTGATGTCTCCCTATGCGGAGTTGATGCACCGGGCGGCCGTGCGCGACTTCGACCTCATGGAGACGTACCCCTCCGAGGAGGAGAAGGTCGAGACGGCGGTGGCCGCGGCCGTCCTCGTCCAGCCGGTACTGAAGGCCATGCACCGGCTGGCACAGGAGGAGGAGTCGGCGCGGCGGTACGGGCTGGACTGAAACGGGGTCATCGGGCGGCCGGGCCGAGTTGAGCGGGGCGGTGCTCGCCGTGCTGTGCGAGCACCTGTCCACCGGGGCGAGCGGGGCCGGTCCCGTCGTGCACGCCCCGGTGGACGTGAGCGAGCTGGGAGCGGCTACCGCAAGCTCGTTCAGTAGGCGCCGTTGACGTTGTCGATCGAACCGTAGCGGGCCGCCGCGTAATTGCAGGCGGCCGTGATGTTGGCGACCGGGTCGTAGGAGTCCATCGGGGTGCCGGGGACGTGATAGGCCTTGAAGGTCGGGTCGATGACCTGGAGGAGCCCCTTGGAGGGGATGCCGGCCGCGGCGTTGGAGTCCCAGTTGTTGATGGCCAGCGGATTCCCCGAGGATTCGCGCATGATGTTGCGGTGAATTCCGTCGTAGCTCCCGGGAATTCCGTGCTGCGCCATGACGTCGAGCGACTCGCGGATCCAGCCGTCGAGGTTGTTCGCGTAACCGGTGCTCGCCTTGGCGGCGGCCGGCGCGGCGGCGGGGGCGACCGCGGTGAGGTTCAGTTTCAGGCCGGGGCGGATGGCCGACGGGTCGGCGCCGACGATGCCCTTGTTGGCCTCGTAGAGCTTCTGCCAGCCGCCGCCGATGGAGTGCTCGGCCGCGATCTTGCTGAGGGTGTCACCGCTGACCACCGCATACGTCGTCGGGGCGACGGCCACCTCGGCCGCCCCGGCCGTGGTCGCGCCGATCAGCGGGAGGGCCAGCGCCGCGCTGCCCGTACCGGCGAGGGCCAGCTTGCGGGTGAGTGCGTGGTGCTGCTTCGACCGGCGGTGCTTTCCCTGTGCGGGCATGGCGGAATTCCTCACGTGGGGGACGGAAGAGCCCTGGCGGGGGCCGGATTCGGCAGCTGACCGCCTGGAATGAAGCGACCGTAGGCGAGGCCGGCGGGCCGGAACAAGACGCGAATTCGACCAGGAGATCAACTTCCGGCATTCGGGCCGCTGGATGACCTTGAAAAGATCTCCGGGAATTCGCGAATATCCAACCGGGAAAAGGGAATCGCCCCTCGTGGGGAAATGATGTTGACGCCGCCGGCGTGACTCACATCACGGGTCGGCGGGCGGAAGCTCAATTCGGGCAAGTCGCCCGTCGCCGGGGCCGATTCGGGCGACCCGCCCGTTGGCGGCGAATCGCCCATCCCGGGTCAATCGGCCCTCGTGCGCGGGCGTGCCGTCCTCGGTCGCCCTCGGTCGTCCTCGGTCGTCCTCGGCCGTCGCCGGGTGGAGGTGGATCGGCGGCTGCGGGCCGCGCGCCGGCCCGGCGCAATGGTCGAGGATGGAGCCATGACAGGGGACGTGGGCGAGATCGCTCTGAGCAAGCAGGATCTTCGTGAGGTCACCGCGTTCGCCGCGGCGTGTGCGGAAGTGGTGCTCGACGTGTTCGAGGGCGATCAGCCGGACGACGTGCGGCCTCGAGAGGCCATCGCCGCCGCGTGGGAGTTCGCGCGAGGTGGTGAGCGGGGGAAGGTCCTGCGCGACAGGGCGTGGGCCGCACTCAAGGCGGCCCAGAGCGCTGACACGGCCGCCGCACGCGAGGCGGCTCGGGCGGCGATGTCCGCGGCGGGCGCCGCCTACCTGCATCCACTGGCCAGGGCCACCCAGGTCAAGCACATTCTCGGAGCGGGCGCTCACGCCGCCAGGGCAGCCGAACTCGTCGCCGACGACGATCGGAGCGTGGGCGCCGCGCACGTCGAGCAGGCGGAGCACCGTGCGACACCGGTCGTGGTCGACGTGCTCACACGCTTCCCGACGGCGCCGAGCGGCGGTGGACGGGTTGGTGAGTTGATCCGCATGCTGGACGACGGCCTTCGTTCGCCGACCCTCGCCGAGTGACTCTGATGGTGCGGGCGGTGCCGCGGGCGCCCGGCACCGGCCGCGCGGCGAAGGCCGTCGCGGCCGGGCCCCGGGCCCGGCGCCCGGCCGGGCCCAGGGGTGGGCGCCGGCCGGCCGGGAAGGGGGTCAGGTCAGGTGCGCCAGTTCCCGCAGCGCCGCCGCGACGGATTCCGTGCCGGCGGGCAGCAGGGGGAGGCGTACGGCAGGGGTCGGGATGCGGCCCTGTGCATACAACACCCCCTTGATCACGGCGGGGTTGGGTTCGGCGAAGAGGGTCGCGGAGAGCCGGGCCAGTGCGTGGCCCAGGGTGCGCGCCCGGTCCGTTTCGCCCACCCGCCAGGCTGCCGCGAGCTCGGTGAACCGCGCCGTGGCGATATGGGCCGAGGCGAGGATCCCGCCCGCCGCGCCGAGCGCGAGCAGGGGCGACAGGAACGTGTCGTCGCCGGCCAGTACCGCGAAGCCGTCCGGCAGATCGCCGAGCAGTGCCACGGCTTCCCCGTCGAGCGAGCCGACGGCGTACTTCACCGCGGCCACCCCGGGCAGCGCCCCGATCTCCCGCAGCAGGGTCGCGTCCAGCGGCTGCCCGGTGCGGTACGGGACGTGGTAGACGATCAGCGGTACGGGGCTCACCCGCGCCAGCCGCTCGAAGTGCGCCAGCACACCGGCGGCCGCCGGCCGTACGAACGCGGGCACGGTCACCAGCGCGGCCCGTGCCTCGGGCCACCGCTTCAGCCGCCCGAGCGACTCCTCGGCGGCCCGCGTCCCGCTCGCCCCGGCACCGACGACCAGCGTCGCCCCGCGCTCCCGGCAGATTCGGGCGCAGACGTCGGTGACGAGGTCGCGCTCGGCCTCGTCGAGGGCGGCGGGTTCGCCGGTGGTGCCCAGGGCCACGATCCCGGCGGCTCCCGCGTCGAGCACCTCGCGGGTGAGCGCCTCCAGGGCGTCGGCGGCGACCTCGCCGTCGGCGGTGAAGGGGGTGATCAGCGGTACGTGGATCCCGTGCGGGGTGTAAGGCGTGCGAGGCGTGTGAGGCGTGTGAGGCGTACGCGGGGAGTACGGGTCGTGTGCGGCGGGGGGCGAGGTCCTGGGAGTCCTGGTGGTCATGGGTCGAGCCTGGCCGTCCCCGAGCATCGAATCCAGTTCGCGTTTCTTACCTGAACCGTAAGCTGCTCCGATGCTCGATGTGCGACGCCTGCGCCTCCTGCGCGAACTCGCCCACCGGGGGACCATCGCCGCGGTGGCCGAGGCGCTCTCCTTCAGCCCTTCGGCGGTGTCCCAGCAGCTCTCGGTCCTCGAACGCGAGGCCGGTCTGCCCCTGCTGGAGCGCACCGGCCGCCGGGTCCGGCTCACGGCCGCCGGTCAGAACCTGGTCCGGCACGCCGATGCGGTGCTGGAGCTGCTGGAGCGGGCCGACGCCGAGCTCGCGGAGGCCCGCGGCGGACTGGCCGGAGCCCTGCGGATCGGCTCCTTCCCCACCGCGACCAGGGTCGTGGTCCCGGCGGCCCTGACCGAGCTGGCCCGCCGGCACCCGGGACTGGAGCCGATGGTGTTCGAGACCGACCCGGCGGCGGTGGCGGACGGGCTGCGCGCCGGGGACCTGGACGTGGCCCTGATCCACGCGTACGACTTCGTCCCCGCGCCGCAGGAGCCGGGGCTCGCCACGGAACCCCTCTACCGGGAGGCGATGTACCTGGCGACGCCGGAGCGGGCCGCGCCCGGCGGCGCGGGGGAGGCCACCGGGGGCTCCGGGCAGCGCGCGTTGCTCCGTACGCATGCCGACGCACCCTGGATCACCGCCACGCCCGGCACCCTCTGCCACGCGATGACGGTACGGGCCTGCGAGGACGCCGGGTTCGCGCCGAGGATCCGCCACCAGGTGGACGAGTTCGCCACCGTCCTCGCCCTGGTCGCGGCCGGCCAGGGGGTGGCCGTGGTGCCGCAGCTCGGGGTCACCGGACACGCGGATCCGGCCGTCGCGCTCACCCGCCTCGTCATGGAGCGCCGCACGAACGTGGCCTTCCGCAGCGGCGCCGCCGCCCACCCCGCCGTGGCCGCCTTCGGCGCGGCCCTGCGGGCCGTGCTGCCGGCCGAACTGTCCGGGCCCGGTCAGCAGGTCTAGGGCCTGTCGTCTCAGGCCGACCGGGTACCCCTGAACACCGCGCTGTGGCGCAGCTGTTGCGCGCACCACCGGAAGTGCCCGTCACCTTCGTCCAGGCCGAAGAGGGCGTAGGCCGTGAGGGCGTACGCCGCCTGATAGGTGGCGAGGGCGGCGACGGGCCGGCCGGCGGCGTCGGTGTGGATGCTGGGCGGGACGAGGTCGCCGTGGATCGCCGTCACCGGGGCGTCGGGGGTCGCCGGGCAGCTCGCGTTCGTACGTCACCAGGACGCCCTCGTGGTCCTCGACGCCGAAGATATCCGGGTGGCGAAGGGCAGGCGGTGCCGCGCCAGGTCCGCGTACACCCGGTCGGACCGTACCGGACACCGCGCCGCGGTGTCGGCACACCGCGCCGCGAGGCGGGGCAATTCCCGCACGCGGGACCGCGCGTGTACGTTGGCCGGACCGGCGGAACCCTCGCGGGACCTCCGGTCGCAGCCGACTCGCCGTCGGCTCGCCGTAGACAAAGACCGTGATCGAGATCGGGGTAGCACGTGACGCATCGCGTACGAGGGGTCATCGCCCGGAGCAAGGGCGCACCGGTGGAGACCACGACGATCCTCGTGCCCGACCCGGGCCCCGGCGAGGCGCTCGTACGGGTCCAGGCCTGCGGGGTCTGCCACACCGACCTGCACTACCGGGAGGGCGGGATCAACGACGAGTACCCCTTCCTGCTCGGCCACGAGGCCGCCGGAGTCGTCGAATCGGTCGGCCCGGACGTCACCTCCGTCGCCCCCGGCGACTTCGTCGTCCTCAACTGGCGCGCGGTGTGCGGCAGCTGCCGGGCCTGCAAGCGCGGCCGCCCCTGGTACTGCTTCGCCACGCACAACGCCACCCAGCCCATGACCCTGGAGGACGGCACCCCGCTCTCCCCGGCCCTCGGCATCGGGGCCTTCGCGGAGAAGACCCTGGTCGCCGCCGGCCAGTGCACCAAGGTGGACCCGGCCGCCTCGCCGGCCGCCGCCGGGCTGCTCGGCTGCGGGGTGATGGCCGGCCTGGGCGCCGCCCTGAACACCGGCAACGTCGGCCGCGGCGACTCGGTGGCCGTCATCGGCTGCGGGGGAGTGGGCAACGCCGCCGTCGCCGGGGCCAAACTGGCCGGGGCCTCCCGGATCATCGCCGTGGACCTGGACGACCGGAAGCTGGAGTGGGCGCGCGGACTCGGCGCCACGCACACCGTCAACGGCGGTACGCAGGACGTGGTCAAGGCCATCCAGGAGCTGACCGGCGGCAACGGCGCGGACGTGGTCATCGAGGCCGTCGGCCGTCCCGAGACGTACAAGCAGGCTTTCTACGCACGCGACCTGGCCGGCACGGTGGTGCTGGTGGGCGTCCCGACGCCGGAGATGAAGCTCGAACTCCCGCTGCTGGACGTCTTCGGCCGCGGCGGCGCCCTGAAGTCCTCCTGGTACGGGGACTGCCTGCCCGAGCGGGACTTCCCGCTCCTCATCGACCTCTACCTGCAAGGCCGCCTCGACCTCGACGCGTTCGTCTCCGAGCGGATCGCGCTGGACGAAGTCGAGGCGGCCTTCTCGCGCATGGAGCGCGGCGAGGTACTCCGTTCGGTGGTCGAGTTCTGAGCACCCACGGCCCCGTGAGCACCCACGGCCCCGTGACCACCGACGGGCCTCTGGTCACCGGCGGGCCGCTGACCGCCCGCGCACCGATGGCCGACCCGGGGCGGGCCCACGCCGCCGCTCGCGCGATCGCGGCGGCGGCCCTGGGGCGCGACCCCGGCCCCATGGCCACCGCCGAGAGCGGTTCCCACCACGTGTACGTGGGCCCGGAGGTGGTCGTGAAGATCATCGACGCGGCCTCCCACGCGCGGTTGAACCGGGAGATCGCGCTCGCGCCCCACCTCCCCGCCGGCCTCACCGCCCCGCTGCTCGAGAGCGGGACCCACCGGCTGGAGTCGGGCGACGTCCGCTACGCCTGCTACGCCCGCGTGCCGGGAACGGCACCCGGCATGGGCATGCCCGGCGTGGACGGGGCGACCGCGCGCGCGTGGGCCGAGGAGGCGGTCGAGCGGCTCGGCCGGCTCCACGCCTGGGTGCCCGAGGGCGACGCCGACCGGACGCTGAGGGAAACCCTCGACCACGGGGGGTTCACCGGCCGGGCCGCGTTCTCCGCCGAGGTCGAGGCCCTCGCCGCGCACGACCGGCACGGAACCGTACCTCCCCGCCTGCTCGACGGGCTGAGGGCGATCGCGCGGGACGCGCCCGCGCACGCCCGTACGGCCGTTCCGGTCCACGCGGACTGCCACTGGGACAACTGGCTCGCGCAGGGCCGGAGCGTGACGGCCCTGCTGGACTTCGAATGGGCCCGCTTCGGGGATCCGGTCGACGACTGGTTCTTCCTGATCCGGTTCAGCGGCCCGCACATGGAGACCGTCCTCGACGTCATCGCCCGTGCGACGCAGACCTCCCCGGACACCCTTCGCGCAGGCTGCGAGGTCCGGGAGGCGACCCACCTCGCGGCCGACCTCCGCGTCGCGCTGGAAGACCCCGACGGCCATGCGCGGATGGCCGCGGACCGGCTCCGATCGCTGGAGGAGCTCATCGTCGGGCGCTACTGGTGGCGCCCCGCCCGGTGAAGCGGGCCGTCAGGGCGTGAGGGCGGCGGGCCGCGGACCGGCCGGTGATGTCGCCGGGCGCCCCGTGGTGCCCACACCCCTCAGCCAGGTGAACGAGAGGAGGGCGGCACCGGTCATGGCGACGGCCGCGCCCACGGCCGCGAAGCCCATCCCGTGCGTGAAGGCTTCGCGCGCGGCCGTCAGTACGGCCTCCGCCTCTCCTCCGGGCAGCTGGGACGCGGCGGCCGTCGCGCCGCCGAGCGTTTCGCGTACGGCTTCGGCCCGCGGCACGCCACCGGGCAGGGCGGCCGCCATGTCCCGGCTGTAGACCGCGGCCCCGATGGAGCCGAGGATCGCCATGCCCAGTGCTCCGCCGAGCTCCTGGCCCGACTCCAGCACGGCCGCGGCCGATCCCGCGCGCTCCGGCGGGGCCGCGCCGAGGGCGAGTTCGTTGGCGAGGGTCATGGCGGCGACGAGGCCGCCCACGTACAAGGAGACGCCTGAGAGGGTGAACCAGAGCGCCGAGTCCGTGCGCACCTGGGTCACCCAGAGGAATCCGCACCCGGCGAGGAGGAAGCCGCCGCCCATGACGTACGCACGGTCGACGCGCCGTGCGAGGGCGGCTCCGGCCGGGGCCGCGACGGCGACTCCGGCGGCCGGAACCAGGCTCCACAGTGCGGCGTCGAACGGCCTCAGGCCGAGGACGGACTGCAGGTACTGGGTGAGGAAGACGGCCATCCCGACCGTGGCGAACATCGCGAGGAGATTGGCGAACACCGGGCCGCCGAAGCCGCGCCGGCCGAGAAGGCCGAGGTCGATCATCGGATGCGCGAGGCGCTTCTGCCGGAAGACGAAGGTGAAACCGAACACGAGCCCCGTTCCCACGGCGAGCGCGGGCAGCGGCTCGTACCCGTGCCGGGCCCATTCCTTGATGCCGTAGACGACCAGGAGCACCGCGCCGAGCGACAGCACCGCGCTCGGCAGGTCGAAGGGCTCGCGGTTCGCCGACTTGAACTCCGGTACCAGGAACGGCACCAGTACGAGCAGCAGTACCATCGCGGGCAGGTTGATCAGGAAGACCGCGCCCCACCAGAAGTGCTCCAACAGCACACCGCTGACCACGGGCCCCAGTGAGATGCCCGTCGTCATCACGGCGGTCCACAGGGTCACCGCCTTGCCGCGCTGTCCCTCGTCGTGGAAGAGATTGCGGATCAGGGCGAGGGTCGAGGGCATCAGGGCGGCGCCGCCCAGCCCCAGCAGAGCGCGCACGGCGATGAGCAGTTCGGCCGAGGACGCGTACGCGGCCGCGACCGAGGCCGCTCCGAAGACCGCCGCTCCCGCGAGCACCAGCGTGCGCCGGCCGATCCGGTCACCGAGCGCACCCATCGTGAGGAGGAGCCCGGCGAGGACGAAGCCGTACATGTCGAGGATCCACAACTGCTGCGTCGCGCTGGGCTCCAGGTCCCGGCTGACGTAGGGGATCGCGAAGTACAGGACCGAGACGTCCATCGAGACGAGGAGCAGGGGCAGCATCAGGACGCCGAGGGCGGTCCATTCCTTGCGGCCCGCACGGGGGCCCGGTGTGTTGTCCATGAACGGCAGGGAAGCGGGCCGTGGTGTACGCCGCAAACAGATGCCTAGTGCACCCCTCCAATCCGGCGCTTCCACCAGCCCACATGGCGTGCAGGCGCACTAGTACAGTGCGCTCATGGTCATGGAACCGCCCTATCTCCGGATCGCCGGCGACATCCGTCGGCGGATCACCTCGGGCGAGCTCGCGCCCGGTGCCCGTGTCCCTTCCACCCGGCGGATCACCCAGGAGTGGGGGGTCGCCATGGCGACCGCGACGAAGGCGCTCGCCACCCTGAACCAGGAGGGCCTGGTGCGGCCCGTACCCGGAGTCGGCACCGTCGTCGCCGAGCCGGACCGGGAACGGCCCGCGGCCCTCACGCACGGCCTCACCCGGGAGCGCGTCATCCGCGCCGCGATCGCGCTCGTCGACGCCGAAGGGCTCTCCGCGCTCTCCATGCGCCGCGTCGCCACCGAGTTCGGCGTCTCCACCATGGCGCTCTACCGCCACGTCCCGAGCAAGGGCGAGCTCGTACGGCTGATGTCGGAGACGGTCTTCGGCGGAGAACCGGCGGGCCCGCGACCGCCCGGCCCGCGCGCGCGACTGGAACGGGAGCTGCGGTGGTTGTGGGGCCTGTACCAGCGGCATCCCTGGCTGGCGCGAGCCATGGCCGGCCTCACCCGGCCGATGGCCTCGCCCCACGCGATGCGGTACGCCGAGCGGGTCCTCGGCGCCCTGACCGGTCTGGGGCTGACACCGCACCAGGTCATCCACATCCACCTCGCCCTCCTCGGGTACGCCCAGGGCGTCGCGGCGGCCGTCGAGCTGGAGTCCCAGGCGCGGCAGGACACCGGCATGACCCCCGAGGAATGGATGGCCGCCAACGAACCGCGGATGGAATCGATCCAGACCGCCGGCTCCTTCCCGATCCTGTCCACCCTCTTCGAGGGGGAGGAGTTCGCACTCGAACTCGGCACCCTGTTCGAGTTCGGGCTCGCGCGCATGCTGGACGGAGTGGAAGCCCTCATCGAGCGGGCCGGGCGGAGCCCCGGGGGCCCGCGACCCGCCGGGGGCCTCGCGTAAGCTCGGGCGGGCCCGCCGTCCCGGTCGTCATCACCCACCTGCCCCGGGACGGCTGCCGCGCACACCACCGCACCGCGCCGACCCCAGGGACCTCCCGTGACCTCCGTGCCCCCCGTGCCCCACGAGATCGCCGCCGCCGGCAGCTACCGCCAGCCCGGTGTCGTCCTCACCGACCACCACTTCGCCGTCCCGCTCGACCACGCCCGCCCCGACGGCGAGCGGATCGAGCTGTACGCCCGCGAACTGGTCGCCACCGGCAAGGACCCGGAGTCCCTGCCCTGGCTGCTCTACCTGGAGGGCGGACCCGGCTTTGGTGCCCGCCGGTTCGTCGGCCGGCAGGCCTGGCTGGAGCGGGCCCTCGCCGAGTACCGGGTGCTGCTGCTCGACCAGCGCGGAACCGGCCGCTCCACCCCGGTCAACCGGCAGACCCTGCCGCTGGGCGGCGGCCCCGCGCAGCAGGCCGAGTACCTCGCCCACTTCCGTGCCGACTCGATCGTGCGCGACGCCGAGACCATCAGGCCGCTGCTCACCGGCGGAGCGCCCTGGACGGTCCTCGGCCAGAGCTTCGGCGGCTTCTGCGTCACCCACTACCTGGGCGCCGCCCCCGAGGGGCTGGCCGCCGCCCTCATCACCGGCGGGCTGCCCTCCCTCGACGCCACCGCCGCCGAGGTGTACGAAGCCGCGTACCCCCGGATCGAGCGCAAGAACCGGGCGCACTACGCCCGCTACCCCATGGACGTCGAGCGGGCCCGCCGCATCGCCGCCCACCTCGTCGATCGTCCGGCCCGGCTCCCCGGCGGGTACCTGCTGACGGCCGAGGCCTTCCAGTCCCTCGGTCTGCTCCTCGGCCGCTCCGACGGCAGTCACCAGCTGCACTACCTGCTGGAGGACGCCTTCGTCCCCACCCCGGACGGGCCCGCCCTCTCCGACGCGTTCCTGGAGGCCGTCCACGGCAATCTCTCCTTCGCCGGGCACCCCCTCTACGCCCTGCTCCACGAGGCGATCTACGCCCAGGACCCGGGCGCGCCCATCGGCTGGGCCGCCGAGCGGGTCCGCTCCGGCCACCCGCGGTTCGACGCCGCGAAGACCCTGGCGGGCGCGGAGCCGCTGTACTTCACCGGCGAGACCATCCACCCCTGGCACTTCGACTGCGACCCGGCGCTCGCCCCGCTGCGCGAGACCGCCGAACTGCTGACGGCCCGCACCGGCTGGACCCCGCTGTACGACCGGGCGCGGCTGGCCGTCAACGAGGTGCCGGTGGCCGCGGCCGTCTACCACGACGACATGTACGTCGACACCGCGCACTCGCTGGCCACCGCCCGGGCGATCCGCGGTCTGAAGACCTGGGTCACGGACGAGTTCGAGCACGACGGGGTCCGCGCCGGCGGCCCGCGCGTGCTGGACCGGCTGCTGGCCCTCGTACGCGACGAGGCCTGACCGGTTCGCCTCAAGGACCCGGCGGCTCCACGAAGGCCCGGGTCAGGTGCGCGGTGGCCGGCAGGGCGGCCCGCTCCCAGGCGGCGGCGTCCGACCCCGGGAAGGCGGTGAGCGCGGGCTCGAAGAGCGCCCCGGTGGCGTCGAGCAGGGCCACGACCAGCTGCTGACGGTCCATTCGCCTAGGGTGCGACCTATGAACCAACGACTGGACGGTCCCGCGCCCTTGGCGCCCATGCCCACCGACTGGCAGCGCGCGCTGGCCGTCGTGGCGCACCCGGATGACCTGGAGTACGGCTGCGCCGCGGCCATCGCGGACTGGACGGACGGCGGCCGCGAGGTCGTCTACCTGCTCGCCACGCGCGGCGAGGCCGGCATCGACACCATCGACCCCGCCGCGTGCGCCCCGCTGCGCGAAGCGGAGCAGCGCGCGAGCGCGGCCGTCGTCGGCGTCCCCACGGTGGAGTTCCTCGACCACCGCGACGGAGTCCTGGAGTACGGCCTGGGCCTGCGCCGGGACATCGCCGCCGCCATCCGGCGCCACCGCCCCGAGCTGGTGATCACGATGAACCACCGCGACACCTGGGGCGGGGCCGAGGGCGGCGGCTACTGGAACACCCCCGACCACAAGGCGGTCGGCCGGGCCACCCTGGACGCGGCGGGCGACGCCGGCAACCGCTGGATCTTCCCCGAACTCCTCACGGAACAGGGCCTGGAGCCGTGGAACGGGGTGCGCTGGGTGGCGGTCTCGGGCACCACGACGCCCACGCACGCGGCTGACGCCGGCCCCGGTCTGGAGCGGTCGGTGAAGTCCCTGATGGAGCACAAGGCGTACATCGCGGCGCTGACGACTGAGGACCCGGAGACGTACGTACGCACCTTCCTGACGGGCAACGCCCAGCAGGCGGCCGCCCGGTTCGGAGGCCGTCCGGCGGTGGCGTTCGAAGTCTTCCCGCGCTAGGCGGACACGCTTAAGGTGTCCGCGTGATCGACACCCTGAGCACGGAGATCGCGGAGGGTGAGGAACGGATCCGTCTGGACGTCGCGGACGGGATCGCGGAACTCACCCTCTGCCGGCCGGACAAGCTCAACGGCTGGAGCTGGGAGTCCACGCGCCAGCTCGGCCTGCTGGCGGACCGGATCCGGTTCGACCCCGACGTACGGGTGGTCCTGCTGCGGGCCGAGGGGCGGGCGTTCTGCGCGGGCATCGACGTCACGGCCCCGGGGGGCGCGATCAGCGGGGCCTCGGCGGCCGAGCGCAACCGCAACTACTACGAGGGCATCCGCTGGGTCCACGAACGCTTCGCCGTT
Organism: Streptomyces sp. NPDC099050; assembly: GCF_044759865.1. Taxonomy (NCBI): domain Bacteria; kingdom Bacillati; phylum Actinomycetota; class Actinomycetes; order Kitasatosporales; family Streptomycetaceae; genus Streptomyces; species Streptomyces sp. NPDC099050. The sequence continues at coordinate 62,275 of NZ_JBIWAE010000029.1, read as the reverse complement.
CTGGCCCGGCTGCCCCAGCCGGTCGTGGCCGCGGTGCAGGGCTACTGCCTGGGCTTCGGCTTCGAGCTGGCCCTGATGGCGGACATCCGGGTGGCGGCTCGGGACGCCGTCTTCGCCCTGCCGGAGGCCCAGTTGGGCGTCGCGGTGGACGCGGGCGGGGACCTGCGCATCGCCCGCGAGGCGGGGGCCGGCTGGGCCAAGTTCCTGGCGCTGACCGGCCGCCGCATCGACGCCGGAACGGCGGAACGGCTGGGCCTGGTCCAACAGGTTTTTCCTGTAGGTGAGTTGGACAAGGAGGCCCGCGCGCTCGCGGCGGAGATCGCGGCCAACGCCCCCCTCGCCGTCCAGGGCATCAAGCGCGCCATCGACTCCTACGCGGACGCCGCCCTGCCCGCGGCCCTGGACCGTGTCGCCATGACGGCGGCCCTCACCCTCACCTCGGAGGACTGCCGCGAGGGCTACACCGCCAAGGCGCAGCGCCGGCCCCCGCACTTCACCGGAGGCTGAGCACCGGCCGGACGGAGAACGCCTCCCAGGGGGACCCGTCCTCCGGTCCGTACACCAACTCGGCCATCGCCGGGTTGCGGTTCGCCGTGGCCAGCGTCAGCCAGGCCCACAGGTCCCCGTACCCACCGCACACCGACTCCCCGCCGTCCCCGCCGTGCACGGCGCCCGGATCGCCGCCGATCTCGGCGGTGTACGAGTCGTAGGCGATGCGCAGCCCGAAGGCGTTGGGCTCGCACCGCGGAGCGAACGTGCCCGCGCCGTAGGAGGGTTCCGCGATCGGGCAGGTGTCGCCCCACCGGAAGAGGGTGCGCGCCCCGGCCCCGCAGGCGTGCTCCCACTCGTCGGCGCCGGGCATCCGCAGTCCGCGCCCCGCGAGCACCGCGGGCATGGCGGCGGGGGGCTCGGTGAGCGGCTCGTTCGCCACGGCCGTGAACACCGTCGCCAGGGTGACGGTGCGGGGCGGGCTCAGCAACTCGGCGAGGTGCGCCTTGAGATCAGGACCGTAGGCGTACTCCTCGGCGAGGCTCTCCTCGAAGTCGGCAGTCTGTTCCGGCGTCGGCTCCCAGGTGTCCAGGTCGAACCCGAGGCGGAGCGTGCCCCCGGGTATCAGGGCGAACTCCTGCCCGTCCCGTTCTACACGTACGCGGTGGAGCGGGCCGCCGAGGTGTTCGGTGGTGTCGACCAGGCTCACCCGGCCGCCCACCGAACCGGCGGCTTCCCGGGCGAAGCGCAGGGCGTCCGCCAGGTCGAACGAGCGCCACCGGTCAAGGGTCAGGTCAGCGAAGGACATGCCGCCCATGATGCCCCGGACCACTGACAGTCAGGGTGCCGCCGACGGCGACCGGTTCCCGCTACTCCTCCAGGCGCAGCAGGGCCAGAGCGCGCGCCGAGACGGCCGGGAGGGGTTCGCGGCCGCCTTCGGCGGCCCAGTGTTCGAGGGCGACGGTGACGGCGTCGATGAGGACGGCCGCCAGGACGCGGGTCTCCAAGGCGGATGCGGGGCGCCCCGTGCGGACCGCCAGGACCGGCACCAGACGGTCCTGCATCGCCCGCGCGGCCGCGAGCCAGCGCATGCGGATCTCCGGGACGCCGCCCATCACCTGGATCAGGCGGGCCGTCTGGCCCGGCCCCTCGTAGCGGGTGCCCGCGGTGGCGGTGGTGAAGGCGGCCTGGACCGCTTCGGTGAGGGGCTCCGACGCGGGGCGCAGGGCGAGTTCCTCGACCAGGGTGGAGACGCCGGCGGTCAGGACCGGGGTCAGCGCGTCCTCCTTCGTCGGGCAGTACCGGTAGAAGGTGCGCAGCGAGATGCCGGCCGCCCGCGCGATGTCGTCGACCGTGGTGGCCTCGAACCCGCGCTCGGAGAACAGGTCGGCGGCCGCCTCCGCGATCTCGTACCACGTGGCCTCCCTGCGCCGTGCCGTCAACGACGGGCGGCCCGTGCTCACCGTGCTCACCGCAAGACCTCCCAGGAGGGGACAGGGGTTGTGGACGGCGTCAATGTGCCACACGATCGCACCATGGCGGATCGCGCCGAAATGACGTAACGGGCCGAACGGGCGGAACCGGGCGGACGAGCCGGAAGGGCCGAACGGGCCGGAAGGGCCGGAAGGGCCGGAAAGCCGCGCGCACCCCTGCCCCGCCCCACTGGGTCACGGGACGAACGGCCCCCTCCCCAACTGGTCCCGCACCGACACCACTTCCGGGTTCACGAGCGAGCGCCGCTGCCAGTTCGCCCCGTCCACCACCAGGGTGTGTCCGGTGATGAAGCGGGCGTAGGGCGAGGCCAGGAAGGTGGCCGCCCAGCCCAGTTCGCGCGGTGCGCCGACCCGCAGGGCGGGCTGCCTGGCGTCCTTGTCGTCCGGGGCGGCCCGTTCCAGGCCGCCCCGGATGTCCTCGGTCATGTCCGCGTGCGGGAACAGTCCCGGGACCAGGCCGTTGATCTGGATGCCGTACGGGCCCCACTCGACGGCGAGGGTCTCGACGAGGTTCTTCACCCCCGCCTTGGCGGCGGCGCTGTGCGCGTAGCCCGGACCGCCGGTCCAGGCGTACGAGGCGCCGATGTTGACGATGGACCCGGCGCTGCCCGCGGCGAGGTGGCGGCGGCCGAACTCCCGGGTCACGAACCAGGTGCCGGTCAGGGTGATGTCGACCACCGCCCGCCAGGCGTTGGGGGACAAGTCCTCGGCGGGGGAGGGGAAGTTGGCGGCGGCGTTGTTGACCAGGACGTCCGGGACCCCGCCGAAGGCCGCCCCGGCCGCGTCGAAGACCTCGGCGACCCGCTCGGGGTCGCGGATGTCGCAGACGGCGGCCGTCACCCGGCCCGCGCCGGGGACGGCCGCCAGTTCGACCTGAGCCGACTTCAGCTGCTCGATCCGGCGGCCGGCGATCACCAGGTCCGCCCCGAGGCGCGCGAACTCGGTGGCGATGGCCTTGCCCAGCCCGGTCCCGCCGCCGGTCACGAGCACCGACCGGCCGGTGAACGTGCCGGGCGGCAGGGCGGCGGAACCGAGCGGGGGCGGTGCGGGCAGGCCGCGCGTGGGGGTCTCCATGCGCCCATCGATAGCGTGCGGGCGCCGAGACCGCCATGGCCGTGCCGGGGGCAGTTGCCTCCCGCTACTTCTTGGGGGCGTACGCCTGCTTGCTCGCGCAGGTCCAGATGATCGGGTTGTCCGCCAAGACGGTCAGATCGCGGAAGGAGCCGCCCACCCGGTCGTCGTCCGAGACGGCACGTGCCTCGGTGTTGACGTCGGCGCCCGCGCCCGCCGGGTTCGGGAGGACGAGCGGGGCGCCCGTGCCCGGCCAGTAGGCCGCCTGCACGTAGCGGGCGTAGCCCTCGACGAAGGTGGCGGCGGCGCCGACCGTCACGTTCGTGGTCGGGCTGATGGCTTCGAAGGTCAGCGTCTCGTAGCCGGTGACCAGTCCGGGGGCGGCGGGCGGCGCGTCGTACGGCTTCTTCCAGACGGCCGGGGTCCGGCGCCGCAGGTCCCGGTAGCTCTCGGCCTCGAATCCGACGACGCGGCCCTTGTCGTCGATGCCGCTCGCCTGGGTGCCCGTCGTCCAGTCCGTCTCGTTCCAGACGGGCAGGCTGTAGGGCGGGTAGCCGCCACCGGCCGGCCAGACCACCGGGAAGGTCTTGCTGACGATCCGGTCGTTCTCCAGGTCCTCGTACTCCGTGTGGGCGGTTCCGAGCACGTCCCCGCGCTTGTTGATGCCGTCCACCGCCACGATCCGGGTGCTGGGGTGCGCGTCCTCGGGTACCGGCAGTTCGCGGACCACGGTGCCGTTCGCCCACTCCTTCGGGGTGCCGGCGTCCATGCCGACGACCCGGCCGGCGTCGTTGACGTCCGCCGCGTCGGTGCCGGTGGCCGCTCCGGTCAGCAACCGCACCGCCGTGTCCCCCGGGCGGTAGCTGAAGGCGGCGCGGGCGCGGTCCGTGGAGCGCTCCACGGTGCCGACCATCAGGCCCTTGGCGTTGACGGCCGCGACCCGGCCGTTCTGGAACCCGGCCGGCAGCGGGACGGCGTGGACCGCGTGGTCCGCGGTCCAGTACGCCGGGAGGCCGCGGCTCTCGCCGACGGCGAGGCCGTCCGCACCGAGGCCGTTCACGACCCCTGAGGTCCAGGGGCCGGACGGCAGGGCCGGCAGCCTGACGACGTCCGGCACGCACGCGGGGGCGGCGGAGGCTGCCGTCGGGGTGCCCGTCAGGGCGGCTGCCGCGTGCGCGGCCGGGGCCGCGGTGGCCGAGGCCGGAGCGGCCGCGGTGATGAGGCCCGCCAGGACGACGGCGGCTCCGGCCGCGGACATGCTTCTGCTCATGTGGTGCTTCCCCCAGGATGTGTGAAGCGCCCCGCCCCGACGGCGGGGTCCCCGTGCCCTTCAGTCACGCCCGATCGTGACGTGTCCGTGTCATATGTTGCCCGAAAGGAGGCGAGCTGCGACCGGATCGCCGCGTGTCGTTGCGGACCGCCCCGTTCCCATGGACTCCCACTGGTTCCCACGGGCGCAAGCAACCGCTTAGTATGCCCGCGAGGCGTGGTTCCCGTCGGCGGCTGGAGGCCCCGGATGCAGGCATGGCGAGTACACACCCCCGGCGAACCCCGCGAGGCCATGCGCCTCGAAGAGGTTCCCGAACCGGTGCCCGGCGAGGGCGAGGTGAGGCTCAAGGTGCTCGCCGCCAACGTCAACTTCCCCGACGCGCTGCTCGTGCGCGGCCAGTACCAGATCCGCCCGCCGCTGCCCTTCACCCCCGGCGTCGAGATCTGCGGCGAGACCGAGGACGGCCGCCGCGTCATCGCCAACCCGAGCCTGCCGCACGGCGGTTTCGCCGAGTACGTCACCGCCCCCGCGCGCGCCCTGCTCCCCGCCCCGGACACCCTCGACGACGCCGAGGCGGCCGCCCTGCACATCGGCTACCAGACGGGCTGGTTCGGCCTGCACCGCCGGGCCCGGCTCCGGGCCGGGGAGACCCTCCTCGTGCACGCCGCCGCCGGCGGGGTCGGCAGCGCCGCCGTCCAGCTCGGCAAGGCCGCCGGAGCCACCGTCATCGGGGTCGTCGGAGGCAAGGCCAAGGTGCGCGCCGCCGAGGAACTCGGCTGCGACCTCGTCATCGACCGCACCAGCGAGGAACTGGTGACCCGGGTCAAAGAGTTCACCGGCGGACGCGGGGCCGACGTGGTCTACGACCCGGTCGGCGGCGAGGCCTACACGGCCTCGGCCAAGTGCGTGGCCTTCGAGGGCCGGATCATCGTCGTCGGCTTCGCGAGCGGCACCATCCCCGCCCCCGCGCTGAACCACGCCCTCGTCAAGAACTATGCGATCCTCGGCCTCCACTGGGGCCTGTACGCAACCAAGGACCCGGCCGCGATCGCCGCCTGCCACGCCGAACTCACCCGGCTCGCCGCCGACGGCTCCATCAAACCGCTGGTCAGCGAGCGGGTACCGCTCGCCGGAGCCGCGGACGCCGTGCAGCGCCTCGCCGACGGGACCACCACCGGCCGGCTGGTCGTCGTACCGGCCCTGGACGCCACCCCGCCCGGCTCGCCCGCAGGCGGGTCCCGATGACGGCCGCCGCGCTCGACCCCGACCACCTGCGCGCCCGCGTACGGGAACTGCTCGCCGCCCACCCGCCCGCCACCACCGCGCCCGAGGCGTTCCTGCGGGCCCGCTTCGACGCCGGACTCGCCTGGGTGCACTACCCCGAAGGCCTTGGCGGCCTCGGCGCGCCCCGCTCCCTGCAGGCCGTCGTGGACGCCGAGCTGGAAGCGGCCGGAGCCCCCGACAACGACCCGCGCCGGATCGGCATCGGCCTCGGCATGGCCGCGCCCACGATCCTCGCGTACGGCACCGAGGAGCAGAAGCGGCGCTTCCTGCGCCCCCTGTGGCTCGGCGAGGAGGTGTGGTGCCAGCTCTTCAGCGAGCCCGGCGCCGGATCCGACCTGGCCGCCCTCGGCACCCGCGCGGTGCGCGAAGGCGGGGCCGAGGGTGAGGGCGAGGCCGAGGGCGAGGACGGCGGGGACTGGGTGGTGGACGGCCAGAAGGTGTGGACCTCCAGCGCCCACACCGCCCGCTGTGCCATCCTCATCGCCCGCACCGACCCGGCACTGCCCAAGCATCAGGGCATCACCTACTTCCTGTGCGATATGACCGCCCCCGGAGTGGAGGTGCGTCCGCTGCGCCAGATCACCGGCGAGGCCGAGTTCAACGAGGTCTTCCTCACCGGCGTCCGCATCCCCGACGCCCACCGCCTCGGTGAGGTCGGCCAGGGCTGGGCCGTGGCCCGCACCACCCTGATGAACGAACGCGTCTCCATCGGCGGCATGCGGATCCCGCGCGAGGGCGGCATGATCGCCCCGGTCGCCGCCGCCTGGCGCGAGCGGCCGGAGCTGCGGACGCACGACCTGCACGGGCGGCTCATGGAGCTGTGGGTCGAGGCCGAGGTCGCCCGGCTGACCGGCGAACGGCTGCGCCAGCAGCTCGCCCAGGGCCAGCCCGGCCCCGAGGGCTCGGGCATGAAACTGACCTTCGCCCGCCTCAACCAGGAGATCAGCGGCCTGGAGGTGGAACTCCTCGGCGAGGAGGGCCTGCTGTACGAGGACTGGACCCTGCGCCGCCCCGAGATCGTCGACTTCACCGGCCGCGACGCCGGGTACCGCTACCTGCGCGCCAAGGGCAACAGCATCGAGGGCGGCACCAGCGAAATCCTCCTCAACATCGTCGCCGAACGCGTCCTCGGCCTGCCCGCCGAGCCGCGCGACGACAAGGACCTCGCGTGGAAGGACCTGGCCCGATGAGCTCTCCCGCCGCAGCCCCGCTGGACCTGCTGTACTCCGAGACCGAGGAGGAACTCCGCACGGCGGTACGGTCCCTGCTCGCCGCCCGCTGCGCCCCCGCGGCCGTCCTCGCCCGGATCGAGTCGGACGGCCCCCACGACCCCGAACTGTGGCGGGTGCTCGCCGCCGACATCGGCACGGCGGGACTCCTCGTCCCGGAGAAGCTGGGCGGCCAGGGGGCGGGCCACCGGGAGGCCGCCGTGGTCCTGGAGGAGCTCGGCCGGGCCGCGGCGCCCGTCCCGTACCTGACGAGCGCCGTCCTGGCGACGGAGATCCTGCTCGGCTGCGAGAGCGCGGAGTCCGCCGATCTCCTGCGGGAGCTCGCGACGGGCCGCCGCGTCTGCGTGCCCGCACTGCCCCTGACCCTGGCCCCGGGCGCGCCGCTGCCGGCGCCGGTCCGGGACTCCGGCGGGGGCTCGCTCGGCGGGAGCGTCGGCTCCGTCGCCGACGCCGTCTGCGCGGACGTGCTGCTGGTCCTCGCCGACACCGGGCTGTACGCCGTCCCGGCCGACGCGGCCGGGGTCTCGCGGACCCCGCTCGTGGCGCTGGACCTGACCCGACCGCTGGCCACCGTCCACCTCGACGGGGCCGCCGGAACCCTGCTCGCCGATCCGGCCACCGCCCGCGCGGCCATCGCCGGAGCACTGCTCTCGGGGGCCGGGCTGCTCGCTTCGGAACAGCTCGGGATCGCCGAGTGGTGCCTGACGGAGACGGTGGCGTACCTGCGCACCCGCCACCAGTTCAACCGGCCCCTCGGCTCCTTCCAGGCCCTCAAGCACCGCCTCGCCCGGCTGTGGCTGGACGTGGCCTCCGCCCGCGCGGCGGCCCGTGCCGCGGCCGACGCCCTGGCGACCGGCGCCGCCGACGCGCCGCTCACCGTGGCGGTGGCCCAGGCCTACTGCTCGGGCGTCGCCGTCCGGGCCGCCGAGGAGTGCGTGCAACTGCACGGCGGCATCGGCATGACCTGGGAACACCCGGCGCACCTGTACCTCAAGCGCGCCAAGGCCGACTCCCTCGCCCTGGGTACGGCCGGCCACCACCGGGGCCTGGTCGCGGACTTCGCGGAGCTCCCGGCGCCGTAGGCGGCGAGGCCGTCGCTCTCGGATCGGGCCCGACCGGCACGACCCGAAGGCGACGGCCTGCGGGTCGTCACCCCAGGAACGCCGTGACGGCCGCCGCGAACCGTCCGGCGTCGTCGACCCAGGGGTAGTGGCCCGCTCCGGCCTGCACCGAGAGCGTGGCGCCGGGGAACAGCCCCGCCAGCTCGGCCGTGGACCGAGGGGGACTGTTCAGGTCGAACTCCCCGGTGAGCAGCAGCACGGGCGCCTCGAAGGAGGCGAGCGCCGCCCGGGTGGCCTCCGGGGCGAAGGCGCCGTCGGCGCCGAAGTGGGCGACGGCCTCCCGGTTGGCCGGCAGGCCGCCGGCGTGGTGCTCGCGTGCCGCGTCGTCCCAGCGGCCGCAGAAGAAGGGGGCGACGGCGTCCCAGTCGCTGCCGGTGCCCGCGGAGACGGCCTCCAGGGCGGCGAACGCCGCCGGGAACCACGGCTCGTCCGTGCGGAGCCGCGCCAGTTCGAGCCGCGTCGCGCCGGTGATCTCGATCCCGACGGCCCGGGTGCTCGGGCCGATCAGGGCGAGCTTGCCGATGGTGCGGGGGTACCGGGCCGCGTACCCCAGGGCGACGTTCGCCCCGGCGGAGTGGCCGAGCAGGTCCATCCCGGCGAGCCCGAGGTGCTCGCGCAGCGCCTCCACGTCCTCGACGAGCCGGTCGCAGCGGTAGGAGGCGGGGTCCTCGGGAACCGCCGATCCGCCGGTGCCGGGCAGGTCGAGGAGGATCAGCCGGCGGTGGCGGGACAGGCCGCCGAGGTCCCCGAGGTAGCGGGAGTCCGCAGGTCCTCCGGGGATGCAGACGAGCGGGTCTCCGTCTCCGGCCGTGCGGTAGGCGAGCCGGGTTCCATCGGGTGCGCAGAAGGTGGGCATGGGTTCAGCCTGCCATTGACAACCAGGTTGTACAACCTGGTTATGGCGGTCCCTCCGGAGCGCGGTTCCGGTGTATAACCGAGCTATGACAGGTGAAGAGGGCGCGCGCCGGATCGCCGGGGCGCTGACCGAGGAGCAGGCCGGGCGGATGCTCGCGGAGATGAACGAGGTCATCCGCGCGGGCGAGGAGATGCGCAAGCTGCGCACCGAGATGATCAAGGTGTTCACGGGCCTCGGCTGGACGCAGGACAAGATCGCCCGGCTCACCGGCATGAGCCAGCCCGCCGTGTCCAAGCAGGTGGCGAAGTACAAGGCGGAGGAGCCCCTCCCGCCGATCGGACTCTCCCTCGACCAGGGCGACGCGCCGTGGCTCGAAGGGCGCCTGTGGGGCCTGGCCGAGGAGATCGCCGAGGCGCACCCGGACACTGCGCGCTGTGTCCGCCACGTCGATGCCGTCGCCCGGGGGAAGAAGCGCTTCACGCCCCGGGACGTGGACGAGCTGCGCCGCCTCGTCGAAGAGGACCTGCGGCTGCACCGCGAGGACCTGCCCGGCGGCTACCGGGAGGCGTACGACGCGATCAGCCGCGGCCTCGACGTCCCCTCGGGCGCCACCACGGACGCCCCGGCCTCCGTCCGGCGCACCCTCGCACACCGGATCCAGCGCGACCGGCTCGGCGGCGGCGCCTGACGGGGCGGCGCTCGCGGACACCCGGCCGACGTGCCGGGTTCCGGCCGAACGGCCGATGCGGGCCCGCGACCGGATCGGGCAGCCTCTACGGGTCCCCCCGTACCCGCCCCTCGAAGGAGGCGCCGTGCTGCACGCCCTCTACCTCCTCGGCATCGCCGCCTTCGCCGCCGCGCGCTCATGGTCGTCGACGCCGTCGGCCTCGCCGTGGTCACCGTGATCGGCGCCCGCGCCGCCATCGACGCCCACGTCACCCCCGTCGCCGTGCTCATCCTGGCCGTCCTGACGGGCGTCACCGGCGAGGTCGTCCGCGACGTGCTCTGCGGGGAGTTCCCGCCGCTGCTCCTGCGCGAAGAGGTGTACGCGACGGCCGCGCTCGCCGGGGCCCTCTCCTACCTCGGGCTGCACTGGGCCGGCGTCCCGGACACCGCCGACATCGTGGTGTCGGCCGGCCTCGTCTTCGCCCTGCGCATGACCGCGGTCTTCCGCGATCTGCACCTGCCCCGACTCCAGCGCGCCACGGGCTGACACCGCACCGCCAGAGTGGCGAAATGCCGGAAACGGGGTCTTCCGGCATTGTTCTCGGAAGGGCGGTCACAGCCGCCGGGAACCGCGTCCCGAGGAGTCTCACCGTGTCCGGACGGGCGACGATCCCTCAGCTGCGCGTCGTCCCCCGCTGGATGCGCAAGCACACCCCGCTGCTGGGCCGGCTCCTGGCGCAGCTCGCGGCGGTCAGGGTGCTGGACTGTGCGACCAGGCTGGCGGCCCAGGCCTTCCTCGGCGCGGTGCCCGCCATCTTCGTCATCGCGGCCCTCGCACCCGACTGGCTCCAGCAACAGCTGGTCACGTCCATCCGTACGACACTGGGGCTCTCGGACGCCACGCTGGACCAGGTGCAGTCGGTGTACGCCGCGGCCGATGCCACGGCCGTCGCGAGCACCGGCGGGGTGGGAATCGTGGTGACGCTGCTGTCGGCGACCGCGTGCAGCCGGGCCCTGCAGAAGACGTGCGAGCGCTCCTGGTACCTGCCCAAGGCCAAGGCCCGGGTCGCCGCCTGGCGATGGCTGGCCTGGCTCGTCGTCTGGCTGGTCGCCCTGCTGTTCCAGGGGCTGGTGCAGACGGCGTTCGGCACCGGCCGGACCACCGGTTTCACCCTCGCCCCGGTCAGCGGCACCCTGCTGTGGTGGTGGACGCAGCACCTGCTGCTCGGCTCCCGGATCCCGTGGCTGCCGCTGCTGCCCGGTGCGCTGCTGGCCGGGTTCGGGGAGCAGCTCCTGACCGTGGCGTCGAGGGTCTACATGCCCCATGCCATGGATCGCAGCCTGGAGCAGTTCGGCAGCCTCGGCTCGGTCTTCGTCCTGCTGTCCTGGCTCATCGCGTTCTTCATCGTGATCACCCTCGCCATCGCCGTCGGGTACGTGGTGGCCCACGAACCGCGGCCGGCGGCCTGGCTCCGCACGCCCGAGGCCCCCGCGACGCCGTGACCCCGCGCGGCTACCGCTGTCCGGCGGGGCCCCCACTCCCGGCGCGGTCGGCGCGGCGGCCACCGGCCGCGAGCAGGGAGACGACGGCGAGCACGGCCAGCAGGACGAGGACCAGCAGCAGGACGGTGAGCACCGTCGGGTGGTTCCACAGCGCGAACACGAGCGCGCACACGAGCAGTACGCCGATGGTGAGCGGGCTCCGGTGCGCCTGCACCCAGGTGCCGGCGCGCCCGGTCCGCACCCCGTGGGCGGCGCCCCACCCGGCGGCGGAGTCGGCCGCGCGCTCGGCGCCGCCGCGCAGGCCGCGCGGCAGCCGGCCGGCGCCGGAGAGGTAGGCGCCGAGGGCCACGACGACGCCGAGGACCAGCGCGGTCCGGATGCTGACCCTGAGGAACCGCACCAGGGTGTCGAAGACCGCCGCTGCCGCCGCCGGTGACTGGACCTGCGCCGGAAGGTGGTCGAGGTAGTAGTGGCGGGCGACGACGAGGCCGATGGCGAAGACGAGACAGGCGGCGGCCGCGCAGAGCGCCGTGGTCACCAGGGCACGCCGGCGCCGCCGGGCGAGCAGTACTCCGACGGCGCCGAGGACCACCGTGAGCACGGGCAGCCAGTTGCCGACGACGTCGAGCAGGTGGACCGCACCCCGGATCTTCCCCAGCTTCTCGGACTGGAAGAGCACCATCTGCCTGTCGACGTCGGGGATCTTCTCGGCCGGGGACAGGCCGGCCTCCACGAGGTCCTGTTTGACGGTCTCCACGGCGGCGCCGACATCGAGGGTGACGGTGCCCCCCTCCACTCCCACGGCACCGCGGCCCTCACCCGTCAGCGCGTGCACCACCGCGCCGTGGGCGGCACGGTTGGCGGTGGTCCACACGGTCTCGAACCGGTCGCTCTCGACGAACCGGGTCGCCACCTTCGAGACGGCCGCGTCCGCGGCCGAGTCCAGCTGCGGCCCCAGCGCCTTGACCGCCGTCCCCACGCGGGGCGGCAGCCCCTGGGCCTCCAGCCACTTCGCCAGGTCCGACGTGACCTGGGAGCCGTCGACCCGGACGTCGGCGGCTTCGGTGATGCGGTGGACGGCCGCCGCCTCGATCGCCGGATCGGAGGCGAGCGGAGAGACCGTGGACACGTAGCGGCCGGTGTCCAGCACGATGTCGTGCACCCAGACGGTGATCAGGGAGACCGGCACGAGGACGCAGGTGAGCGTGATCAGCACCGCCGAGAGCGAGCTGAGGACGATCCTCCCGGCACGGGATCCCCCCGTCCGCCCCGTGCGGGCACAACGCCGGGGAGATCGGACGGCACGCTCATGGCACTCCCGGGGACGACGCAGGCGAAGACGCGCTTGTGTCCCATGGGACACACAGGGCCGCCGGATCCGCGCGTCCGGCTGGGCTCACCGGGTGATCTTCGCCGCCGACGGCACCCTTCTCCTCCTACAACCACACGAAGCGGCGCCGGTCTCCCCGGTGACCTCGCCCGCCGCGCCGCGTTAGACCCGTAGCCACCGGCCACCGAGCGAGGGAGACCGTATGTACGCAGCACCCGCCGCACCACTCACCCGCCGCACGGTCCTCCGTACGGCCTTCACCGCGGCCGTGTTCGCCGGCACGGCCGCCGCGCTGGCCCCCGTACTGCGCGCCCGCCGACCCCGGCAGACGCTCACACCGGCCCCGCTGGTCCCGGCGGGCGAGGAGACGTACCGCGGCCGGCACATCGCCGTCGACCCGGCGGGGACCTCCGTCCGCATCGACGGCCGCGCCCTGCACGTCATGCGCCGCTCCGACGGGACGTACCTGAGCGGGATCAACCACTTCCAGTCCTACGCGACCCCGCTGGAGCTCGCCCGCGCGGCCGTCGACGAACTGGGGACCACCCAGCTGGCGTTCGCCGCCGCGCACCACGGGCGACAGGAGTAGCAGGGCGTGTACATCCGGCAGAACCAGAAGAACCTGACCAGCGCGCAGAAGAAGCGCTTCACGGCGGCCGTGATCGAGCTCAAGCGCAACGGCACCTACGACGCGTTCGTCCGCACCCACGACAAGTACTTCGTCCCCGACCGGGACCGCAAACTGCGCGTCGGGCACATGTCGCCGTCCTTCTTCCCCTGGCACCGGCGCTACCTGCTGGAGTTCGAACGGCAGCTCCAGAGCGTCGACCCGGGCGTCACCGTCCCCTACTGGGACTGGACCACCGACAACAGCCCGGCCTCCTCCCTGTGGGCGGAGGACTTCCTCGGCGGCACCGGCCGCGCGAGCGACCGCCAGGTGATGACCGGCCCGTTCGCCTACGGGAAGGGCAACTGGACGGTCACGGTCGGCATCACCGAGGCCGCCTTCCTCACCCGCAACCTGGGCCGGCCGCAGAACCCGATCAGCCTGCCGACCCCGGCCGAACTGCGGTGGGCGATCGACGACCCGCTGTACGACAGCTCGCCCTGGGACTCGACGGCCGGGCGCGGCGGCTTCCGCAACAAACTGGAGGGCTGGGCCGCCCCGAAGAGCGAGAGGTGGCGCAACCACAACAAGGTGCACCAGTGGATCGGCGGCCACATGACCGGCGGCACGGCCCCCAACGACCCGGCGTTCTGGCTGCACCACGCCTTCGTGGACCTGCTCTGGGACCGCTGGCAGCAGCGGCACCCGGCCTCCGGCTACCTGCCCGCCGCCCCGCTCCCCCTGGGTGACCTCCAGCGCGGCCGGGTCATCGCCCTCGACGAGCCGATGCCGCCGTGGGACGTCACCCCGCGCGAGATGCTCGGCCACCAGGGGATCTACCGCTACGAGTGAGTCCGCTACGAGTGAGTCCGCTACGAGTGACTCCGCTACGAGTGGGCCCGCTACGAGTACGAGTGAGCCCGCTACGAGTGGCCCCGGCGGCGCGGGTCCCGGCCGGGAACACGGGGAAGGGCCCCCGCCGTCAGGCGGGGGCCCTTCGGGTCACTGGGCGATCAGCCGCCGTAGTTGCCCTCGGTGTGGTGGCCACCGTCGTGGCCCGACGCGTTGATGCAGGTGTTGCCGAACGCCGGGTTCAGCAGGCCGATCACGTTGACGGTGTTGCCGCAGACGTTGACCGGGACGTGCACCGGAACCTGGAGCAGGTTGCCCGAGAGGACACCGGGCGAGCCGACCGCCGCACCGTGCGCTCCGGCATCGGCAGCCGCCAGACCCGCACCGGCGGCCAGGGCGCTACCGGCGGCAGCGGTGATGACGAATGCCTTCGCGATACGCGACATCAAGATCTCCTAGAAAGGAATGGGGTGCCGCAGAAAACCGAAGCTGCGGCGTTTGACATGGCATACAACGCGGAGAGCGCCCAAGGGTCACGGTCGCTGGGCCGCCGGTGATCTCCGGCGGCCCGGCGATCCCGGATCACCCGCCGGTTGCGGACTACGAGCCGGCCGAGAAGCGGGCGGAGGAGAAGTACCGGGGCACCGGCTTGACCGCACCCGGTGCCAGCACCTCCACCGGGGTGCCCACGCAGCCCGGCTCCCGGTACAGGGCCACCGACTTCCCGGTCTTGTTCGTCACCGCCCGCCCGCCGCCGCCCAGGGCCTCCACGCAGCCCTTCGGGGAGTCGATGCCGTGCGGGCGGTCGTCCGTGCCGAGGTACTGGAAGGCGGGCCCGACGGCCGTCGGGGTCCCGAGGGCGGCCGTCGGGCCGTCGGCCGCGTACGCGGTGCCGCCGGCCGCCGCTCCGGCCGCCGCGGCCGCGGCCGCGAGGAGCAGGACGGGGACCGGTCCGGTGCGCACGAGGCTCCGAAGGGTGTGGGGGAGAGACAGGGATCGCATGCCCCGCCCAACCCGGCGCGCCCCGGGCGGGGTCACGCCTTGTCACCCCGCGCATGCCTGTGCGACGGTGCCACCGGCGCTGTGCGGATCACCGGATTCAGCGGCCCCGGGCGCCCCGACAGGAGGAGGACGTGATGGCAGCAGCGGCGAGCGGGACCCCGGAGCGGGACCGTTCCGGCTCCCGTCCCCGGGTCCGGACCGCCCACGGCGTGGTCGAGGGCAGGACCGGGCCGGGCGGCATCGCCGTCTTCCGGGGCATCCCCTACGCCGCCCCGCCCGTCGGAGCCCGCCGGTTCGCCGCGCCCGAGCCGCCCGAGGCCTGGGACGGGGTGCGCGACGCGGGTGCGTACGGCCCCACCGCGCCCAAGGTGCCCTACCCCGAGCCGTTCGCCGCGCTGCTCCCGGACCCCGAGGTACCCGGGGACGACTGCCTGAACCTCAACGTGTGGACCCAGGCCCCCCTCGGGAAGGGGAAGGAGATGCCGTCGACCCCGCTTCCGGTCATGGTGTGGATCCACGGCGGCGCCCTCACCCGCGGCTCCTCGGCCGTCCCCGTCTACGAGGGCTCCGCCTTCGCCCGGGACGGGGTGGTGCTCGTCTCCGTCAACTACCGCCTGGGCGTCCTCGGCTACGGCCTCTTCCCCGACGCCCCCGCCAACCGCGGGCTGCTCGACCAGATCGCCGCCCTGGCCTGGGTGCGGGACAACATCGCGGCCTTCGGAGGCGACCCCGGCCGGGTCACCGTCTTCGGCGAGTCCGCCGGAGCCATCAGCATCGGCGCCCTGCTCGCCGCACCCCGAGCCGCGGGTCTCTTCCGGCAGGCCGTCCTGCAGAGCGGCGCCCCCGAGGTGCTGCCGCGGGACCGGGTGCGCGCCGTGGTCCGGCGAATGGCCGCGCAGCTCAAGGTCCCCGCCACGGCCGAGGCCTTCACCAAGGCCGCCCTGCCCGATCTGCTCGCCGCCCAGGCGGCCGTACTGCGCCGCTCCTCGATCCTGCTCGGCGGCCCCGCCTTCGGCCTGGTCGCGGACCCCGGGACGCTGCCGCCCGATCCGCGCGGAGCGGCGGCCGCGCGGGGCGACGTACCGCTGCTGCTGGGCTGGACCGCCGAGGAGCACCGGCTCTGGCTGGCCCCGACCGGCACGATGCGGCTGCTGGACCGGCTGGGACCGCTGTCCGTGGCGCTGGGCCGGATCCGCTCCGGCAAGGACCGGGCCGCCGTACGGGCCCTGCGCGCCGAGCGGCCCGGCGCGGGACCGGCCGACCTCCTCGGCCACCTGCTCACCGACCGGCTGCTGCGCGATCCGCTGCGCGCGCTGGCGGGCGCGGCCGGGAGGAGCGCGCCTAGCTTCGTGTACGAGTTCGCCTGGCCGTCCGGCGTCCCCGGCCTCGGGTCCTGCCACGCCCTGGAACTGGGCTTCGTCTTCGACACCCTGGATGTGCCCGAGGCCTCCTGGCTGGCCGGGCCGGACGCCCCGCGGGAGCTGGCCGGGGAGATGCACGCGGCCTGGGTGCGCTTCGCCGTCGCCGGGGATCCCGGCTGGTCGCCCTGGAACGGCGACGGCCCGCCGAAGATGTTCGGCGGGCCGGGGCGCGAGGAGCCCGTACAGGTCGGCGGGGCGACTATTCGACGGGGCCTTCCATGACCTCGCTGATGAACTGGATCGGCCCCTCGCCCATGTTGGGCACGTAGGTCTTGGCGTTGTGCCGGCCGCCCTGGATGATCCTCAGGTCGGTGTGGATCGGCCCCTTGCCGTAGGTGGCGATGAACTTCTGCACGTTCGGCAGGGTGTTCTTGTTGTTCTCGTCGGTGCCGACCTGGAAGGCCAGGTAGACGTCCGGGCTGCCCTTCTTGCCGATCAGCGCCTTGGCGAGCAGCTCAGGGTTGTTCTCCGCCTTCTCCTTGTCGTGGCCCTTCCACAAGGGGGAGTCGGGGAGGATGTCCGGGCCGGAGCAGATCGCGGCCTTGAACTTCTCCGGGTACTTCAGCACGGCCTTGAGGCTGGCGAAGCCGCCGGTGGAGGAGCCCATGTAGGCCCAGCCGTCACGGGACTTGACCGTGCGGAAGTTCTGCCGCATCAGGTCGGGCACGTCCTCGGTGAGCCAGGTGTCCATCTTGGGCTGCCCCGGGATGTCGGAGGCGTCCCAGTAGATGCCCTTGTCGTCCGGGCCCGGGTTCAGCACCGGCATGGCCAGGAGGAAGGGCTTGCTCTTCCCCGCGGCGTACCACTTGCTGATGCTGCTCTGGAGGCCCAGGTCGGTGCCCATCCAGTAGTTGTTCGGATAACCGGCGCCGCCGGGCAGCGCGATCATGACCGGGAAGCCGCTCTTGGCGAACTTCGGGTCGCCGTACTCCTTGGGCGCCCACACCCAGACCTTGCCCTTGAACCCGGACTTCTTGCCGGTGATCGTGGTGACGGCGACGTGCGTGCCGTCGGGCAGGGTCATCGCGTTCTTGAAGTCGGCCGCCGGGCCGGTGGGCATCGACATCTTCGAGTGCGGCGGCGGCGTGGGGAGCGCCGCTCCACCGGTGTCGCCCCCGGCGGAGCCGGACGGCGGCAGCTGGCCGAAGGAGACGGAGTCGCCCTTGTCGGTGAAGGGCGGTATCTCGTAGTGGCTCATCACGAGCGAGGCGACGGCCGCCAGCGCGAGGACGGAGGCACCCGCGATCACCCAACGCCGGACACGGGACGGCCGGCGCGGCTCCTCGGGCTGCGGAGGGCGGTACTGCTGCTGGTGGGGCCCTTCCGAGCGGTACGGCTGGTGCTGTCCGTCGGGTGAGTGCGACATGTGCGGGTGCTCTCCGGCTGGTGCTGCCCCGTGGGGGCGGAGTTCGGACTGCTTTCGATCGAAAGATGAGCGTACGTGCTCACGGGTTCCCGATTTTTACGTCTCTTGGTGTTCCGGAAGGGAGCACGTTGCCCGGCGCGCGACGGGCCGCGGCGAATCCGGTCTGTTCGCCGACTGACCCTGGCCTGTGCACAGGCCGCTCGGTACGGTACCTCCGCGCAGCGCCCCGTCTCCGAAAGGGCCCCCACCCATGCCCCTCCAGCGCCGGATCCTGATCCTCGTCTCCGCCGTCGTCCTGCTCGCCGCCATCGGTGCGCTCGCCGTCGTACGGGCCTCCTCGCGGGCCGGGGAGAAGGACCGGATCCAGGCGGGCGGGCCGGCGATCACCCGCGGCGAGGTGTCCCTGGCCCCAGGCGCCGAGGGCCGGCGGATCGTCTTCCGGAACATGGCCTGGGGGCCGCACCGCGACGAGCTCGCCACCGCGGCGGCCGCCGCGCCCGAAGGTCCGCGTACCGCCTCCGGGGTGAGCTGCCTGCGCTTCCACGCGGCCGCGGGCACCGGGATCTGCCTCCGGTCCCACAAGGGCGGGGTGCAGGACGGCTACCAGGCGGTGGTCCTCGACGCCCGGCTCAAGGAGGTCGCCTCCCGTCCGCTGGCCGGCATCCCGACCCGGGCCCGGGTCTCGCCCGGCGGCCACCTGGTCGCCTGGACGGTGTTCGTGGGCGGGGACTCGTACGCCGGTACGAACTTCTCGACCCGGACCTCCCTGCTCGACCTGCGCAGCGGTAGGTACGACGCCTCGCTGGAGGACTTCACCATCCACAAGGACGGCAAGACGTACCGCAACGCGGACGCCAACTTCTGGGGGGTCACCTTCGCCGCCGACGAGCGGACCTTCTACGCGACGCTCGCCACCGGCGGCCGGACCCACCTGGTCCGCGGCGACCTCGCTGCGCGCACGGTGACCACGCTGCGCGAGAACCTGGAATGCCCGTCCCTGTCGCCCGACGGGACCCGGCTCGTGTTCAAGAAGCGGGTACCGGGCCTGTCGCCGGACGCCCCCTGGCGGCTGTACGTCCTGGACCTCGCCACGATGGCCGAGGCGCCCCTCGCCGAGGAGCGCAGCGTCGACGACCAAGTGGTGTGGACCGGCGACAAGACCGTCGTCTACTCGCTGCCCGGAGACTTCGGCGCCGACCTGTACTCCCTGCCCGCCGACGGCGGCGGGGCCCCGGCCCGGCTGATGACCTCGGCCCTCGCCCCCGCCTTCCTCGGCTGACACCGGGAAGAGGGGGCGGGGCAGGGGCTGAGGCAGGCGCGGGGGCGTCGCCGACCTCGGAGAAGGACCGTTACGCCGGGATGAGCGTCTTGCGGCGCCGCTTGCGCTGCGCCGCGGCCGACATCCGCAGCTCGATGACCGACCGCACGGTCGGCCACTCCTCGTCGAGGATCGAGTAGAAGGCCGTACTGCGCACGGCGCCGTCCAGGCCCCGCGAATGCGCCCGGCGGACCCCCTCGCTGGTGAACCCGAGCCGCTCCATCGCGGCGCGCGAGCGCCCGTTGCGGGCGTCCGCGCGCAGCGAGATCCGCCGGACCCCCCAGGTCTCGAAGGCATGGCGGAGCATGAGCAGCTTCGCCTCGGTGTTGATGCCGGTGCCCTGGGCCGCCGGAGACAGCCAGGTATTGCCGATCTCGGCGGCATCGGGGATCGCCGTGGCCGGATCGCCGAACGGGATCCCCGGCACGGCGGGCCACACCAGCGGCCCCTGCCAGTAATCGAGTTCCAGGAACCGGGTCGAACCGACCACCCGACCGTCGGTGGCTCTGACCACCGCGAACGGGAGCGATCGACCCGCCGCCTGATCGGCGAGGGCACGGTCGATGTACTCGTGTGACGCCTGCAACCCGTGGGGCACGGGAGTGAAGGCGTAAGTCGTACGATCCTCGGCCCCGGCCAGGGCCAAGGCCTCGGTGTGGTGGGGGGCGAGGGGCTCAAGCCGCACGGAGCGGCCGGCGAGGAGTACGGGTACGGGCACGGAGCCTTCGGTCCTTCTGGGCGGTGGGGTGGTTGCACAGTCTGCGTCCCTGACGTCGCCCCCAGTGCAAAACACGGGTGAAAGGCAACGGGCTGTCAGGTGAACGCGAGTGGCTCAATGTAGCCCCTTAGGGTCCTTCCATGAACCCCCAAATTGGCAATGGCGTGACACTCTTTTTCGAGGACTTGGGTCCCCGCGACGGAGCCCCCGTAATCCTGATCCACGGACATCCGCATCGCCACTCGATGTGGTCCCCCCAGACGGCCGCACTGACCACGGCCGGTTACCGCGTGATTACCCCTGACCTGCGGGGATACGGGCAAAGTCCGGTGCTGCCGGGTAAAACCCTGCTCGCTGACTTCGCCGATGATCTGGTCGCTCTCCTCGACCGTCTGGACGTCGAACAAGCGGTCGTCGTCGGTGTGTCCATGGGCGGGCAGATCGCCATGGAGATGCGGCTCGGCCACCCGGCCCGCGTGCGGGCCCTCGTCCTCTCCGACACCTCCGCTCCGCCGGAAACGGAAGACGGCAAAATCCTCCGCCGGAACCTTGCCGAGCGGCTCCTCGCGGAGGGAATGAAGCCCTATGCCGACGAAGTCATCGACAAGATGCTGGCGCCGTACAACGTGACCGGGATGCCGGAGGCCGCGGCCGAGGTCACCGCGATGATGTACGCCACCGACCCCGAGGGTGCCGCCGCCGCCCTGCGCGGGCGGGCCGAGCGGCCCGACTACGCTCCGGTGCTCGCGGCGCTGCCGGCCGAGGTGCCCTGCCTGATCGTGGTCGGCCGGGACGACGTCTACACCCCGGTCGCCGAGGCCGAGTCCCTGCACGCGCTCGTTCCGCACTCGGTGCTCGCCGTGGTGGAGCGGGCCGGGCACCTGCCGGGCGTGGAGCAGCCGGAGGCCTTCAACCGGGCGCTGCTGGAGTTCCTCGCGGGCATCTGACCGGCGCGCCGGCCTGTGGCCCCCGACCGGCCCCGGACGGGCGGATGACCGCCCGGGCCGGTCGGCGCCCTCTGCATCGCCTCCGACGGCGTGGCGGCCGGGGCCTCCCGGGCCTCCGCCGAGGAGGCCGCTCCGGCGAGGTCCGGCGAGGTTCGGTGCGGTGAGATCATCGGCAGATGGACACGGACCCCGGGATGGACGGCGTACTGCGGCAGTTGGGCTCCGTCGGGCCCTTCTTCACCGTGGCGTACGGGAAGGAGCCGCCCGGCCCCGGCTTCGGGCCGCTCGACGAGCTGTACGGGGAGCGGCTCGGGGCCTACGTCGGCGAAGTCGGGCGGCGGATCGGGACCGGGCCCGGCCGGGTGGCGGCTTCGACCGCGCAGTTCGGGATCGTGTCGCGGCTCTGGTCGCTCGCGCTCGGCTGCGCCGTCCTGTCCGGGCGGGTGCCGGACCTGCGCCCCGGCGGCTTGTGGTGGCGGCTGCCCGGAGCGGGATCGCTCGAGCTGTGGCTGCCCGAGCCCGCCGAACTCCCCGGGGAAACCCCGGAGCGGGCCCTCGCGGACTCCGTGCTCGGCAACCTCGCGGTGCTCGACACGGCGCTGCGCGAGCGGTTCGGCGTCTCGCCGCGGGTGCTGCGCGGGAACGCCGCCTCCGGGCTGGTCGGCGCCGTCCGGGTGCTCACGGACCGGGTGCCGGGGGAGTCGGCCGCGCTGCTGGCCGCCGGGCTCCTCGCCGACGGCGGCCCGCTCGAGGGGACCGGCACCTACCTCCACGAACCCGGCCTCGGGGTGGCCTTCGCCCGCCGCAGCTGCTGCCTGTACTACAAGGTGCCCGGCGGCGGACTCTGCGGGGACTGCGTCCTGCGGACCAAGTAGACGGCAAGGGGCCACCGGGCGCGGCGTACCGCTCCCGATGGCCCCCGTAGGCCCTCGACGCCCTGCTGATCGGAAGGTCAGCAGATCAGAAGGTCAGCAGATCAGAAGGTCAGGTTCCAGGCGTCGATCTTGCCTGTGTCCTGGCTGGCGTTGTCGTTCACGCGCAGCGTCCACACCCCGTTGGCGACCTCGGAGGAGGCGTTGACGGTGAAGGTCTGGACGATGTTGTCCGCGCTGCCGCCGGTCCGGTTGCTCAGGACGTAGACGGAGCCGTCCGGAGCCACGAGGTCGACCTTGAGGTCACCGATGTAGGTGTGCTTGATGTCCACGCCCACTTTGAGGGTGGCCGGCGCGTTGCCGGTCACTCCGCTGACGGTGATGGCACTGTTCACGGTCGCGTTGTCGGTGATCGCGACGTCGGTGAGGTTCTCGAAGTACTTGCCGGGCGGCGGGGTCGAGCCGCCGACCGCCTTCAGCGCGTCGACCTGGCCCTCTCCGAAGAACCCGTTGTTGGCCGTGGTGC
Source organism: Streptomyces sp. NPDC099050 (assembly GCF_044759865.1). NCBI lineage: Bacteria > Bacillati > Actinomycetota > Actinomycetes > Kitasatosporales > Streptomycetaceae > Streptomyces > Streptomyces sp. NPDC099050. The sequence continues at coordinate 40,334 of NZ_JBIWAE010000029.1, read as the reverse complement.
CCTTGCAGCGGCTGTCCGACGGGCAGGCGGTGTCGTTGGCCTGGGTGGCCAGCGCGGTGCGGATCTGCGCCGGGGTGAAGGTCGGGTTGGCGCTGGCGATGAGCGCCGCGACGCCCGCGACGTGCGGGGAGGCCATCGACGTACCGCTCATGGAGCTGTAACCGCCGCCCGGCACGGTGGAGTAGACGTTGCTGCCCGGCGCCGCGACGTCGATGACGCCCTGGCCGAAGTTGGAGAACGAGGCCTTGGTGGTTCCGGTGCCGTTGGCCGCGACCGTGACCACGCCCGGGAGCTCGGTCGGGATGTCGAGGCAGGCGTTGGTGATGGTCCGGGTGGTCGGCGTCGAGTCGTTGGGGCTCGCCGAGTCGGTGGTCTTGTTGGCGAGGTCGTAGTTCTCGTTGCCCGCCGCGGCGACCTGGAGCGAGCCCTTGCTCTCCGCGTACTCCTGGGCGCGCTTGACGCCCTCGATGATCGCGGCCTGGTCGATGTTGTCCGGGCAGTTGAACTGCCACGGGTCCGTGTAATAGCTGTTGTTGGTGACCTTGAACCCGTGGTCGCCGGACCACACGAAGGCGCAGATGGTGTTCTCCGCGAAGAACAGTGAGGTCCCCGGCTCGGCCACGCGGACCGAGGAGATCTTCACGCCCGGGGCCACGCCGACGACGCCCTTGCCGTTCTTGGCGGCGGCGACGGAGCCGGCGACGTGCGTGCCGTGGGTGCCCACGTCGCGCCAGGCTCCGGCCCTGGTGTCCGGCTTGCCGTAGGCGCAGGAGGCGGAGTCCGCGGCGTTGAAGTTCGGCGCCAGGTCCTGGTGCTGGTCGTCCACGCCGGTGTCCAGGATGCCGACCTTGACGGAAGCCGAGCCGGTGGTCACGGCCCAGGCCTGGTCGGCCTTGATCTGGGTCATGTCGGCGCGCAGCGGCTCGCCGGCGGGGGTCGTCGACTGGGACGGGTTGGCGGGCAGCGCCGGGTTGTAGGCGTCGGCCGGTACGTCCGAGGTGCGCGTCGCACCGACCTTCTGGACCCCGCTGACGCCGCGCATGGTGGCGGCGAAGGTCGAGGAGGTCGAGTGGGCGACGATCACGCCGATCTGGTCGTAGTACGAGAAGACCGTGCCGCCGTTCGCCGTGACGGCCGAACGGACCGCGGAGCTGTCACCGGCGGCGGTGATCACCACGTAGGCGCGGGTGCCGGCAGCCCAGGTCGCACTCTGGGAAGTCGGCGCCGGGGCCTGGGCCTTGGCGGGGGCGGGGGCGGAGGTGCCGGGGACGCCCGCCGGAGAGACGGGCGCCGTCCCGGCGAGCGCGGCCGGGGCCCCGAAGGCCAGGGCGGCCAGGGCGGCCGCCAGTACGAGGGTGCGTCGAGGTCGGCTGGATATGTGGGGTATCAATGCGTCCTCCGAAGACGGCCCTGCGGTGCGGGTGGCACCTACCGGGCCGTACGAAACGAGTGGTGGACGCAAGATGTCAGAAGCGTGCCCCGATATGGAAGTACCTTTTACAGCTAGACGGTTGATCTGATCTTGGCTGGAAAAGGACTATCGCCCGAGGTGTCGGTACCGGCCGGGCTGGGCACCGTGGGGGCGAGCCCGGCCCGGCCGGTCCGTGGAGCGTCCCCGTCAGGCGGGGACGCCGTCCTTGGCGCCGTCCGGCTGGGCGGGCAGGACCGTGGCCTGCTCGTGTCCGTCGTCGGTGAGCGTGCTCTCGTCGAACGGCAGTCGTCCCGCCAGGACTTCGGTGGCCCGGGCCCGGTCGAACTCCTTCGTCCAGGTGCCGATCAGCACGGTGGCGATCGCGTTTCCGGCGAAGTTCGTCAGCGCCCTCGCCTCGCTCATGAACCGGTCGATGCCCACGATCAGGCCGACCCCGTCGACAAGTTCAGGCCGGTGCGACTGCAGTCCTCCGGCGAGCGTGGCCAGTCCCGCGCCGGTGACCCCGGCCGCACCCTTCGAGGCCACGATCATGAACAGCAGCAGGGAGATCTGCTCCCCCAGGGCCAGGGGCTTGCCCATCGCCTCCGCGACGAAGAGCGAGGACATCGTCAGATAGATCGCGGTCCCGTCCAGGTTGAAGGAGTAGCCGGTCGGGACCGTGATGCCGGCCACCGGCCGCGAGACGCCCACGTGTTCCATCTTCGCGATCAGCCGGGGCAGCGCCGACTCCGAGGAGGAGGTGGACAGGATCAGCAGGAACTCCCGGCCCAGGTAGCGCAGCAGGGCGAAGACGCTGATCCCCGTACACAGCCGCAGCAGTGTGCCCAGGACCACGAAGACGAAGAGCAGGCAGGTGGTGTAGAACCCGATCATGATGACCGCGAGGGACTTCAGGGCGTCCATTCCGGTCGCCCCGACCACCGCCGCGATCGCGCCGAAGGCGCCCACCGGCGCCGCCCACATGATCATCGCGAGCACCCGGAACACCAGCTTCTGCACGTGCCCGATCCCGCGCAGCACCGGTTCGCCCGCCGCGCCCATGGCCTGCAGCGCGAACCCGCACAGCAGCGCCACCAGCAGCGTCTGGAGCACCTCGCCCCCGGTGAAGGCCGACACCAGTGTCGTCGGGATGATCCCCAGCAGGAACTCGGGCGTGCTCTCCGCTCCGCCCGCCTTCGCCTGCGCCTCGCCCGCGCTGCGGGCCGCCTCGGTCAGGTGCAGCCCGCTGCCCGGATCCAGCAGGTTGCCCACGAGCAGTCCGATGGCCAGCGCCACCGTGGACATCACCATGAAGTAGCCGAGCGCCAGCCCGCCCACCGCGCCGACCTTGGCGGCCTTGCGCACCGAGCCGATGCCTAGCACGATCGTGCAGAAGATGACGGGCGAGATCATCATTTTGATGAGGTTGACGAACCCGGTGCCCAGCGGCTTGAGCTCCACGGCCGTGCCGGGTGCGGCGAAGCCGACGGCGATGCCGAGCAGCACCGCGCCGATCACCGCGATGTACAGATAATGCGTCTTGTCGCGCCTGGCGGCCACGATGCCTCCCGGTAGTGCCCTCGCCTCCCCGATGGCGAAGGCGTCCCGGGAGGACCATCGCCCGCCGCTGTGACCCCGGTCACCCTTGCGTTCATTGAGTTCACGCCCGGGTGCACACTGAGCGCCATGTTCCGCTTCCCCCGGCCGCCGCGCAGCCTCGCCGGCCAGCTCTTCGCCATGCAGGTGGTGCTCGTCGCCGCGGTCGTCGCCGGCTGCGCCGTCTTCGCTTACGCGACCGCCCGCGACCAGGCGGAGGAGGCCGCCCGGCGCCAGGCCGGAGCGGTGGCCCGCGCGGTCGCCGACTCCCCGTCGGTCCGGGACGCGGCGCGGGGGAACGGTCGCGAGGCCCTGCAGCCCTACGCGGAGCGGGTCCGCGTGGACGCGGGGGTGGACTTCGTGACGATCATGGCTCCGGACGGACGGCGCTGGACCCATCCCGACCCGATGCGCATCGGCGAACGCTTCCTCGGCAACACCGCCCCCGCCCTGCGGGGCGAGACCTTCAGCGAGACCTACACCGGCACCCTCGGCCCCTCGCTCCGGGTGGTCACCCCGATCACCGACGGCGGCCGGGTCACCGGCATGGTCGCCGCCGGCATCACCGTCCGCGCGGTCAGCGCCCGGCTCGCCGCGCGGCTCTCCGCCCTCGCCTGGGTGGCCGGCGGGGCCCTCGCCCTCGGCGGGGCGGGCACCTACGTCATCAACGCCCGGCTGCGCCGTCACACCCACGGGATGAACGCCGACGAGCTGAGCCGGATGTACGACTACCACCAGGCCGCCCTGCACGGGGTCCGTGAAGGACTGCTGATGCTCGACGGCCGGCGCCGGATCACCCTCGTCAACGACGCGGGCCGCGAACTCCTGGGCCTCCGCGGGGAGATCAAGGGGACCGGGGTGGCCGATCTGGGCCTGCCCGTCCCGCTCACCGGGGCCCTGCTCGCCGACCGGCCCCGGGTGGACGAGGTGCACCTGACCGCGGACCGGGTCCTCGTGCTCAACAGTGCGCCCGTCGCCGGCGGCGGCCGTCGCGGCACCGTGATCACCCTGCGCGACCACACCGAACTGCTGTCGCTGACGGGGGAGCTGGATCAGGAACGCGGATTCACCCGGGCGCTGCGCGCGCAGGCCCACGAGGCGGCCAACCGGCTGCACACCGTGGTCTCCCTCATCGAACTCGGCCGCAGCCGGGAAGCGGTGGACTTCGCCACCGCCGAACTGTCCCTCGCCCAGGCCCTGACCGACGAGGTGATCGCCGCCGTCGGCGAGCCGGTGCTCGTCGCCCTGCTGCTCGGCAAGGCCGCGCAGGCCCACGAACGCGGGGTCGAGCTGGTCGTCACCCCGGACAGCGGAGCCATCGGCGACGGGCCCGGCGGCCCGCCCGCGCGCGACCTCGTCACCGTCCTCGGGAACCTCGTCGACAACGCCGTCGACGCCCTCACCGGCGTGCCCGGCGGCCGGATCTCGGTCACCATCCGCCCCGACGGCCCGGCCGGCCCCCACGGACGCGGGGTGCTGATCGGCGTGGCCGACAACGGGCCCGGACTTCCCGAGGGCGCCGACGTGTTCCGGCGCGGCTGGTCGGGCAAGGGTGAGGGGCGGGGCCTGGGCCTCGCGCTGGTGCGCCAGGTGGCCCACCGGCACGGCGGGAGCGCGGACGCCGATCAACTGCCCGGCGGAGGTGCGCGGTTCACCGTACGGCTGCCGGCGCGCGGGGAGGTGGACGCATGAGCACGCCCGAGGTGCGGGTCCTCGTCGTCGAGGACGATCCGGTGGCCGCCGACGCGCACGCACTGTACGTCGGGAGGGTGCCCGGCTTCACCGCCGTCGCGGTCGTCCACTCCCTCGCCGAGGCCACCCGTGTCCTGGAGCGGACCCGGATCGACCTGCTGCTGCTCGACCTGACCCTGCCCGACGGGCACGGGCTGCGCTTCGCGCGCGGGCTGCGGGCCGCGGGCCACCCCGCCGACGTGATCGTGGTGACCTCGGCGCGGGACCTGGGGGTGGTCCGCGAGAGCGTCTCGCTCGGGGTGGTGCAGTACGTACTGAAGCCCTTCGCCTTCCCCACCCTGCGCGAACGGCTCCTGCGCTACGCCGAGTTCCGCGCGACGGCGGCGGGCGAGGCGGCCGGCCAGGACGATGTGGACCGCGCGATGGCGGCCCTTCGCTCGCCCCGGCCGGCCGAACTCCCCAAGGGGATCGGCGGCCCGACCCTGGACCGGGTCGCCGCGCTGCTGCGGGCGGCCCCCGAGGGGCTGACCGCGGGCGGGACGGCCGAGGCGGCCGGGATCTCCCGGATCACCGCCCGCCGGTACCTGGAGCACCTGGTGGACACCGGCCGCGCGGACCGCACCCCCCGGTACGGCCAGGTCGGCCGCCCCGAACTGCACTACCGCTGGCTGGCGGCGGCCCCGGCCGGCGCGGGCACCGGCTCGGTGTCGAAGGTGTAGAACTTGCGGTGGTCCAGCATGTCGGCCGGGGTCACGTCGTTCCACGGCCGCATGGTGTCGTGCAGGTCCACGACGTTCGGGGTGCCGGCGGCGGGCAGGTACGCCGACTGCGGGTGCAGCGCCTGCCAGTCGGCCCACAGCTTGTCGATGAAGGCGTGGTGCATCCAGAACACCGGGTCGTTGGGGGAGACCCCGGTGGCCATCTGGCCGCCCACCCACACGTGCACCCGGTTGTGCAGGTTGGCCCCGCGCCAGCCCTCCAGGTTGTTGCGGAAGCCGCCGGAGGAGCTGTTCCAGGGCGCCGCGTCGTAGACCGGCATCGCGAGGACGGCGTCCACCTCGGCCCTGGTCGGCAGCTGGGCCACCCCGGTGCCGAGCGCGCGGCGCAGGTAGGAGCGCCCGTCCACCCGTACGGCTATCTCCCACTTGCCCGCCGCGTACGCGAACGGTCCGTCGAGCACCTGCCCGTCCCGGGCCCGGCCGGTACCGCCGAGGAAGTCGGCGGCCCAGAGGGAGGAGCGGGCGGTCCGGTCGGCCGTCCAGTCCCAGTAGGGCAGGGCCACCGACGGATCCACCGCCTGCAGCGCCGCCTCGAACTCCAGCAGAAACCGGCGGTGCCAGGGCAGGAAGGAGGGGGAGCGGTGGCCGACCCGGTCGCCGGAGTCGGTGTCGCTCATGATGAAGCCGTTGTGCGTGGTGACGAAACGGTCGTAGCGGCCGGTGCGCTTCAGTTCGAGGAGCGCCGCGGTGAACGCCCGCTTCTCCTCGGGGGTGAGCGCGGCCTGGTTCTTGCGGATGGTCATCACATGCCGCCCATCGGGACGAGGGTGGCGCCCTGGAGCTCGCGCACGGCGGCGCGGGCGAGCGGGAGCGGGCCGGAGAAGGTCTCGTAGTGGTTGATCACGCTGATCCAGCTGCCGTCGGCGTTCCGCATCACGTGCAGTTCGCGGCCGTCTATGAGGACGGTCGGCTGACCGGGGGACTGGTGGCCGCCGTGGTGGCCCCCGTGGTCGTTCCCCCCGCCCGAGGCGGGGACGATCCGTATGCGGCGGCCCTGGTAGACCTCGTCGACGGTGCCCGCGGGGGTGGTCGGGGCGGCGGTTCGGGATCCGGTGACGGCGGCGTGCGCGGTGGCGCCTGCGAGGCCGAGGGCGGTGAGTGCGCCGGCGGTGGCGCTCAAGGCCTGTCGGCGGGTGATCTTGTTCATGGCCCGAAGAGGTATCAGGGCGCGGAGAACACAGGGCCGCTATCTGGACATGCGCGGATAAGTTGCCCGTCGAACTAGTTGGATGATCTTCCCGTCCGGACTGGCTCCAACCACCCGGACGGGAAGACCTGTGTGAAAAAGCTTAACGGACAGGAAATCCTCCGGTCGCACGGGGTGGCTATGGGAGGGGTCACACCGCGGAGTCGGCCGGAAGCCGCAGTGTGAACCGCCCTCCCGGGCCCGGTCCGGCGCCCAGCCTGCCCCGTGCGCCGCCGCGATGTCCCGCGCGATGGCCGGCCCGAGCCCGGTGGTGCACGCGCGGCTCGGCGGTCATGACGTCGATCTCCCGGACCTGGGTGCCGTCCTCGGTCTCCAGCTCCACGTCCGTGATCCTGCCGCCGGGCGCCGACTTCTCGGCGGTCGCCATGGCCCGGGCGCGGGAGGTCTTCGGGCCGCCCCGTTCGGCCGGGGCCGCCTCCGGCGCCGGCGGGCGGTGGCGCTGCCCGGGGTGTTCGCGGTGACGGTCGTACGGGCGTTCATGGGGCCCTCCCGAGCGGCTGTCTCACCGGCTGGTGATGACTCCACTCTCAAGGGCCCTCCTGAACCCTCCCTGAAGCATCCTGAAGACCACTTCAGGATGATCTGTCCCGTTCCATCCCGTTATAGTCCCGATATGGCTCTCCACGAGACGAAGGACCTGCGTGCCCGCGACGCCGAGACGGACGTGTTCGCGTCCACCCTCAGTGGCGAGATCCTCCCCAAGTACCGGATGCCCGAAGACCACTCGCCCTCCGAGGTGGTGTACCAGCTCCTCCACAACGAGCTGCTCCTCGACGGCAACGCCGCCCAGAACCTGGCCACCTTCTGCACCACCTGGTCGGACGACGGGGTCCACCGGCTGATGAACGAGTGCCTCGACAAGAACATGATCGACAAGGACGAGTACCCGCAGACGGCCGAGATCGAGGCCCGCTGCGTCAACATCCTGGCCGACCTGTGGAACGCCCCCGCCGGCACGACCGGCACCGGCTGCTCCACCACCGGCTCCAGCGAGGCCGCCATGCTCGGCGGCCTCGCCCTCAAGTGGCGCTGGCGCGAGCGCCGCCGCGCCGCCGGCCTGCCCACCGACCGGCCGAACCTGGTGTGCGGGCCGGTCCAGGTCTGCTGGGAGAAGTTCGCACGGTATTTCGACGTCGAGCTCCGCCAGCTCCCCCTGCTGCCCGGAGCCACCGGCCTGAGCCCCGAGCAGCTCGCCGCGAACGTAGACGAGAACACCATCGGCGTCGTCGCCATCCTCGGGGTCACCTACACCTGCGTCTACGAGCCCGTCGCCGAGATCGCCGCCGAACTCGACCGGATCCAGGCCGAGCACGGCTGGGACGTGCCGATCCACGTGGACGCCGCCAGCGGCGGCTTCGTGGCCCCCTTCCTCCACCCCGACGTGGTCTGGGACTTCCGGCTGCCGCGGGTGGCCTCCGTCAACACCTCCGGGCACAAGTACGGCCTCGCACCGCTGGGCGTCGGCTGGATCGTCTGGCGCACCGCCGAACTGCTCCCGGCCGACCTGGTCTTCTCCGTGGACTACCTCGGCGGGGACATGCCCACCTTCGCCCTGAACTTCTCCCGGCCGGGCGGCGAAATCATCGCCCAGTACTACCTGTTCCTGCGGCTGGGCCGGGGCGGCTACCGTCGGGTCCAGCAGGCCTGCGCCGACACCGCCCAGTACCTGGCCCGGGAGATCGAGACCATCGGCCCCTTCACCCTCCTCTACGACGGCCAGGGCGCGCTGCCCGCCGTCTCCTACCGGCTCACCGACCCGGAGGGAGCGGGCTTCACCCTCTACGACCTCTCCGACCGGCTCCGGATGCGCGGCTGGCAGGTGCCCTCGTACCCCCTGCCCGCCGAACGCGACGACACGGTCATCCAGCGGGTGCTGATCCGGCACGGGGTGACCCGGGACCAGATCGCGCTGCTCGTCGCCGACCTGCGGGGCGCCGTGGAACACCTGGTCGCACACCCGCAGCCGGTGCCCGCGGCGCCGCCCCGGTCGGGCTTCCACCACTGAGCCCAGCCGGGCACCGCCCGGCCCTCAGGACGCCGACCAGCGCATCCCCAGCTCCGTCAGCGCGGCCGTCCGCTCCGGGGTGAGGGCCGCGGCGCGGGAGCGCTGGTTGGCGATCCAGGAACCGAGGCGCAGGTCCCGGTCGCCGACCCGCTCCACGTGCGTACGGGGCACCCGCAGGTGCCGCTCGCGCTCGTGGAACCGCCGGGCCGCCTCCAAGTGCGCGGCCCACGCGTCCGCGTGCGCGACCCGGGGCTTCGGCCGGTCCGCGCCCTCGGCCGGGGTCACCCCGAGGGTGTGCTCCAGCAGCCAGCGCTGGGCCCAGGCCAGACGCTCCCAGGACGCCCGCTGCCCGCGCAGCCACACGCCGAGGTCCTCGCCCTGGACCACGGCCTCCCCGGGGCGCGCCGGGAGCCGGCCGCCCGCGTCCAGGTGGACCCGGGTCAGGTGGAAGGCCCGCTGCCAGGAGATCTCCCAGGCCGGACACCAGGAGGCGTCGACGGCCTCCAAGGCCTCCCGGCGCTCCTCCGACAGGGCCCCCGGGCCCTCCCGGCGGGCCGCCGCCCGCTGGTTCTTGACCCAGACCCCGACCGGGGCGCCGCGCCAGGTGGCGTCCACGGGAGGCAGCAGGTGACCGTGCTCGGCCGCCCAGCCGCTCGCCGCCGCTAGCCCCTCCTCGAACGCCACGTCGAAGTGGCTCCACACCATGCCCAGTTCGTCGAGCTGCGCCACCCGGCGGCGGCCGAGCGCCCCGCGGCGGTACGTGCGCCGGGCGTCCGCGATCCACTGGCCGAGCGGGAACCGGGCCAGCCCCGGCGGCCACGCGGCCGCGGCTCCCTGGTCCCCGGGGGCGGCCGCGTCCGGCTCCGCCCCTTCGGGCACCTTGAACGCGAACGGCACCTTGAGGTCCCCCGCGCGCCCGGCGTAGATCCGGGCGGCCTCCACCCCGCGCCGCCAGTGCTCGTGTTCCGGGTGCAGGACGCGCAGCCGGACGAAGGCGGCCAGCAGCGCCGGGTCGCGGGGGGTGGAGAAGCTCAGCAGGGACTGCGCGCCGCCGCGCAGCCCGGAGCCGCCCACGGACTCCGCCGCGCCCGCAGCCGCGCGCCGGCTCGGGGCCTGGGGCTGCGCCAGGGACTCGACGAGCCGGGTGTCGTGGGCCCGTAGCGCCTCCAGCAGCCGTGCGAGGTCCCCGTACGCCCGTGAGGTCAGCATCGTCTCGGGGGACTCGCCGGGCCCCAGCAGCACCGGCACCACCAGGGAGGCGACCTTGCCCTCCCCGGGCCGGATGCGCAGCGCCCGGCCGACGGCCTGCACCAGGTCGGGCATGGAACCCCGTACGTCGGCCCAGAAGACCGAGTCGCACTCCTTGGTGTCCACGCCCTCGCCCAGCACCCGGACGCTGCCGAGGAAGGCCTTGTCCGCGACCCGGTCGTCCGCGAAGGCGGCCAGCACCCGGCGCCGGTGCGCCGCCGTGTGCTGCCCGCACAGCCAGTCCGCCCAGACGGTACGGGGGTACACCGGCCGCGGGGCCCAACTCGTGCCGCGCAGCCGGGCGGCGACCGCCGGCAGACCGGCCGCGAAGGCCTCGGCCTCCTTGGTCAGGTGGTGGAAGACCAGGGTGCGCCGGAACCCCTGTTTCACGGCCGCCGTCACCAGCGCCGTCTGGAGCGCCGCGAGCCGTACCCCGCGCACGGCGTCGGAGCGCCCGTCCGGGCCGAGCAGGACGGCCGCCTGGAACTCCGGATCGGTGACATCCACGCAGACCACCCGGTAGGGCGCGCAGATGCCCCGGTCGACGGCCTCCGAGAGGGTCAGGGTGTAGCAGCGCGCGCCGAACGGCCCGTCCGGATCGTCCTCCATGGAGGCCACCAGGTCGCCGCGGCCGCGCACGCCCTCCGGCCGGCCGGAGCCCTCGGCGTACTCCTCGCTCCCGGCGGTCCCCTCGCTCCCGGCGTACGCCTCGCTCCCGGCGGGCCCGGAATCCTCGCCGTCCTGCCAGACCCGGGGCGTGGCCGTCATGTACAGGCGGCGGACCGAGGGGATCCGGACGTTGTCGTGCACCACCGCCCAGGGCTTGCCGATGCGCCCCGAGGTCCGGTGCGCCTCGTCGACCACGATCAGGTCCCAGCCGGGCAGGCCCTCGTGGTGCGCGCGTTCGATGGTGCCCAGGCCGAGCGAGGCGTACGTGGCGTACACCGTCACCCGGTCGACGGGCGGGCCCGCCCAGCCGGCCAGTTCGGCCGGGTCGGTGGTGGTGGGCACCCCCGCGTCCTCGCCGCGCAGCGAGCACACGGCGAAGGCGCGGCCGGTCCGGCCGCCCTCGCGCCAGGCCGCCGCGGTCTGCACGAGGAGGTCCAGCGAGGGGACCAGCACCAGCACCCGGCCGGCCCGCAGTTCCTCGGCCGTGTGCACGGCGACCAGCGACTTGCCGGAGCCCGTCGCCATGATGACCTGCGTACGGAGCCCGGTCCGTGGGACCCTGCGACCGGCGGGCTGTTCCAGCGCCCGCACGGCGGCGTCGACGGCCTCGCGCTGGTGCGGACGGAGCTTCTGCCTGCTGATGCGCTCCACCTCCACCGTGATCTCCCGGCGTGATCTGCCGGTTTGCTTCCAGCTCCTATCTTGCCCCCATTTTGAATCATTGCGGGCAGATCGCGCGGGCGGGGTGTGGTGGAGCGCGGCGGAGCGGGAGCGGACCGGGACGCGGACCGGGACGCGGGCCGGGATGCGGGCCGGGATGCGGGCCGGGAGTTCCTACATCCGGGCACCGAAGTTCTGCGTCCACCACGGGCCGCCGGAGCCCTGGTGGATGCCCACACCGATGTCCTTGAAGGCGCAGTTGAGGATGTTCTCGCGGTGGCCCTGGCTGTTCATCCAGGAATCCATCACCTGGGCCGCCGTCCGCTGGCCCCTCGCGATGTTCTCCCCGTAGGTCGACCAGCGGTACCCGGCGGCGGTGGTCCGCTTGCCCGGGTCCGCGCCGTCCGGGTTGGTGTGCGAGAAGAAGTCCCGCCGCGCCATGTCGTCGGAGTGCCCCTGGGCGGCCGTACGCAGCTGCGCGTTCTCCTTGAGCGGCCCGCAGCCGGCCTTCGCGCGCTCGGAGTTGACCAGGGATATCACCTGGGCGGCGGTGCTGCCGCCCGGCGGGGCGGGAGCGGGCTTCTTCGGCGGGGTGGACTTCGGGCTGGGCTTCGGGGTGGGCGTCGGGGTCGGACTCGGCGTCGGCGTCGGGCTGGGGCTCGCGCTCGGGCTGGGGCTCGGCGAGGTGCTCGCGGAGGCGGACACCGAGGGGCTCGGGGTGGGGGAGGCCGCCTCCGGGGGCAGCGCGGTCCCCGATTCCGGTGCCACGAGCGCGGCCGCGGGCGCCTCGACGGAGCCGGTGCCGGAGCCGGTGCCGGGCCGGGTGCCGAGGTAGGTCAGCCCGCCTCCCACGACACAGGCGGCGAGCACCGCTCCGCCGATCACCCGGCGCCGGCCGCGGGTGCGCCGCCGCTTGCGCAGCGAGGCGCGCCCGTCCCCGGGGCCGCCCGTGACGGCGAACTGCGGTTCGCCCGCGTTCCCGCCGCCGTCCCCGGCCGCGGCCGCGTCCCCGGCCGTTCCGTACGCCGGAGCCGGAGCCGGAGCCGAAGCGGTCGTGGCCAGGCCCGCGGAGGCGAAGCCGGAGTCCAGGGCGGCCCGTACGCCCGCGAGCAGCGCCGCCGAGACCGGCAGCAGCGCCAGCCCGGCCAGCAGTCCTTCGGCCGGGACCAGGCCGTTCCACAGCCCGCCGCACCGCAGGCACTCGCGGGCGTGCCGGGCTATTCGCTTGCGCCACAGCGCCGAGGGCAGGCCGTCCCAGCTCGCGGCCATCGCCCGCAGGTCCTCGCAGGGCGGCTGGGCGTCCAGCGCCCGCTCCACCACGCGGGCCGCCTCCAGCTGCGCCTTCATCCGCTGCACCCGTACCGCCGTGTGCTGCGGGGACAGCTCCAGTGCCTGCGCCATCTCCGCGCGCGTCAGCTCCCCGGCGCACTCCAGCCACCACAGGGACAGCAGCGCCCGGTCGTCGGGCTCCAGCCAGCGCGTCGCACGGGCCGTCTCGCGCCGCTGACCCTCCAGCTGGAGCCGTACGACGGTCAGGTCCACGAAGTCGGCGCCCGGATCGGCGAGCTCCCAGGCGGCTTCGAGGCCGCTTTCGCCCGGGGCGCTCCGGCGGGCCTGCCAGTGGGCGCGTACCCGGTTCATCGCGATCGCGACCAGCCAGGACCGGAAGCTGTGGTCGTCGCGCAGGCCGCCCAGCCCGTCGAGTGCCCGCAGCATCGTGTCCTGGACCACGTCGTCCACGTCTACGGACCCGTTCAGAGCCCGCCCGACGATGTTGTAGACCAGCGGCAAATAGGCGCTGACCAGGTCGTCCTGTGCGCGGGGATCGCCCGCGCGGGCCGCGGCGACCAGCGCTGCCGTGTGCTGAGTGCTCATAGAAAAGTCCCTGTCCGTACCGGCGCTCGATGATGCCCAATACCTGGGAGACCGTCGAGGGGGACTTCGATAACGCTTATCCGCCGAACGATTCCGCGGATGCGGAATCCCCGGCCGGGGCGAGCCGGGCGGCCAGGGCGTCGAGATCGGGCAGGAACCAGATGTGGCGGCCCTCGTTCGACTCCCGTACGAGATCGCGCAGGGCCGCACTGGTCTTCAGGTGGTGAGAGAGATCACCCACGACCACCAGGCGGACCCGGTAGTTCACGAACTTCTGCATGATCGCCCCGGCCAGCCCGCTGCGCAGGTCGAAGAATCCGGCGTCCAGCCGTTCCACCGGGACGGCGACGATGTCGGTCCGGTAGAAGGCGCCGCCGATGAGCTGGTCGAGCGCGTCCTGCTCGGTGGCGACCGTCGGGCCGTCGGCGGAGCAGACCAGGACCGGTACGCCGTGGTGTTCCACGAGGAGGTCAGCCACGGTGCACCGGCTCCGCGCGGTCGTCCAGGTGGTTCCCCATGCCGTTGCCGGGGCCGAGCACCCCGTCGATCAGGTGCAGCAGATCGGCGGTGGTGGCGGCGTCGCCGAGGATCACGATCTTCATGCGGGCCCGCTCCTTGTCGTAGACCGTCTGGACGCGCAGCGCCGCCGGAGCGGCCCGGGGGGACTGTGCGCTCGCCGTGACGAGGTTCGCGAGCCGGTTCGCCGCGTCGGGGCCGATCGCGTCGATCTGCACGATGCTCGACACCTCCACGTGCCGCCGCGGCGCCTCCCCGGCGGGGGAGGGCTCCCCGGCGCCCGGGGCGGGGCGGCTCGTCAGGGCCTCGAAGTCCGCCCGGCTGATCCGGTACTGCTTGCCGATCCGGACGGCCTTGAGCCGGCCGTCGCGCACGTAGTTCCGGACCGTCCTCACGTGCAGACCGAGCAGCTCGGCGACCTCGCCGACCGAGTACAGCTCACGTCCTTCGTCACTCATGATTCCGAATCCTACCCAAAGAAGTGCTAATGCAGGCTGATAGGGAATGTTACGGAGTCCCAGGGAGGGGGAGGAGGAGTTCGAGGAGTCGCCCGGGGGTCCGCAAGGGCAGGTAGTGATCGGCGCCCCGTGGCCACTCGTGCCCGCCGGCGGACGCCGCGATCAGCTTCAGCGACCGGACCCGCTCGGGGTGTTCCAGGGTGAAGTCGAGCGCGACCTCCCCGCCCATGCTCAAGCCGACGAGTCCCGCGCTCCGCAAGCCGAACCGGTCCAGGACCGCCAGCAGGTCGTCCTCGTAACGGAAGGGCCCGGTCGGAGGCGTCGAGCGGCCGTGGCCCCTGGCGTCGTAGCGCACCACGGTGTGGTGCCGGGCCGGCGCGGCGAAGACGCGGTCCCACAGGCGGCTGTCGTGGACCGCTCCGTGGAGCAGGACGAGCGGGGGGCCGTCCCCGGCCTTCTCGGCCGAGATGCCGCCTCCGCCGGTGACGTGGATCAACTCGGTGGTCGTGCCCCCGATGCGATCACGGCGCCGCATCCGCCGAGAGGCGTGGGGGCGCCCCGGAAATCCGCTTCGGCCGGGGGCGGTCCCGCTCCTATCATCACCGGATGACGGATCCCCGCTACCCCGCCAAGCCCTGCCCCGGAGACCGCGTCGCGGTGCTCTCCCCTTCCGCCGGCCTGCCCGAGCTCTTCCCGCAGCCCTACGAACTGGGGCTGCGCCGGCTCCGGGAGGAGTTCGCACTGGAGCCGGTGGAGTACCCGACGACCCGGAAGATGGGTGCGACGCCCCAGCAGCGGGCCGCCGATCTGCACGCGGCCTTCGCCGACCCGAGCATCAAGGCGGTGATCGCCAGCATCGGCGGCGACGACCAGATCACGCTGCTCCCGCACCTCGACGCCGACGTCCTGCGCGCCCACCCCAAGCCGTTCTTCGGCTACAGCGACAACACCAACCTGCTCCTGCACCTGAGGGACCTGGGGCTGGTCGGGTACCACGGGAGCTCCGTGATGGTCGAGCTCGGACGGCCCGGCGCCCTGCACCCGCTGACGGAGAGGTCCCTGCGGGCGGCACTGTTCACCTCCGGCGAATACGAGCTGACCGCCGCCGAAGCCAGCGGCGACGTCAACGGCCCCTGGGACGACCCCCGCACCTTCGACGCCGAACCGGAACTGGAGCCGGCCGCGGGCTGGACCTGGCACCAGGGCGACCGGGTGGTCGAGGGCAACAGCTGGGGCGGCAACCTGGAGATCATCTCCTGGCTCCTGATGGCCGACCGCGTGCGGCCCGTCGAGGAGTACGCCGGCGGGGTGCTCTTCCTGGAGACCTCGGAGGACATGCCGCGCGCCCAGGACGTCTACTGGATCTTGCGCGGCATGGGGGAGCGCGGACTGCTCCGGCAGTTCCCCGCCCTGCTGATGGGCCGGGCGAAGAGCTGGTCCTTCGAGAAGCGCTACGGGGCCGGGGAACGCGAGCGCTACCGCCGCGAGCAGCGCGAGGCGGTCCTGCGGGCCCTCGCCGAGTACGCCCCTTCCACCATGGCCGTCTTCGACGTGGACCTCGGGCACACCGACCCGCAGATCGTCATCCCCGTCGGGGGCCGGGTCCGGGTGGACGGTCCGGCCCGCCGCGTCTTCGTCACGTACTGACGGACATCCGCATCTACTACGGACATCCGCATCTACTGACGAAACATCCGCATGTACCGACGAACATCCGCTTGAGGTAGCTCCGTTGGGGTTCCCCCGGCCGGGTGCGGGGTGACAATGGGGCTCCCACGGGACGTGTTGGGGGCGGCATGTCGGCGTTGCTCTTGAGGGGATCCGGCCGGGCGAGGGGCTGGGCCGGATACCTCGGTTCGGTAGGGCTCGGAGCAGGTGCGGTGGCGCTGGCGGCGGTGTGGACCTCGGGGCCCTGGGCCGCCGGGATCGGCGCGGCCGTCACCACGCTGTCCGGACTCGCCGCCGAGCTGATGCGGCCACCCGGGGAGGGTGCCGACCCCCGGGCCGCCGGGGAGGTGCTGCGCACGGCGGCGGGCCGGATCCCGCTGCTGCGCCAGGTGGACCGCCCCGAACTGGCCGGATCCCACCCGGCCGAAGCCCCCGCGGACCCGCCCGCGTACATCCGGCGCGACGCCGAACCGGGGCTGCGCGCCGCCCTGGAGCGGAGCCGCTTCGTCCTCGTGGTGGGGGAGTCCACGGCGGGCAAGACGCGGCTCGCCTACGAGGTGGCCCGCACCCGATACCCCCGGCACGCCTTCGTCCGGCCGCTCTCCCGCGCCGCACTGCCCGAAGCGGTACGGATCGCCGGGCGGCGGCGCCGCGCCGTGCTGTGGCTGGACGACCTGGAGGACTACCTCGGTGCGGGCGGCCTCAGCGCCGCACAACTGGCGGACCTGCGCACGGCGGTGGTCATCGCGACGATGCGGGTCGAGGAGTACCGGCGCTACGACGCCCGCGAGGAGAGCCGGCTCACCGGCTCCGACCGGGACGCCTGGCGGGCCCAGCGCGACCTGCTCCAGCGGGCGGCCGTCATCCGGCTGCCCCGGCACTGGTCCCGCGCGGAGCGCGGCCGGGCCGCCGCCCACCGGGACGATCCGCGCATCGGGGCCGCCCTGCGCGCGGGCGAGCGGTTCGGGGTCGCCGAGGTGCTCGCGGCCGGACCGGAACTGCTGGCGGCCTGGGAGAACGCCTGGGCCCCGGGCGCCAATCCGCGGGGCGCCGCCGTGGTCGCGGCGGCGGTGGACTGCCGCCGGGCCGGACTGCGCCGTCCGGTGAGCCGCGCGTGGCTCCGCGAACTGCACGCCCCCTATCTGGCGGCCCGGGGCGGCGGGGACCTCCAGCCCGAGCCCTTCGCCGAAGCGATGGACTGGGCCTGCGCCGCCGCCTACGCCACGAGCGGGCTGCTCATCGGCAACTTCGGGGCCGGATTCACCGCCTTCGACTACCTGCTGAACGCGCCGGGCAGCGCTCCGGTGCCCGACCACCTGTGGCGCGGGCTGCTGCCCCAGGTGGAGCCCGCCGACGCCTACGACATGGGGCTCGTCGCCCACCAGGACGGCCGCCTCGCCCGGGCCGTCGAAGCCCTGGCGATCGCCTCGCGCGGCGCAATCCCCGGCGCCGAACTGCCGCTCGCCATCGCCATCGGGGACTCCGGGAAACCACGCCGGGCCGCCGCCGATCTCGCCGGGATCGCCCACCGGCGGGCCGGCCGGCTCGGGCCCCGGCACCCCGACACCCTGGCGGCCCGGCATCAACTGGCCTTCTTCGTAGGGGAGTCCGGGAACGACCTGGCCGCCGCCTCCCAGTTCGCGGAGCTGCTCGTGGACGCGCTGGAGGTGCTGGGACCCGACCATCCGGACACCCTGGCGGCGCGGCACCAGCTGGCCTACTTCACCGGACAGGGCGGCGACCCCCGCGCGGCCGCACGCCAGTTGGAAGGGCTGCTGGCCGACCGCTTACGGGTCCAGGGCGCCGGGCACCCGCAGGTGCTGGCGACCCGGCGCAGTCTGATCTGGTTCCGGCCGGGGGAACCGGCCGACGCGGAAGCCGAGTTGCGGCAGCTGCTTGCCGAGGCCGAAGCCGCCGAGGGGATCGGGCCCGACGATCCGCACACGCTCGCCGTCCGGGGAAGTCTGGCGGCGCTGGCGGCCCGCGCCGGGCGCACCGCCGAGGCGGCGCAGGCCTGGGCGGAGCTCACCGCGGACCGGACCCGGGTACTCGGCGAGGACCACCCGCACGTCTTCTACTCCCGTCTGGAATGGGCCCGCGCCCTGCTCGCCCAGGACCGGGCCGCCGAGGCGGCGGCGGTACTGACGGGCGCCCTGGCGCGGGCCGGGTCCACGCTGGAACCGGGCCACCGGCACCTGCGGACGGCCCGGGAGCTGCTGAGCCGGGCCGAGCCGGAGACGATCTAGCGGCGCACCGTCGGCCCCGAGTGGCCGGGGCGCCCCCGGCGCACCGGCGCCCCCGGCTCAGAGCAGCGGGGCCAGGGCCCGGGTGGCGGCGAGCAGGGCGGGCGCGTAGGCCTCGATCTCCGTGCGGGAGACCAGGAACGTGACGGTGGTGATGCTGACACCGCCGATGGGACGGCCGCCGGCGTCGAGGATCGCGGCGCCGACGCAGCGGATGGTCGCCTCGTTCTCCTCGTCGTCCAGGGCGAAGCCCCGCTCCCGCACCCCCGCCAGCTCCGCCTCCAGGGCCCGCCACGTCGTCAGCGTGCGGGGGGTGCGGCGCGGCAGTCCGGCCGCGGCGACCAGCTCGCGGGCCTCGGCCGCGGGCAGCCCGGCCAGGATGCTCTTGCCGATCGCGGTCGTGTGCAGCGGCATCCGCATGCCGACCCGCGAGGCGGTCTGGAAGGGCTGCTCGCTCTCCAGCTTCCGGATGTAGGTGATGGTCTCCCCGCTGTGCAGGGCGAGGTGGACCGCCTGCCCGGTGGCCTCCCGCAGTTCCCGCAGGATCTGCTCGATGCTGGCCGGCTCCCCGCCGCTGACCAGGGCGGAGAGCCCGCGCAGCCGGGGGCCGACGCCGTAGCGGCTCTCGCCCTCGGAGCGTACGAAGCCCTGCTCGATCAGCGAGGCCAGGATGCGGAAGGTGCTCGACTTCGGCACGGCCGCGGCCGCCATGACATCGGTGAGCCGGTGTGGGCCGCCGGGCGCGGCCACGGCCTCCAGGATCCGCATCGACTTCTCCAGCGCCGTGCCCGCGGCCGAGGTCCGCCCGCCGCGGGAAGTGCTTTCGGCCTCTGCGTTCTCGGACCTTTCGTCCGTCGGCAAGGGATCTCCATCGATGGGTATGGTCTGCAAAAGAAGTTCCGTTACATGATACCAAGTTCCATTACGTGGAACAAATGGAGGGTCCTTTGTCCTGTCACCCGTATGCGGCCATCACCGCGCAGCGCCTGCTGCCGGTCCTGCGCAACGCCGACGCGGACGAGGCCGTCCGCCACACCGCCGCGCTGCTCGCCGCAGGCTGCCGCGCCGTCGAACTCACCACCTCCACCCCCGGCTGGGCCGAGGCCGTGGCCCGTACGGTGCCGCTCACCGACGCGCTGGGGCGGCCCGCCCTCATCGGAGTCGGCACCGTCACCACCGCGGTGGCCGCGCGGACCGCGCTCGACGCGGGCGCCGCCTTCCTCATCTCCCCGTACCCGGCTCCCGAGGTCCGCGAGGTCGCCCTGGAGCGCGGGGCCGTCTTCATCGAGGGCGGCTTCACCCCCGGCGAGATCGCCACCGCGGTCCGGTCCGGCGGCGCGGCCAAGGTGTTCCCCGCCCACGTGGGCGGCCCCCGGTTCATCCGCTCCCTCAAGGCGGTCCTCCCCGACGCCCTGATCATCCCGACCGGCGGGATCAAGCCCGGCGAGGTCCGCGACTGGCTCGCCGCCGGGGCCGCCGCCGTAGGGATAGGCGGCGGCCTGCCCGCCGACCCGGGCGAACTGGCCGCCGTCTTCGCCGACCTCGCCCAGCCCTGCTGCGGCGCCTGCGCGGGCACGGAGCACCGGCCGTGAGCGCGCCCGGGGCGTACGACGTCCTCGTCCTGGGCGAAGTCCTCGTCGAGATCCACGCCGAGACGGCTCTGCGGGACGCCGCTGACGGCGCCCCCGCCCGGATCTCCTTCTCCGGGGACGCCCTCAACGCCGCGGCCGCCGCGGCCGCCGCCGGAGCCCGCACCGCCCTGCTCGCCGTCGTCGGCGAGGACGAGCTGAGCGTCCCGCTGCTGGCCCGCGCCGCGGAACTCGGCGTGGACGTTTCCCACGTGCGCCGCTCCCCGCGACCCAACGGCGCCTACCTGCTGGCCGCCGACACCGAGGGCGACCGCGAGTTCGTGTACTGGCGCACCGGCAGCGCCGGTTCCACCCTCTCGGTGGAACACGTCGAATCCTGGCGGGAGTTGCTGACCGGCTCCAGGGCCCTCATCACCAGCGGCATCACCGGCGCCCTGTCGCCGAGCAGCCGCGAGGCCGTCCTGCTCGCCGCCGAGGCCGTGCACGCCGCGGGCGGACACCTCTCCTACGACCCCAACTTCCGCTCCCGGCTGACCAGCCGGGGCGAGGCACGCACACTACTGGCCCGCATCGCCCCGCTGACCGGGCTGCTGAAGACCTCCTGCCCGGCCGACGCGCTGGCCATGGTCGACACCGACGACCCGGCCGAGGCCGCCACCCGCTTCCGGGCCCTGGGCGCCCGCGGCGTCGCGGTCACCGCGGGCGCCGACCGGCTGCTGCTGGACGACGGCACGCGGGCGGCGTACCTCCCGGTCCCGGTCAACCCCGACCCGGTCGACGCGACCGGTGCCGGGGACTGCTTCACCGGTACCGCCACCGCCCGGCTCGCCCTGGGCGACAGCCTCGCGGACTCCGTCGCGTACGCGATGGCGGCCGCCTCCCTCTCCGTGTCCGGCCGCGGCGGCACCGGACGCATCCCGCACTTCACCGAGACGGCCGCTTTGGCAGCGGCCCACCGGGAAGAATTCTTCAGGGCAGGGCAGGCGGCGACATGAGCGCTGTGAACACTTGGGGCCCGCTGCCACCTCGGAGGTGAAGGGGGACGGTGGCGGTCCGACCGGCGCACCGCCGCCTCATCCCGAAGGCAAGATCTTCCCGCTCGCCGAGCTGCACGGCATCCGCTCCGGCTCGCACGGCGCCGGCGACCTCTCGCCGGTCTCCTTCGCCGCGGCCCTGCACGTGGACCTCTCCGTCCAGTAGGAAGCGGGCCCCCGCCGCCCGGGCGGGCCGGCTACGCGGCCGCGAGCCGGGCGGTGTCCTCGGCCGGCAGCCGGAGCGCGCCGGCGGCGACGTTCTCGGCCAGGTGCTCCGGGTTGCCGGTGCCCGGGATGGCGAGGACGTGCGCGCCCCGGCTCAGCGTCCACGCCAGGCGGAGCTGGGCCGGGGACACCCCGTGGGCCCGCGCGAGATCGCGTACCGCCGGGCCCTCCTCGGTGACCCCTCCGGCCTCCTTGCCCGCGCCCGCGATCGCGAAGAAGGGGACGAAGGCGATGCCCTGCTCGCCGCACGCGTCGAGGAAGGCGTGCTCCTCGGCCGGCGAACCGATCCCGTAGGCGTTCTGCACGCAGACCACGGGCGCGATGGCCCGCGCCTCGGCCAGGTGGTCGGGCCGTACGTTGGACACGCCCAGATGCCGGATCAGCCCGGCCGTGCGCAGCTCGGCCAGCGCCCCGAAGTGCTCGGCGATCGAACCGGTCGTCGCCTGGCGCGGGACGCGCAGGTTGACCACGTCCAGGTGGTCGCGGCCGAGCTGGCGCAGGTTCTCCTCGACCTGCCCGCGCAGCTGCCCGGGCGTGGCCCACCACCACTCGCCGGAGGCGTCGCGGCCCGGCCCGACCTTGGTGGTGATGACCAGCTCGTCGGCGTACGGGGCGAGGGCCCGGTTGATGAGCTCGTTGGCGGAGCGGGTCGCGGAGAAGTAGAAGGCGGCCGTGTCGATGTGGTTGACGCCCAGTTCGACGGCCCGCCTGAGCACCCCGGTCACCCGGTCGCGGTCACTGGGGGAGCCGTCGGCCAGGTGCGTGAGGCGCATTGCGCCGAACCCGATGCGGCGGACCGGGAGGTCGCCGAGGAGCCAGGTGCCGGAGTCGGCCGCGATGATCTTGTTGGAAGTCATCGGGTGAGGGTATCGGGGTCGGTGACCCAGCCCGCGAACAGTACGAGATCGGATTCCCGGTCGACGGCGAGGAAACCGAAGGGCCGGTCCACCTCGAACCCGGCCTCCCGGACCCGGTACGACCGTACCCGCGCGGCTCCGCGGAACATGCCGACGGCGGTGACGGCCGCGGCCTCGAACCCCTCCGCGTGGAAGCGGGCCACGGCCGACTGGCGGGCGGAGCCCACCGCGAGCGGGACGGTGGAGATGCCCGGGAAATGGTGGCCGGGCCGGCCGGCCGCGGAGGCGAGCCCGAACAGTTCGGCCTGCCGCAGCAGATCGTGCTCGGCGCGGATGCCGAAGGCCACCGTGCCGATCCGGACCACGGGTCCGGGGCTGGTGGAGTCCACCGTGCGCAGGGACAGCCCGGGAGCCGCGGCGCCGTCGGGAAGCTCCGCCGCGGTCGAGGAGGCGAGCGCGCCGGTGACCTCGGCGATCCCGGTCGTCAGGACGTCGCCGGGAGCGGCCCCGGGCTCCCCGAGCAGCAGGTGCACGTCCGCGCCGAGGGCGCCGGGCGCGCCGGGCACGCGGAGCAGGGTGACCGGGCCGGAGGGCCCCCGGGCCACCCGGATCCGCTCGGGGAAGGCGTGGGTGACGGCCAGCCCGCGCAGGGGACGCCCCTTCCACGGGCCGTGCGCCGGCCGCACCTGCCGCTCGGAGAAGGGCTGTTCCCAGGTCAGGTGCAGCGCGAGCGCGGAGGCGAGGACCAGCTCGACGTGCGGGCCGACGTCGACCGGCATCCGCTCGACGAGGCCGTCGGTGCGCTCGGCGGCCCAGGCGTCGAGGGCCTTGCGGTCGGTGTCCTCGTCGCCGGTCAGCGTGGCCCGGGTTCCGGCGGGGAGCCGGGCCGACCAGTCCGCCTCCAGCGGGAGGTCCCGCCGCGCCCACAGGCCGGTGGCGGCGCGCAGGCCCCGT
This sequence comes from Streptomyces sp. NPDC099050, assembly GCF_044759865.1. Classification (NCBI taxonomy): domain Bacteria; kingdom Bacillati; phylum Actinomycetota; class Actinomycetes; order Kitasatosporales; family Streptomycetaceae; genus Streptomyces; species Streptomyces sp. NPDC099050. The sequence continues at coordinate 17,648 of NZ_JBIWAE010000029.1, read as the reverse complement.
ACGCCGTCCAGGGCGGTCAGCAGCTCGCGGGCGGCCTCGGCGGCCGTTTCCGCCGGTATGCCGAGGGCTTCTTGCAGTTCGGTGCGGGCCGGTCCGGCGGCGCCGTCCGCGAGGAGGGCGAGCAGCGGCCAGAGCCCGGCGGCGGTGAGGACCGTGCCCTCGCCGTCCGTCACGGCCCGGCCGGCCCAGCGCGAGGTGAGTGCGTTGACCGCTCGTACCGTCTGCGTCTTCATGCGGGGAGCGTAAGGGTTGGGGCACCGCCGGGCCGCGTTGTTTTCCACGGCCCGGCGGCGCTGTTCAGGGGCGGGGCCGTCAGCGGCCGCGCAGTCCCTCGTCGACCGCGGTCATCAGCTCACCGTCGGCGGTGTCCGCGTCCAGCGACCAGAACATCGCGCCGCCCAGACCCTCCTCGCGGATGTACCGGGTCTTGGCGCGCAGCACCGTCGGGTCGTCGTACGTCCACAGGGTGGTGCCGTCGAAGAGCCAGGCGCTGCCGTTGCGGCGGTCCCGGTGCAGCTTGTACGTACCGGACGCCGCGAGCTGCTTGAGCTCCTTGTAGTCCGCGTACCCGTTCGCCCAGGCGGCCGGCGCCGGACCCGTCGCGGGCTGCCCCATGCCGTCCCCGCCGCCGCTGACGCCGGTCCAGCCCTGCCCGTAGAACGGCATGCCCATCACGAGCTTGTGCGCGGGCGCGCCGCGCCGCTCCCAGGCGTCCACCGTGCCGTCGACGCTGAAGTCGTTCCTCGCGTACAGCGCGGACTGCTGGGCGGTGGTCGCCTCGCCGGAGACGTGGAAGTCGTAGCCCTGGAGGGTCACGAAGTCGAGGTCGCGCATGATCCGGCGGACGTCGAAGCCCGCGTCGATCTTGGCGGGGGCGGTCGGGACGAAGGCGGACAGCTCGTACTTCGCCTTCCGCTTCTGGCTGCGCGCGTAGTCGTCGAGCTGCGTGCGGAACTCGCTGACCAGGGCGGTGAAGTTCTTCTTGTCCTCGGGACGGTAGGTGGTGTCGGCGTCGCCCGAGGAGCCCGGCCACTCCCAGTCGAGGTCGATGCCGTCGAAGAGGCCGGCGGCCGAACCCGCGCCGCCCCGGCTGCCGTCCTGCGGGAGGTTGCCCTTGATGTACAGGTCGATGCAGGAGGACACGAGGGCCTTGCGCGAGGCCGGGGTGAGCGCGGCGTCCGAGAAGTGCGTGGACCAGCTCCAACCGCCCAGGGAAATCAGGACCTTGAGGTTCGGGTGCTTGGCCTTGAGCTCGCGGAGCTGATTGAAGTTGCCGGCGAGCGGCTGCACCCAGTCGTCGGCGACGCCGTCCACCGAGTTCTCGGCGTCCAGCGGCCGGACGTAGTCGGCCCAGGCGTCGGCCTCACCGGGGATGTTGCCGGTGAAGCACTTGCCGTCCGCGCTGATGTTGCCGAAGGCGTAGTTGATGTGCGTGAGCTTGCTCGCGCTGCCGTTCTTCTCCAGGTCCTGAACCTGGAAGTCCCGTCCGTAGACGCCCCATTGGGTGAAGTAGCCGACCTTCTTGTACGAGCGGCCGTGCCCGGAGCCGTCTTGGCCGGAGCCGTCGTGGGCGGGGGCGAAGGCGGTCAGCAGGGAGAGGGAGCAGGCGGCGACGGCCAGCCTGCCGAGCATGCTGCGGCGCATGGGCTTCCTTTGCGGATGCGGTGAGTGGTGCCGGGGCGCGTGCGCTGTGCATGCGGAAACTATTGGTCTGGACCACAGCGGGTCAAGGGGGTGGGGCAACTCGGCCTGGACGGGGAGGCGTTCGGTCTGCCCGGATCGGGGCAGGCTCCACTGGCCGACATCGTTGGCGAGCCCGCCGTCGAGGGTGAACTGCACCGCGGCGAGGCCCGCGTCCCGCGGCATCCGGAAGACCGGTGAACCGGTGCCCCTCGGAGTCCAGCAGATGAGTGGCGGCGGCCGGGGAGTCCCGTACACGGCGGTCCGGGTGTTCTCCAGGCGCAGCTCTACGGAGACCAGTCGCTCGGCGTCGCCGGGCGCGGGGCCCGCCGGGTCGGCCACCCGCGTGAGGGGCGCGTCGAGCCGCTCGCCGGGGGCGGTCCCGGTGAGGGAGACGGTCTCGCCGGCGGCGTCCGGGCCCGGGGCGGCGCCCGGACGCGCACCGGCGCCGGGGACGGCGGGGCCGAGGAGCAGGGCGGCCGTCAGCGCGGCGAGGGCGGCGAGCGTCCGCGGTAGCCTGGGCCGCATGCTCTCCCTCGCATCGGACGACCCGCTCGCCGTAGCCGTCACGGCCGCGATCCGGGGCGGCGACCTGGACGGACTCCGGCGGCTGCTGGCCGCGCACCCCGGGCTGGTGGAGGGGCGGATCGTGAGGCGCGGCGAGGCGGCGGGCGAGCGGAGCCTCCTCCACGTCGCCGTGGACTGGCCCGGCCACTACCCGCGGACCGCGGAGGTGATCCGTACCCTCGTCGCCGCCGGAGCCGACCCGGGGGCCCGCTTCGTCGGCTCGCACGAGGAGACCCCGCTGCACTGGGCCGCGAGCAACGACGACGTCACCGCGATCGACGCCCTGGTCGAGGCCGGGGCGGACGTCGAGGCCCCGGGTTCGATCCTGGGAGGCGGCGCCCCACTGGCGGACGCGAGTGGTTTCGGGCAGTGGAAGGCGGCGCACCGACTCCTCGAACTCGGCGCCCGCCCCACCCTCCAGGACGCGGCCACCCTGGGACTGCTCGCCACGGTCGAAGCGTCCGTCGCCACGGAGGCGGACCCCGAGGAGATCACCAGCGCCTTCTGGGGGGCGTGCCACGGGGGCCAACTGTCCACGGCTCAATACCTGTTGTCTCAAGGAGCGGACATCAACTGGATCGGCCACGGCGGGCAGACCCCACTCGACATGGCCCTGACCAGCGAAGACGGCACGCTCATCGACTGGCTCGGATCCGCCGGCGCGCGGACCCGGGACGAAATTTCCCGCGCTTGACCACCGAATGCAGTGGATCTTCGGTGTGCGTCGTGGCATGGTTGGTCTCACCGAAGGGGTGTAGCTCAGTTGGTAGAGCACCGGTCTCCAAAACCGGTTGTCGTAGGTTCGAGCCCTGCCACCCCTGCAAGAAGAAGTAACAGGTGAAAGCCTGCTTCAGCCCCCCGGCCGCGATCGGCCGGGGGCTGCTTCGTTCCGTGGCCCGGGCGGCCGCAGGTGCAGGTTCCGTACCCCTACGGCCACACGAACACCCCAGCCCACTGGGCGCTGAAGGCACCGATTACCCTCCCCTTCGGGGCAGCCGAGCGGTTGCCCCGGGGTCGGGGATCGGGGATCTGTCGATGAGCTCAAGCACCGCCACAGCGGGCAGAAGACGTACGGCCGCCGCCCTCGTCATCACCGCGGTCCTGGGTGCCTCGCTGCTGCCCACCGTCGCACTTGGACCGGCCGCCGCCGCGGGGAATCCGGCGCCGCTCGCCGAGTACGTGATACCCGCTCGGACGACCACGGATCTGGCGGTGCGGGCCCAGCTGGCGACGCAGTCGGGCTACCTGGTGCAGGGAGCCACCTCGGAGGCGTTCGTCTGGCGTGCGTACGGGAGTACCAAAGCCACCGAATTCTCCGTGCTGCCCGGCCAGTATCCGTTCGAGGCGGGACCGGACACCATCGCCGTGACCCAGTGGGACCTCGATGGCGACTACGTGACCTTCCGTGACATGCGGGACGGCTCGACCGAGACCGTCACGCTCCCGGAATCCCAGTCCCTGAAGGCAGTGGTCGGCAACGCACTGCTCACGATGGGCTTCTCGGGGAGTCCGGGCTGGCACTGGCTGACCCTGGAGAACGGCAGTCTGGTCGACCGGCCGATCGCCGGGGTCTCCACCAGTGCGTACGTGAACACCAGCAGTGCCGCAGGAGCCTTGCTGATCACCTCGGGTGACGGCAAGGAACGCACCTGGCTGGCCCCGGGCCGCGACCCCCGACCTGCCCCGGCCGGGGTCCGGGTCGAGGGCGACTGGCTGGTCAGGGAACTCGTCGGGTGGTCCACCGGCACCACCACGATCGAAGCGAAGGTCTGGGACACCAAGGGGGCCCTGGCCGAGTCGGACGGGAAGCCCCTGACATGGGCCGTGTCGGATCCTGACGGGGAGCTCCTCTTCGTCGGGGGTGTGGTGGCGAACGAGCTGATCGTGCACGAGTCCGGAGGCCTGTTCGCTCACCCTTTGAACGGGGGGCCCGCCCGCAAGCTTCTGAGCAGGTCGGGTTCGTGGATGTTCCCGGTCGTCGGTGACCGCCTCGTCGTCGACGGCGGGAACACGGCCCTGAAGCAGGCCATTTATGCCGTCCAGCCGGGCCAGGACGGAAAGTCCGTAGCCGTGCAGGAGTGGGAAGTTCCGCCGCTGAAGGTTTCGTTGTCGAACATGAGCATGGAGAACGGGCGCCTCCACACCGTCGACTACACCCCCGGCAAGCAGTCGTGGCTCCTCGAGTACGTCATGCCCGCCGCCGGTGCTCCGAAGGCTGGCTCCTGGCGTCGGCACCCGAAGGGCGGCCTCGACTCCAGCCTCGCCGCCCACCGAGTGGTCGCCACGGGAGAAGGCGGCGTGGTGATGGCGACCAACCAGTCGATCGACCACTTCACCGCGGCCGGGAAGCGGTCGACGGGCAGCGCCTCGAGCAACCCCTATTCCCTCCAGGCGTCGGGCCGCTTCGCGGCGTACGTGCGGGGGTCGGGTCCGCAACCGCGGCCGGTGGAGGTCGTTGACCTCGATCAGCTGAAGGACGTTCGATCCGTACCGGTGCGCGACGGTGTCTTCTCCCTGTCCGGTTACCGGCTGTGGCGGGAGAAGTCCAACGGCACCGTCGAGGCGGTGGATGTGCGGTCCGGCGCCGTGGTGGCAACGCACACGGTCGCGAACTGCGACATCAAGGCCCTGGAGGCGTGGGGCGGCTCGGTGTACTGGAAGTGTGACGCGAAGGCAGGCGTCTACGACACCTCCTCGAAGACCAAGGTGGCGCTCCCGGAGCACAACGACGCTCGTCTGGGCAACGGCTTCGTCGCATGGGAGAAGGACGGCGTCCTGCACTCCACCGATCTGCGGGGAACCACGGGAACGCGTGCGATCGGCAAGCCGGTCCACGCGGAGGCCGGCAGCGGCTGGACGGTGGACAAGCAGAGCGGCCGGATCGCCTATGCCGATGCCGACTACGCGGTGCACGTGGTGGACGCCGGTGTGCCGAACGGCGATCTGGTGGCGATCGACCGGGCGACGGCCACCGCCTTCGACGCGGCGGGTGGGACGAAGTCCTGGTCGGCGGCATGGTTCCTGAACAGGACGGCGTCCTCGTGGACGCTGACCGTCCGGGCGAAGGCGGGCGGCGCGGTGGTGCGCACGATCAGCGGCGGCGAGGCGCGGGGTGCGGTCCGTACCGGCTGGGACGGCAAGGACGCCCTGGGCCACCTGGTGGCGAACGGCGGTTACGAGTGGACGCTCACGGGCAAACCGGCCGACGGGACCGGGCCGGAACTGAAGTCCACCGGAACGGTGCAGCTCACCGGGGGCAGCGCGGCCCATCGTGACCTGACGGGCAAGGACGGGTTCGGGGACCTGGCGACGCTGGACTCCACGGGTGTGCTCGCCTTCCACGGGGGCGACGGGAAGGGCGGTCTGACCAGGGCGAAGGTGACCGGCGCGGGATGGCCGACCACGTCGACCGTGGTGCCGTTCGGGGACATGAACGGCGACCGGTGCAACGACGTCCTCGTACGGAACTCGGCCGGCACGCTGCGGCTGTACCGGCCGGCCTGTGGGTCGGGCGTGTCCGCGTCGCTGAGCCCGAAGTCGCTGGGGACGGGTTTCAACGCGTACGACGTCCTGACCTCGGCCGGTGACCTCACCGGCGACGGGCGGGCGGACCTGCTGGCCCGGGAGACCACCACGGGGTACCTCTACCTGTTCGCGCAGGACGCGGGTTCGGTGTTCAAGCCGCGGGTCAGGCTTCCCGGGGGCTGGAAGGCGTACAAGCACGTCGTCGGGGCCGGCGACCTCAATGGCGACGGCCGCGGGGATCTGCTGACCGTGGACGCGGCGAACGCTCTGTGGCGGCTCGACGGGACCGGCAACGGCACCTTCAAGGCACGGGTGCAGGTCAAGGAAGCGGGCTGGGCCAGCGGCCGGGTGCAGTTCATCGGCGTTGGTGACATCAGCGGCGACGGCAAGGCCGACGTCGTGTCCCGGAACACGACCGGAGAGCTGTTGCGCAACAGCGGAGACGGCAAGGGCGGCCTCCTGGCCACCACGAAGATCGCCACCGGGTTCGGCGGTTACAAGGGCCTCTTCTAGGAGCGGCCCGGCCGGTCATGAGGCAGATGTGCCCGGCCCCCGGGGTTGCCCGGCTCAGTACGTCGGGCAGAGGTTGGCCTGGAAACAGGGTGGCGGAGCGCCGGAGCAGGGGGGCGGCCGACCGGGGCTCGCGGGTGGGCCGTCGGGCTCGGCGGGCCGCCCGATGGGCCGTGCGGTGGCGGAGGCGTGGCGGGTCGGTTCGCAGCGGCCGCCCTGGCTGCGGGGCCGGCCCGGGCCGGTCGTCGCGCAGCGCCCCGCCTCCGGCCCGGTGCGAAGCCGGCCGGACTGGTGCGGAGGTGCCGGAGGAACCCGGGGCGAACGCCTAGCCTGGGGGAATGACCGCCACCGCCGGGCGCGAGCCCCGTTCCGACCTGCGGGACTTCCTGCGTTCCCGGCGTGCCCGGATCGGTCCCGAGGAGGTGGGGGCCGCCGCCCACCCGGGGAGGCGGCGCGTGCCCGGGCTGCGGCGCGAGGAGGTCGCTCAGCTCGCGGGGGTCAGCGTCGACTACTACACCCGGCTGGAGCAGGGCCGTACCCAGCACGTCTCCACCGAGGTCCTCGACGCGGTGGCCCGGGCGCTGCGGCTCGACGCCACCGAGCGGTCCCACCTCTTCGAGCTGGCCCGGCCCCAGCGAGCCACCGACCCCGGGCGCGCCGCCGGCGTCCCCGGCCACGTGGAGGCCGGCGGCCCGCAGCGGGTCCGGGCGGGCCTGTACCGGGTCCTGGACGCCCTGGAGGACGGCACCCCTGCGATGATCATGGGGTGTCGGCTCGAGGTCCTGGCCGCGAACCGGCTCGCCGAGGCCCTGTACGCCGACTTCGGAGCCCCGGGTCCCGGCGCTCCGGGGTCGCGCACTCCGGAGTCGCGCACTCCGGGGGCGAGCACTCCGGAGTCGAGCACCCCGGAGTCGCGCACCCCGGATCAACGCGGCCGCAATCTCGCGCGGTTCCTCTTCCGCGACCCCGCCGCCCGGGCGCTCTTCGCCGACTGGGAGGGTGCCGCGCGCGGAGCCGTGGCCGCGCTGCGGTTCTACGCGGGCCGGCACCCGTACGATCCGGAACTGAGTCCGCTCGTCGAGGAACTCGGCTCGCTCGACCGGGACTTCCGGCGCTGGTGGGCCGGGCACGACGTGCTCGAACACACCCACGGCACCAAGCGGTTCCGGCACCCCGTCGTCGGTGAACTGGCCCTGGAATACGAGTCCCTGACCTTCCCGGACGACCCCGACCAGACCCTGTACCTCTACACGGCCGAGCCCGGATCTTCCTCCGACGAGGCGCTGCGTGCCCTCGCCTCCCGGGTGGCCGGCACGGTGCGCGCGGAACGCTGACGTCGTCCTTCTGGCACACTGGGCCGGGTTATCCAGGCGGTGCAGGACAGGAAACCGGTGTGAATCCGGTGCGGTCCCGCCACTGTGACCGGACATCCCCGCGCTTGCCGCGCGGGGATCCGGGAGTCAGACACTGACGCACCGCCTCTTTCGGTTCGACCAGGGGACGCGGATCCCCCGGAGAGGCTTCGCCATGTCTTCGTTCCCCCGTGCGCTGCTGCGCGCGCTCCTGCCCGTCCCCCTCCTGATACCGCTGGCCGCGTGCGGAGGACCGCCCGCGGCGCAGGACGCGAAGCCGGCGGCGGGCGCCGCGCCCGGCTTCCCGTACTCGGTCACCAACTGCGGTGTCACCAGCACCTATCAGGCCCCGCCGCGGCGTGCGGTCGCCATGAACCAGCACGCCACCGAGATCCTCCTGGCCCTCGGGCTGGAGGGGAAGACGGTCGGGACGGCCTACCTGGACGACGCCGTACTGCCCGCCTACCGCTCCGCGTACGACAAGATCAAGGTGCTGGCGAAGGAGTACCCCTCCCAGGAGGTCCTCCTCGGCGCCAACCCCGACTTCGTGTACGGGGGTTACTCCAGCGCCTTCGACAAGGCGCAGGGCCGCGACCGCGAGGGACTCGCGAAGTCCGGAGTCAACTCCCGCCTGAGCGTGGAGTACTGCACCGAGGGCAAGGTCGGCCTCGACCAGCTCAGGACCGAAATCACCGAGGTGGCAGGTACCTTCGGCGTTCCCGAGCGCGGCGAGCGGCTCATCGCGGACGAACAGCGCCGCATCGACGCCGTCAGCGCGCGCGTGAAGGACAAGGACAGGCCCGCCGTCTTCGTCTACGACTCGGGCGAGGCCTCCGCCTTCACCTCCGGCGGCAACGGCATCGGCAACGAGATCGTCTCGCTGGCGGGCGGCACGAACGTGTTCGCCGACCTCGAGGACACCTTCGGCGACGTGTCGTGGGAGAAGGTCATCGAGCGCAAGCCCGAGGTCGTCCTCATCTACGACTACGGCGGCACCACCGTCGAAGCCAAGAAGCAGCGCCTGCTGAACGACCCGGCGCTGGCGCAGGTTCCCGCGGTCAAGAACCGGCGCTTCGTCGTGCTGCCGCTGTCCTCCGCCGTGCTCGGCGTACGCGTCGCGGACGCCGTCGAATCGCTGGGCGCCCAGCTCCACCCCGACGCCGCGTGAGGCTCCTGGCCGCCCGTACGCTCACCCGTACCCCGGTCGTACTGGCCCTGCTCGCCGCCGCCCTGGCCGCGTCGGCCCTGGCGGGGCTGGTCCTGGGGCCGGTACGGATTCCCCCGGGCGAGGTGCTCGACCTCGTGCTCGCGGGGCCGGGGCCCCGGGCCGGAGGGGGCGCCTTCGGGGCGATCGTGTGGGACGTGCGCATGCCGCGCGTCCTGCTCGGGGCCGTCGTCGGCGCGGGACTGGCCGTCGCGGGAACCGTGCTCCAGGCGCTCGTACGCAACCCGCTGGCCGACCCGTTCCTCCTCGGGGCCTCCTCCGGGGCCTCGGCCGGAGCGGTGCTGGTGATCGTCTTCGGCGCCGGGTTCCTCGGCTTCGCGGGCGGGACCGCCGTACCGCTCGCCGCGTTCGCCGGGTCGATGGGCGCGCTCGTCGCCGTCTACGCCATGGCCCGGCGCGGCGGCTCCATGACCACCGGCCGGCTGATCCTCGCCGGAGTCGCCGTCCAGTACGTGCTGTCCGCCCTGACCAGCCTGGTGCTGGTGCTGGCCGCGCATCCCGATCAAATGCGCAGCGTGCTCTTCTGGACCCTCGGCGGGCTCGGCGGGGCACGCTGGAGCGAACTGGCCCTGCCCGCCGGGGCCCTGCTCCTGGGCACCGGACTGCTCGTCGCCCTGGCCCGGCCGCTGGACCTGCTGCTCGCGGGGGAGGAGGGCGCGCAGACGCTCGGCCTGGACACCGGACGGTTCCGGGCCGCCGTGTTCGTCCTCACCTCGCTCGTCATCGGCGTACTGGTGGCCTACAGCGGGGCGATCGGTTTCGTGGGGCTGATGGTCCCGCACGCCGCACGGATGGTCGTCGGCGCCGGGCACCGGGCACTGCTGCCCGTGGCAGCACTGGGCGGGGCGGTGTTCCTGACCCTGGCCGACCTGATCGCCCGTACCGCCGCCGCGCCGGAGGAGATCCCGGTGGGCGTGGTCACGGCGCTCGTCGGCGGGCCGTTCTTCCTGTGGATGCTGCGCAGGTCCACCCGTACCGAAGGGGTCGTGGGATGAGGGCGCGGCGGCCGGCGGGTCCGGTGGCGCGGGAAGCGGCCGCGGGACTCGTCGTGGAAGGCGTGCGGTACGAGATCGACGGGCAGCCGCTGCTGCACGGGATCGAGCTCACCGCCCGCCCCGGCGAGACGGTCGGAGTCGTCGGCCCCAACGGCAGCGGCAAGACGACCCTGCTGCGCTGCGTCTACGGCACTCTGCGCCCGACCGGCGGACGCGTCCTGCTGGACGGCGTGGACGCGGCCTCGCTGGGCGTCCGGGACCGCGCCCGGCGGGTGGCGGTGGTGCCCCAGGACGCGGCCGGCACCTTCGGGCTGACCGTGCGCGAGGTGGTGGCCATGGGGCGCAGCCCGCACAAACGGTTCTGGGAGCAGGACGGACCCGACGACGTACGCCGCGTGGCGCGGGCCCTGGAAACCGTCGGCGCGGCCGCCCTCGCGGGCCGCCGCTTCGACGGGCTTTCGGGCGGCGAGCGCCAGCGCGCCCTGGTGGCCCGCGCCCTCGTCCAGGATCCCGGCCTGCTCGCGCTGGACGAACCGACCAACCACCTGGACATCCGCTACCAACTGGAGGTCCTCGGCCTGGTCCGCTCCCTGCCGGCCACCGCCCTGCTGGTCCTGCACGACCTCAACCTGGCGGCCATGTACTGCGACCGCCTGTACGTCCTGGAGGGCGGCCGCGTGGCGGCCTCCGGCACCCCCGCGGAGGTGCTGACGGAGTCCCTGCTGGCCGAGGTCTACGGGGTCCGCACCCGCGTCGCCGCCCACCCGACGACGGGCGCGCCGCACATCGTCTACCTTCCGGAGGGCGGGGAGCGAACGGGGTACTGACGTCTGGACCGGGGCCCGCCCGGTGGGGCCGGGCGGGCACGGGTCCTACTTCTTGAAGCCGCCGTACGGGACGGTGATCAGTTCCATGCCGTGGCCCGAAGGGTCCTCGAAGTAGACGCCGCGGCCGCCGTCGTTGTGGTTGATCTCGCCGGGGCGCTGCCCGTGCGGGTCGGCGAAGTAGGTGATCCTCGCCCGCTTGATCTTCTCGAAGGCCTCGTCGAACTCGGCCTCGGAGACGAGGAACGCGTAGTGCTGTGCGGTGATGGATTCGGTGGGGCTGGCCGCGAAGTCCAGGGTGACGCCGTTCGTGATCTCGACGGGGATGAAGGGGCCCCAGGGGGCTCCGACCTCCAGGCCCAGGAAGTACGCCAGGAATTCGGCCGACTCCCGGTGGTCGCGGGAGTGGATGATCGTGTGGTTGAGCTGAACCGTCATGAGTGGATGCCTCCGAAAGGCACATCTCGGCACCTCCATGCCTCACCCGGACGGTGACCGACACGCGATGCCGCGACATGATCCTAAACAGCCCTTACGGGATGAGTCCAGTGGGTTCGGGAGCGGCGAGCGGGAGCAGCGGCGAGCGGGAGTAGTGGCGGGGCTCACGCGTCCGGGCCCCCGTACACCGCCTTCACGTTGTCCCGCGCCGGACGCGTCCGTCCCGCCGGGCCGGCCGCGAAGGCGCGGAGCAGGTTCTCCGTCACCCTGGTGGTCAGGGCGCCCGAGCGCGCGTCCAGGCCGTGGTTGGCTCCGCTGCGCCCGTCGCCCTTCGCGTCGAGGGCCTCCACCCAGCGCATCGTCCCCGTCGCGAAGACGGCGGCGCCGCTCGGAGTGGTGTAGTACGCCGTGTCCTGGTGGCTGGGACGGCCCTCGCAGACCACGGGGGAGTGGGCCAGGATCTCGATCGGGCGCGGGGTCGTGAAACCGGTGGAGACCTTGTCGTACTCCACGCCGACCAGGTGCGGGAAGCTGTCGCCGGCCTTCGCGCCGGTGCCCTCGAAGAGCCAGTGGCCCGGGTTGGTCACCACGTACGGGGCGTCCACCGGGTAGCCGTCGTAGATCACGCCGAGCAGCGAGCTCTCCGGGTCGGCGCCCGGTGCGGAACGGAAGTCGACGGTGGCGGGGTGACCCCGCTTGAAGCCGGGATCCTGTGCGTAGGAGGACTTGTAGCAGACCACCGTACGGTCCGGTCCGAGCTCGGAGGCCTCCAGCCGGATCCGGCGGTAGCAGCAGTTCGCGCCCAGGATCGCGACGTTGGTGCCCGCGTCCCGGGCAGCCGTGACGTGCGTGCGCTGCTCGGGTGACCAGTACTCGTCGTGGCCGAGGGAGAGGACCGCCGCGGCACCCTCGAGCAGGCGCTTCTCCCGGGCCACGTCGGTGGTCGTCGTGTACGCCAGGGGGATGCCGAGCCGCTCGGCGAGCGCGAGCAGCGGAGCCTCGTACACGAGGAAGAGACCCGCGCCGTCGTCGTACTCGTAGGGCCGGTCGAAGGTCACGGCGAGCGAGCGCGATGCGTATCCGCCGCTGGGGCCGTCGTAACTGCCGTAGCCGCCCCAGCGGTTGTACGCCTGCCAGGTCGCCACCGCGTTGACCACGACGGTACGTCCGGCCGTGGCGGCGGACCGCACGGTGACGGGGACGAACCGCTGGCCCTCGCCGCCCTGCGCGTCGAGGCGCAGCAGGTAGCAGCCCTCGGGCCAGTCCTTGGTCTCGACTGTGGTGCTACGGGCCCACCGGGTGCGGACCGTACGGGTCGAGGCGTCCACCGTGCGGTCGGGCTGGCGTACCCCGGGCAGGGCCTCGGAGCGCCAGACCAGGCGGGCCCGGGCGCCGCCGTACCAGCCCATGCGGTACGCGGAGACGGTGAACCGGGGCGCGGTGGTGGAGACGTGCAGGCCGAAGGACTCGCCGGGCAGCACGCTGACCCGGTCGGCGAAGCCCTCGATGGCGCGGGCCGGGCCGGCCTTGGAGACCTGCCAGTCGGCGTTCCCCGGGCGGGCGTTCTCGGCCCGTACGTCGAAGCCGTGCGGCCCCTCCTTCCTTCCCGGCGGAGCGGACGCCTCCGGGCTCTCGCCGCGCCCCGTCCCGTCCGTCCCGTCCGTCCCGTCCGTCCCGTCCGTCCCGTCCGGCTTCCCGCCGTCCCCGCTCGCGCAGCCGGCCGCGGCTCCCAGCCCGGCGGCGGTGGCCGCGGCCCCCGTCGCCAGGGCGAGGAACCGCCGCCTGCCCGCGCCTTCGCCGTCCCCGGATATGTGCTCCTGATCCATGCGGGTCACGCTATGTCACCCCGTGGCCTCGGCTTTTGGCGCCCCGCGGGGTGTCCGGGGATCGGACGGCCCGGAGATCACCCCAGCTTGACCCTCACCACCTGGCTCGCTCCCTCCAGGGCCGTGAGGCTGCCGAAGCCGAGCTGGAGCCCGGACCCGGTGCTCGCCGAGACCACGCTCGCCGGCTGGGACAGCACCTGGGTGACGGGCCGGTTCCACACCAGGGTCAGTCCCGGCAGGGTGCGGGTCGGGTCCGAGACGCAGACCACGGCCGTGCCGTCGCCGAGTTCCCGCACCGTGACCGAGCACGGCGCGCTCGCCCGCAGGGCGCCGATGGTCGCGGGCTGCCAGAAGTTCACCCCGGTGAAGCCGAGCGAGCCCACCGCCACCCCCTGGGCGGTCGGGCTGTTGGCGAGCACCGTGAGCCATCCGGTGGCGGCGGACCGCGCCGAGGTCTGGGCGGCCGAGGCGCCCGGCATCACCTGGTAGACGTAGCTGCCGGTGGCCGGGTTCGTCCCGTGGTCGTACCAGAGGGTCAGATAGCGCCGGGTCAGGGCCGTGGTGGAAGCGCTCCGGTTGATGTCGCTCCACCGGCCGGTGCGGGCCTCCCGCAGCGCCCGGAAGGTGCCCGAACCCGACATCACGTAACCGCCGAAGCCCGCCAGATGAGCCCAGCCGGGCCCGGGGAAGGACGCGGTCCAGCCCAGGGTGGCCGGCTGGACCGCGCCGCCCACGGTCAGGGCATGGGCGCCCGTCGCGCCCAGATTCCGGTTGTCGATGACCGTGTCGACCGCGGCGCCGTCCGTGGAGCTGATCCCGGCGCCCAGGCAGACCACCGTGTCGTCGAGGAAGAACCAGGACTTGCGGGCCGTGAGCGTGCTGCCCAGCCCCTTCAGGTGCTGCCCCACCGAGGCGAACTCCCCGTCGGTCGTCCCGCCCACCCAGGTGGCGTCGGGCCGGGAGGCGCCCCAGTCACCCCCCGCCCCGTCGGCCAGCGCCTTGCGGGAGACGGTGGTCCCGGGCAGCCGGTAGGGATTGACCGTGGGCCAGAACGCGTCCGAGTACTGGCCGTTCCCGGACGTGGAGCCCCACCAGGAGAGCATGCCGCTGCCCGTGTGCCAGCCGCGCAGGTTCTCCCCGTTGCCCGTCTCGTAGTGGGTGATCCGCTTGGAGGCCATGGACAGGGAGGCCGCCCATGCCGGCCTGCGGTGCGTGGCCCGGTCCATCGAGGGGAACAGCCGGTGTGCCACCGGCTCGGGCGCCGCCGCCACCGTGGCGTCCGCCGAGACCTCCGCGAGGCGGGCCAGCGCCGACAGGCCCTGCGTGGCGTCCGCCAGCGGCGGGCTGTAGTAGTCCCGCGCCGTCCAGCCCTTCACCAGTCCGCGCCAGCGCGTCCGTTCGGTGGCGGACGCACCCTCGGCGAGGAGCAGGATCGCGGCGAGGACCGAGTGCCCGCGGGTGTGGTCGTCCAGCTGCGCCTGGAGGGGATCGGCCAGTTGGACCCCCCGGCTGGGGGCCCGCCCCGATACGGCGTCCATCATCAGCCCGTTGTAGAGGAACGGCGCCCACGCGTGCTCCACCGCGTCGAAGACGATCTGCGCGCCGGGGTCCGTCACCTCCCAGGCCGTCCCCTTCAACAGGCCGAACAGCATGCCCAGTCCGCCGAGCATGACCGAGCCGTACGAGCCGGTGTACGCGACGTAGGTGTGCTGGATGAAGGAGCCGTCCCGGTAGAGCCCGTCGCCGGAGGTGACGTACGGGAACACCGGCGTGAGCGCGTCCCGGGCCAGGGCGATCTTCGCGTCGTCGCCGCCGACCAAACCGCGCAGGGCGAGCACCCGGCACAGGTCCACCCGGTTCGCTCCCGTACTGGTCCCGGTGTACGAGCCGACCATGGCATCCGGTACGAAGTGGTCCACGGCGGCGCAGTAGGCGCCGAGCCGGTCCGCGGAGAGCTGGCCGTACATCAGGACGACCGTGTCGAGCAGCGCCTGGGGGGCGCCGATCTGCCAGCACCACCAGTTCACGTACCGCGCCTGGCCGGCGTTGTAGACCTGGGCGTGGAGATGCTCCAGCCCCGTCAGCACGGCCGTACGCAGCGCGGCGTCGCCGGTGAGCCCCGTCCCCGGTCTGACGTGGGCCTCCGCCATCGTCCGCAGCCGGTAGTAGCTCTGCGCCATCCGCTCGGGGTCGGTGGTGAAGACCTGATCGGGCCAGAGCGAGCCGGTCGCCGGGGCCATCGAGGTGCGCCACTGCCCGGCCTGGGCACCCAGCGCGGCCAGCCGGGTGCGGAAGGGTTCCGCGGTGGGGGAGGGAACGGTCCCCAGGAGGAGGCCCTGCCACACCGCGCGCATGGCGGCGTGCACGGAGGTCACCGTCCCGGCGGTCGCCGGGAGGACGGGGGTCCCGAGCAGCACCACGCTGCCGCCGACCGCCGTGAGGAAGGCACGGCGGCTCCACACATCTGTCATCACAGTCTCCTTTGACTGAAACGCTGATTCGCCCGAAACGCTGCGGGCCCGTGTACGGCGCCCCGTGTACTTCGTCCCCGTGTCCCGCGCCCCGTGTCGCGTGCCCCGTGTACCTCGTCCCCGTGTACCTCGGCTCACGGCCCCCCTTCACCTCATGCGACGTGCTCGCGGTAGCGGTCGATCACCTCCCGCAGCACCTCCGCGCCGTCCCGGGCCCACAGCCCGGGGTGGAAGATCTCCACCTCCACCGGCCCCAGGTACCCCGCGGAGTCGGTCAGCTCCCGGAAGGCCCTCAGGTCGATCGAGCCGTCGCCCAACTGTCCCCGCCCCAGCAGCACGCCCTCGGGGAGCGGGGTCACCCAGTCGGCCATCTGGACGGACACGATCCGTCCGGCGTCTCCGGCCCGCCGGACCTCGGAAGGCAGCCGTTCGTCCCACCACAGGTGGTAGGAGTCGACGACCACGCCCACCCGCGCCGCCGGGAACTCCTCGGCGATGTCCAGGGCCTGACCGAGGGTGGAGACCACGCAGCGGTCCGCCGCGTACATCGGGTGCAGCGGCTCGATCCCCAGACGTACCCCGTGCCCAGCGGCGTACGGGACCAGTTCGCCCAGGATGTCGACGATCCGCCGCCGGGCTCCCGCCAGGTCCCGGTCGCCGGCCGGCAGGCCGCCCGAGACCAGGACCAGCGTGTCGGCGCCCAGTTCGGCGGCCTCCTCCACGGCGCGGCGGTTGTCCTCGAGGGCGGCCGCCCGCCCGGCCGGATCGGCGGCGGTGAAGAAGCCGCCCCGGCACAGCGAGCTGACCCGCAGTCCGGCATCGGCGACCAGCTTCGCGGTCTCCCGCACCCCGAACCGCTGGACGGGATCGCGCCACAGCCCGACCGCGCCGACCCCGGCCGCGGTACACCCGGCCACCAGCTCGGGGAGGGACCACTGCCGGATCGTCTCCTGGTTCAGGCTGAACCGGGCGGGCGCCGGCGCCGGGCTCACGAGGCCACTCCGTGCAGCGCCAGCAGCTGTCGCATCCGGGCCTCGGCGAGCTCCGGGTCCGGGAACAGGCCGAGGTCGTCCGCCAGTTCGTAGGCGGTGGCCAGATGGGGGAGCGAGCGGGCCGAGTGCAGCCCGCCCACCATCGCGAAGTGCTCCTGGTGTCCCGCGAGCCAGGCCAGGAACACGACACCCGTTTTGTAGTAGCGGGTGGGCGGAGCGAACAGGTGACGGGACAGCGCCACCGTCGGATCCAGCAGCTCCCGGAATCCGGCCGTATCGTCCTGGTCGAGGGCGAGCGCCGCCCGCGCCGCGATCGGGGCGATCGGGTCGAAGATCCCCAGAAGGGCGTCGCTGGCCAGCTCGCCGTCCCCGGCGATCAGCTCCGGATAGTGGTAGTCGTCGCCCGTGTAGCAGCGCACGCCCGCGGGCAGCCGCCGTCGGATGTCCACCTCGCGCCCCGCGTCGAGCAGCGAGACCTTGATGCCGTCGACCTTCTCCGGACGCTCCGAAATGATCTTCAGGAAGACGTCCGTGGCCTCGTCCAGGTCCGCGTGCCCCCAGTACCCCTCCAACGCGGGGTCGAACATCGGCCCCAGCCAGTGCAGGACCACCGGCCGGGAACTCTGCCGCAGCAGCCTCCCGTACACCTCCAGGTAGTCCTCCGGGTCGCGCGCCGTCGCGGCCAGGGCCCGGGAGGCCATCAGTACGGCCGTCGCCCCGCACTCCTCCACGTGCGCCAGCTGTTCCTCGTACGCCGCGGTGACGGCGGCCAGGGAATGCGCGGTGTCCGGAGCCAGTTGGTCGGTGCCCGCCCCGCAGACGATCCGCCCGCCCACCGACCGGGCCTCGGCGGTCGAACGGCGGATCAGCTCCGCCGCGCCCGGCCAGTCCAGGCCCATTCCGCGCTGCGCCGTGTCCATGGCCTCGGCGACCCCGAGCCCCTGCGCCCACAGCGTGTGCCGGAAGGCCAGCGTGCACTCCCAGTCGATCACCGGTCCGGATTCGGCCGAGGCGGCGAGGGGGTCGGCCACCACGTGCGCGGCCGAGTAGAAGGTGCGGCTTCGGGCCGGGCCGCAGGCGAGCGGGGCCAGCGGAGCGGTGACGGGCGCGTGGAGGCGCAGCCCGCCGTCCGCCGAGGGGAGCCGGATGCTCATTAGAGGACCATCCCTTCTGCAGCCCTCTTCGGTAGGGTTGTGACCTCTCGGTCCCGGCGGGTGCATGGCTTCCGGCGCGAGCTACTCGA
>NZ_JBIWAE010000028.1:0-115011 GCF_044759865.1 Streptomyces sp. NPDC099050 | reverse complement strand
TCAGCAGGGCGTCTAGGTTGTTCGTCACACAACGATCTTGGACGCCCTGTCTGCGTTCCCGAACACACCGTCAGCATTCGGAATGACTCGTCTAGAACGGGGTACCGCCGACACGAGCTGCCCTCGCACAGCTGATGCTCCGCTGCGGGGTTCCACTCCTCGCGCGCGACCACCGCGCTGGCCGCCCTGATGTGGCGTGTCGGCTGGCAGCACCGGCGCCGGAGGGCCCGGTAGGGCCACCTCGCCGGACCCACTCGCCACGCCGGCTGCGGGGCGTGGAAACCGACACCCCGGGCACCCGTCGACTGGGGGCCTTTGATCACCGTTCTTGGAGGCACGAAACTCATGACGTCGTTCGGATACTTCCTGTCCTGCGAGGAATTCACCCCCTCCGAGCTCCTGGACCAGGCGCGCAAGGCCTCCGACGCGGGGTTCACCCGGCTGGCCATCTCCGACCACTTCCACCCCTGGAACGACGAGCAGGGCAGCAGCCCGCTGGTCTGGTCGATGATCGGGGCCCTGTCCCAGACCGTGGACCTGCCGGTCACCACTCTGGTCACCTGCCCCACCATCCGTCTGCACCCGGCCGTCACCGCCCAGGCCGCGGCCACGTCGAGCGCACTGCTGGAGGGCCGCTTCGCCCTCGGCGTGGGAACCGGCGAAGCCCTGAACGAGCACGTCCTCGGGGGCCGGTGGCCCTCCTTCGACGAGCGCGCCGACATGCTGGAGGAAGCAGTCGAGGTGATGCGGAAACTCTTCACCGGCCACCAGATCAGCCACCGCGGCCCGCACTACACGGTGGACAACGCCCGCCTGTACACCACCCCGCACGGCCGGCTCCCCGTGCACGTCTCGGGCTTCGGGCCGAAATCCGCGGAACTCGCCGGCCGCATCGGCGACGGCTTCATCACCATGGGCCCCGACCAGGAGGCCATCGGCCGCTTCCGGGACGCGGGCGGCGAAGGCAAACCGGTGATCGGCGGCCTGAAGGTGTGCTGGGACGACGACCGCGAGAAGGCCGTCGAGACCGTCCACCGGCTGTGGCCCAACGAGCAGCTGCCCGGCGAACTGGCCCAGACCCTTCCGACCCCTGCCCACTTCGAACAGGCCAGCCAACTCGTCACCCGCGAGCAGGTGTCCGCCAACGTGCCGTGCGGCAACGACGTCGAGGAACACGTGAGCGCCGTACGCGCCTACCTGGACGCGGGCTTCGACGAGGTGTACATCGGCCAGATCGGCCCCGGCCAGGACGCCTTCTTCACCGCCTGCCGCGACAAGCTCCTCCCCGCCCTCCGCGGCTAAGGCCGGCCCTTCCCCAACGGCGCCGGAGAGCGAGCTGATCACCCACCCGCTCTCCGATCTCGCCAACGGTCCGAGCGCCGAGCGCCGAGGAACACGCATACCGGTCCGAGACCCGGGCATCCGCGGGACACCCAGCCGATGTGCTCACGCAGACAAGGAGTGTCCGTGCTGCCCTTCCACGTGACCGAGAGCGGTGTCCTGATCATCCGGCTGCGAGCCGACCTCGACATCGCGGACCGGGCCACGGCCGCCTGGTCGATCGACGGCTACCTCGCCGCCCACCGGTCCGCACCCGTCATGCTGGAGCTGTCGGACGCGCCGCTGAGTACCGCCGCGGCGAGCACGGTCGTACGAACCCACCGCATGTGCCGCTCCGCAGGCGCGCAGCTGACCGTCGTCACGGCTGCCGCAGAAACACGCCGGACGCTGGAAGCACAGACCGGGACCGAAGGGCTGGTCATCCAGCCCACCCGCGCCTTGGCCGTCACCGCCCTCTCGGCTGCCCCGGCCCCGGTCGCCGCGGCAGCGTAAAGCACGCCAACCCGGCCCCGCCGAAGCCTGATGCCGCGCGCGGCCCCGCCCGCACGCGGTCGCCGCACATGGTGGAGTCCCCCGGGAGACTCCACCATTCCAGCTTCGGCTACGGGTTCTCCTTCTTGTCCTTCCCGTCCCCCTTGCCCTGCCGGGCGGTCCGACGCCGGGCATCGGGGCTGGGGCTCAGGGCGTCGCCTGCCTCGCCGTCCTTCGTGCTGGGGAGGATGGCATCCTCAGCTTCCCGGCGTGCCTCGCGGTCACCGCTCTCCCCCCGGCGCCTCGGAGGGCCCATAGCCGCACGCGGCGGAGCCGCCGGTTGACCGGCGTTTCCCCACCCCGTGCCACTCGGACAGCTCACTGAGACCGACCTCGAACCGGTCTGCGATGAGCGCATTCTGACGTGGCCTCAAGGAAATCGTGGCGTGAACGTTTGCAGGGTGGCGGCGGGGTCACACGCGTAGGCACCGGGGTCCGCGCATTCACGGGCGGGCCTCCGCCCGGAGCCTGGTCCGCACACCTCCGCGGTGCGGACCAGTCCACCCGGCACCACCTCTGCCGTACGGGATCCGCGCGGCACCCGGGCACGGCCGCCCCGGCCTCCTCCCCGGCCGGGGCACCCACCGGAACCTGGGCAGGTTCCCGGCCACAGCGCCACAGCGCTCAGACCGCTGCCGCCCGGCAGACGGATCCCCGCGGCAGCGTGATCAGTGGGAGTCGAGTACGGAGTCGTCGAACGCACCCGCACCGGGCAGGCGGTGCCGGGCGGATATGAGTGCGGCGTGCACGTCCGCCGTGCCCGTGGCCACGCACAGGGCATGCTCGACGTCGCGGAGCTCCTCGCTGACGGGCGAGGCCTCGTCGGCGGCATCAAGTACGGACAGCGCCCAGTAGCGTTCGACGAGGCCGGGGAGCACAGCTGGGTGAGCCATCAACATGGATTTGCCTCCGCCGATCGATCCTTCAAGTGGCCGTCGCCTACCCTGCCGATCACGGTTGAATCCCAGCACTCGCACTGCCACGGCCTTCCCCCGCGAAGCCGGGCTCCCGGGCAGGGCCCCGCATCTCCGCCTCGTGCCGCCACCGAGAACCCCGCCAGAGGCGCCTTAGTCGATATGGACGTACTCGGCGTGCCCCGGGCCATCAGAAGCCGAAGGCTTGCACCCGGGGCATGACTGCCGCAGGCCGGGTAGACGGCATGCGATCTCGCAGGCTTCGCAGTCCGGTCAGGAGGAGATGCAACGCATGGTGCAGAAGAAGGCGACCAAGGCCACGGCCAAGAAGACCGCGCCCGCCGCCCCGGAGAAGCGGGCTGGCTCCCCCGGCGTTTCCGGCCGCACCGCCAATAGAACGAGCTCGCTCCTCAGGCGTGCACCGGCCGCCGGTCCGCCTGTACCGGGGCGGCCACGTCCGTAGCGTCCCGGAGGTCATCGCGCACCGAAGCCGCAGGGTCCGTTGAGGCTGCCCGTTGCAAGATCGGGTAGGCGGAGCCCGACGAGGGTTCCGCAGGGGAATGGTGATCTGCTTGCTGGGTTCGACAGGGACAGACGTGGTGTACGCCTGCGCGGGGCTGGGAGCCCTGGGCGCGGCGATTCTTCCCACCGCCCTCGCGAAACGGCCCCTGTCCCTGCCCATGGTGTTCCTGGCAGCGGGATTCCTGGTGTTCCTGCTGCCGCTGGACGCGCTCCCGACCCTCGACCCCATCCGGCACCGAAGCGCCGTGGAGCACCTCACGGAGGTGTGCGTCGTGGTCGCGTTGATGGGCGCGGGTCTGGCCATCAACCGGCCGCCGGGCTATCACACCTGGTCGACGACGTGGCGGCTGCTGGGCTTGGCCATGCCCCTGACGATCCTGCTCACCGCGGCCGTGGCGGGGTGGCTGGTGGGGTGGCCTCCGGCCGTGGCCCTGCTGGTGGCGGCCGCCCTCGCTCCCACGGACCCGGTCCTGGCGGCGGAAGTCCGCGTGGGAGAGCCGACCGACGAGGAGGACGACGAGGACGAGGTCCGCTTCGCGCTGACCAGCGAGGCCGGTCTCAACGACGGTCTGGCCTTCCCGTTCGTCCTGGCTGCCATCGCCCTGACCACGGCTTCGGCGACAGGATGGTCCACCGATGGGCTGTGGCACTGGGTGTGGAGCGACATCCTGGTGCGCAGCGTGGTGGGCTTGGCGGTCGGGCTCGGTGTGGGACGGCTCCTCGGCCGGATGTTCTTCCAGGCCTCCTGGACGGCTCTGCGGCTCGCCGAGCACCGCGAGGGCTTCGTCGCGCTGGCCGCGACCTTGACGGCGTACGGGCTGACCGAGCTCCTTCACGGCTACGGCTTCATCGCCGTCTTCGTCGCCGCCTGCACGATCCGCAACGCCGAACGCGGCCACCGGTACCACCGTGTCATGCACGCCTTCACCGATCAGATCGAAAGGCTCCTCACCGCCGTCATCCTCTTCCTCGTCGGCGGCTTCATCGCCGACGGCGGCCTCGCGGCACTGACCTGGCGCGGAGCCGTTCTCGGGCTCGCGCTCTTCCTGCTGATCCGCCCGGCCGTCGGCTGGGCAGTCCAGATCGGCGGCAAGGCCGCGGGCAAGGAAAGGGCGGCCATTGCGTTCTTCGGCATCCGGGGCATCGGTTCGTTCTTCTACCTCGCCTACGCCTTGGGCGCAGCACAGTTCGCCGCCCCCGCACGCGAGTTGTGGGCGGTGGTGACCTTCACCGTGCTGCTGTCCGTACTCCTGCACGGCGTCACAGCCACACCCGTCACCACTCGACTCGACCGCTCCGCCCCGGACGGACCAGGAGAACAACGCCCCGCCGACCAGGATCGCTCTGCGTGACTGGGCGCGATTCCGGGTGCGGCGCGCCCAGGGGCGGGATGATCCCCCTCCGCCGTGGGTCGCCGCCGCGTTCGGCCGGGCCGATGCAGCTGGACGCGGAGCGGCGGAGCCGATCGGGGAAGGCAGCGTGCAGGCTGCCCACGCGGTCGTGACCGCACCGACCCCGCTGAGCGCGGGTGCTGTCCGCGCGGCACTGGCCATGAGGGCGCCGGTGGTGCCGGCCGGCTCGGGGAAGGTGGCCGGCACCGCTCCGGTCAGCCCGGCCAGGTACCCGTCATGCGTCGTATGGCCACGGCTCCCGACCGGTCGACCGAGGCTTTGACCACGGCGAACATCGCACCTTGGATGGCCGCGGCGAGCAGGATCTGCTTCCGTACCTGTGCCACGGCCCGCGCGGTCTTCTCCAGGACGGGCTCGGGCGTCTTGTCCCTCACCAACCGGGCGGCCTGTTCGGGGACGGGCGTGCCGATGTTGGTTCGGGCGTGATCGTTCATCGGTGTGCTTTCTCCTCGATCTCGGCCAGGCCGGACTTGACGCTGTCGTTGGTCTGCTCGGGAGCCGCTGAGGGTGGTCAACGAGGATCGCTGTGCTTGCCGAGCCATTTGGCGCCCCGGTGACCCGTGGTCGGGGGCGCGGGGGTGGTGGGTTGGTCGTCGCCGAGGGCCTGGGCGGCTTGCGCGCGGGCCGCATCGCGCTGCTCGATGAGGTCCTGGCGTTCGCGGTCCACAACCGCACTCTCCCGCTGCGAGGTGAGGGAAGCCTCGTGGCGGGCGAGGCGATTTCGGCGGGAGGCCCGGCGGGCCGCCGCCAGGATGAGAGCAAGGCCCAGGACGGCCACCGCGCCGACAGCGATGCCATAGAGGAACAGGGCACCGGTAGAGCTGGTGACGTGGTAGCCGAAGACGGAGAAGTCGTTGGTGAGCTCGTGAGCACTGCCGAGATTCGCCATGACCCCTGCCACGGCGAGAATCAGCGCAGCGATCAACAGGATGAGGCCGAGAATGAGGATCATGGGTTACTCCCTGCTCCGCACTGCCATGTGTGAATGAGCTGCGGCCGGCGGAAGCCCGCCGATCCAGACAGCGTCTACCCGAAGGCGGCGGGACCAAGCGATCCCGGTCAGGCGTACCCGCCGGCCCACTGCAAGAGTCGTGCCGTCGGTGATCAACGGCCCCGGCAGCCAGGCACCGGCGGGGCGGCCGACCTTGGCGTCCCCGCTTCCGAGACGGGTCGCCAGTGAAGCCGAAGTGTGCGGCCGAGCGGGGGACAGCGGGATCAGGTGGCGTAATCATCCGCTACAGACATCGGCTCGGTGGGCAGAGATGGCCAAGCCATCTCCCCCGCAGGTGAGGAGCTGACCGTCCATGGTGGACCGCACGCGGAGCAGGAAGCGGACCGAGATCACGTTCGTACTGCCCGTCGGGCGCCCGGACGGCAGTCGCGCGGCCACGATCGCCTTCCCGGTGAACCAGCGCCACGGGTTCCGCTACCTCGCCGACGGCGGGCACTGGCTCGACGAGGACGAGGCAGATGGCCACGACGGCCGCACCTGCCTCCTGCACACCTGACCCGCCTACGAGAGCGGGCACTTCCCCAGAAGGAGAACTCACATGGCTGACATGTGGAGCTATAACCCCGAGTCGCACTACACGCCGGGCACCAGCCTGGTCGGCTTCAAGGTGGAAGCCACCGACGGACACATCGGCAAGGTCGACGAGGACACCGACGAGGTCGGCGCCTCGTACATCGTCGTCGACACCGGACCGTGGATCTTTGGCAAGGAGGTCCTCATCCCCGCCGGGACCGTGGTGCGCGTCGATGTGGAGGAGAAGGAGATCCAGGTCAGCCTGACGAAGGACCAGATCAAGGACTCCCCCGAGTACGACAAGGACAAGCACCGCGGTGACGCCGCCTACCGCAACCAGCTCGGCCAGTACTACGGCCGCGGCCTCTGACGTTCACAGCCGCGGCCTCCTGAGTACGGGGCCGCGGGTGACGACGGCCCCTGCGGTCAGGCACGGTGGCAGGGGCCGTTCCACCCAGTTACTAAATGATGCGACCTGTCACTTTGCGTGGCAGGTTGAGGGGAGGAACCTCCACCCCGCATCAGAGGAGTCGCCGTCATGGGCGGTAAGCAGGACAAGCGCCAGGAGCCGGGCAAGAGTCGTGAGGAGCAGGAGCGCCTGCGCTCCGGCCAGGACCCCGTCCACCCCGGTACCGGAACGGAAGGCGCCCGAGGCAAGAGCCCCGAGGAACTCAAGCGCCGCGGCCAGGACGACATGAAGCGCGAGCGCGACGAGGACCAGATCCGCGACGGCGAGCTCTGACCGCAGAGCCCTCGCGCCACACACGCAGGACCCGGCCGGAGGCCTAGTCACCATCACACCGGCCGGGTTCTGTCATGCCCTGCACCGCACTGCCGGCTCCCGCTCGCCCCAGAATCCGACCGTGACCAGTGGACAAGAGAGCGTCGCCCCGTCCAGCAACCTCGCAGGGAAACCCGACTCCTCAGGCGCTGCGTGACTTTCGGACTCGCTCTCTTCCTCGCGGACTGCTTTCGGGCAAGTGCCTTGGCTCCACCGGCTTCCTTACGGCCTTCAACACTGGCTCGGCCGTAATAGCCCCGACAGGAACGGGGGACAGCGGTCGCGCGCGAGACACCCCGTCGTATGGCTGCGAAGCGAAGGACCTCGGCCTCAACTGCCCAACGGGCTCCCAGGTAAGACAGCAGGGCCGCCTTCACACGGATGCTGGCCCGGCGGCCGGTACGTGTCCGGCTCTCAACGCCTGCTGCACGACGGAGAGTGGGCTTCAGGCGGTTGCGGGCTGGGGCCGGTGCAGTTGCGGCTGGCCGAAGAGGAGGGCGTAGCCGTCGGGGAGCCGACGCAGGACGCGGGCGAGGAGGTCGGGGCCGGCGAGGGCGGAGACGGGGGCGAGTTCGGCGCCGGTGTCCCAGCGGATGGTGGCCGGTGTCGCGCCGGTGCGGGCGGCCAGGTCCTTGATGAACCCCCAGCCGGTGAGCTGTTGAGTGTCGGGGATCTGGGCGGTCAGGGTGAGCGCGGCTTCGACGGGCAGGCGGTGTACGAGGTCGACGCGTTCCCCTCCGGTCATTTGCCGTCCGAGAGCGGCGAGAACGATTCGGATGGGCTGGGCGTGTTGGCGGGTGGGGTACGCGCCCTCGTAACGGACGCGTTCGAGCAGCTGGTCGTACGTCATGGCCGCCGCGATAGAGCGTTCTGGTCGCGTCTGGTCGAGAGCAGGTCGTAGCCGGGGGGGAGCTGGAGCAGTACCTCGCGGGTGAGGACGTCGCCGGCGGCAGCTGCCGCGGTGGACAGGACGGCTCCGATGTCCCACAGGGCTGTCTTCTCGGTGGCGCCCTCGATCCAGGCCGCGGTCGCGCGGACAAACCGTTCGGGCGAGAGGGGCTCGGTGGCCTGGAGGGGGTTGAGGAGGATCAGGGCGTAGGCGACATCACGACACCTCCGAGAAGGGGCCAAGGGTCCAAAGGGGTGCGGAGGGCGGGGGGGTGCGAGCACACCTACAGAACCAAGGAGTGAACCGTCATGGTCGAACACCTTCCCCGAGATTCCGGCGGCAGCGACACGGCCGTCGAAGTCCTGGACCACGCTGTCGCGGTGCGGTCCACCGGAGAGATCGACATCGATCCGGCGCCCTCTCCCTGTTCCCGGTCGACGAGGACCCGCCGCGCCGCCGCCGTCCGTCTCGCGCTGCACCCGGACGGGCTCCCTCAGTAGGCCGACTGGTGGTGTGCGGGGAGCGTACGGCGCCGACGGGTCGCCCGTCCGGGCCAAACCTGCGGCCTGGACGGTCCACGCGACTGCGCACCGGGTAAACGCCGTCAGGGTGGCCGTCCGCGCCGCCCGTAACGGCGAAGCCTAGGAGGCACCTGGTGGACGGAATCGTGCTGCTCAAGGAAGACCACAAGACGGTGGAGAAGCTGTTCAAGCAGTTCGAGAAGGCCGGCGACGACGCACACGCGGAGAAGCGGAAGATCGCCGACCAGGTGATCGACGAGCTGACCACGCACACCTGGATCGAAGAGAAGATCTTCTACCCGGCCGCTCGGGAGGCCGCGCCCGACACCAAGGACCACGTCCTCGAAAGCGTCGAGGAGCACCACGTGGTGCTGTGGATGCTGTCCGAGCTCAAGGACCTCGGCCCGAAGGACGAACGGTTCGACGCCAAGATGACCGTCCTCATGGAGAACGTCCGCCACCACGTCGAGGAGGAGGAGAAGGAGTGGTTCCCCGACGTCCGCAAGGCCATGGGCCGCAACCGCCTGATCGAACTCGGCGAAGAGATGGAGAAGGCGAAGAAGAAGGCCCCCGCCGAGCCGCTCGCCGTCCCCAGCGCCAAGCACTGACCCCGACCCCCGCAAGCTCGGACGAGCCGCGCCCCACGGCCCCGAAGAGCCAGCACCTCGGGGCGCGCGGCACCGACGATGGGCCCGTACCCCGCTACCCCTGCTATCGCTGGGTGAAGAGGACCTTGACGGCTCCGTCCCGCTTCTTCTGGAACCTCTCGTAAGCCTGGGGGGCCTCGGCGAGCGGCAGGCGGTGGGTGGCGAAGCCGTCCACGCCGATTGGGTCCGCGTCGGTGAGGAGGCCTTTCGTCGGAGTTGGACGTGTCTCGGTCATGGTGCGTCTGCCCGAAACGCCTCGCATCTCACACGTGCCGTACGAGGGCCGTGACCACTGCACACGCAGTCGGGCAGGTGCCGTACGGGGTCGGCGTGGTGACCAGTGCTCCGCGGGCATCGGGGTGCTCGGCGAAGGCCGCCTCGAAGGACTCGGCGGAGGGCGGGTGCGCCAGCCGCCACCACGGCGTGGGAGGACGTACGGTCGTCCAGCCCGCTCGTGGCCAGGCCAGCACGTCGGAGCGGAACACCGCGTCGCCGAGCACGGCGCGGACACGTGGATCCGCACCCCTCCCCTGCTTGTGACCCGGAGGTGTGAACGGCGTCTGCCCGTCGGCGTGATAGGCCGCCAATGCCTCAAGTACCGGCGCCTTCGACCGGTTCATGGTCCGCAGCCGCAGCCGACCGGGTAACGCCCATGTGCGCTCCCCGCTCCGCCGGAACGGCGGCTGAGTCACCCGGCCGCGCGCGGCGGCACGTACGGGCTGCGCGCGGCCTCCTCAACGGTGCGGTAAAGGTTCAGGACCGTGTCGGCGCCGGTCATTTCCAGCAGGCGCTGAAGCTGGTGCGGGGTCGCGGCCACGCGAAGGTCCGTGGCCGCGTGGGCGCGCAGGAGAAGGTTGAGGAAGGTGGAGTCCGCGAAGGTGACGCCGCCGGTGTCCAGTATGACGACAGGGTGGGTTTGTACAGCGACAAGGAGGGTGTCGGCGAAGGAACCGGTGGTGTCGAGGTCCATGTCCCCGCAGGCGATCACCACGTCAGCGGCCTGCAGGGTGGGCGGCAGTTGAGCGTCGGCATCCATGCGGTCAGCATGCCCGATCCGTTCGGGGCGGCCAAGATATCCGTCGGCCTACCCGATTCCGGGTAGGTATCAGGTCGCGAAGCGGCTGTTGCGCCGGTGTGGCCATCTCACTGCCCGGTCCCGGCGCTGGGGAAGACGATCGGGTAGAACCCGGTGAGCTGGGGCCGCACTACCGCCTGGTCCCGCCCAGGCCACTTGATCGCCTGCACCGCACGCCGGGTCAGACGCGCTGGGCTCGGTGGAGGAGGGGGTGGAGTCCGTGGTGCCGTAGGGCGGCCCGAGCTGCGTTTGCGCCCGGGGCACCGTGCACTCCGCCGCCGGGGTGGGCAGCCGCTGAGGCGAGGTAGAGACCCTTGACGGGTGTCTCGGGCCTGCCGGTCCCAGGGGTGGGGCGGAATATCGCCTGTTGGTGGAGTGCTGTCGTGCCGTTGTTGATGGCCCCTTTGTGGAGGTTCTCGTTCATGGCCTGGAGCGTGGTGGGGGCAAGAATGCGGCGGGCGAGGATCCGGGCGCGGAACCCGGGTGCGAACCGTTCCACCTGTGCTTCGATGCGGTCGGCCATCGCTTCCTGCTCACGCGCGTCCCAGCGGCCGGTGATGCGGTCGGGGCCGGCGTCAGAGGTGATGTGCTGCGGGAGGTGCGTGTAGGCCCAGGCTGATTCCGTGCCGGCCGGTGAGCGGCTGGGGTCCGCCGTGGTCATCTGACCGAAGAGGGCGAATGGCTCGTCGGGGACCTGGCCCATGGCGATCTGGGAGGCGAAGCGGGTGAGGCCGTCGACACCATCGGCTACGTGGACCGTACCGGCCCCGGCGGCTTGCGCCGCGCTCCACGGCACCGGGCCGTTCAGGGCCCAGTCGACCTTGAAGGTCGCGAAATCCCACTGGAATCGTTCCAGGTCCCGTATGAGTCGGGACGGGAGGTGCGCCTCCCCGACGAGGTCGCGGTACAGGGCCGGCGCCGATGTATCGGCCAGTACGGCCCGGCGGGCGTCGACCGTCTCCCCGCCCTCGGTCCTGACCCCGATCGCTGTACGACCGCGTACGACGACTGACGCTACGCGTTCTCCACAGCGCAGGACGCCTCCGCGGCGCCGGAGGCGGCTTACGAGCGCCGCGGTCAGGGCGCCCGACCCCCCGACGGGGACCGGGAAGCCGTGGCTCTGTCCGAGCATCGACATCAGCCAGCCGAATCCCCCGCTGCCGACAGCCTCGGGAGCCAGGTCGGCATGCAGGGCGTTCCCGGCCAGCAGGAGCCGCCCGCCTTCTCCGGCGAACTCCTCCTCGCCGAGGCGGCGCACCGGCAGAGCGAGGTTCCGGGCCAGCCGGAGTCCGCCGGAGGTCCGCAGCTTCGCAGCGAGCCGGAGGCCGGGGCGGACCGGAGGGAAGGGTGTGAACAGGGCTTCGACCAAGTCGGGACCGATGCGGCTCCACACCTCGTACATGTCCCGCCAGGCGCCCCCGTCGGGCGCCGCGAATCCTGCGAGGCCGTCCGAGGTCGCTCCCACGTCGCGCTCCAGTACCGCGCACCTGCCGTCCTTCAGCGGGTGGGCCAGGACGGACGGGGCGTGGCTCCACCGCAGGCCCTCGGCTGCGAGGTCGAGGCGGGTCAGGACCGGGGAGGCCGCGGCCAGAGGGTAGAAGGCGCTGAAGACGTCCGAGACGTAGTCCGGATGGACGCCCCGGTCACTGCGGACCGCGCCGCCGGGCTCCGGCTGTGCCTCCAGGACCTCCACGCTCCAGCCCGCGTCGACCAGAAGGTTCGCGGCCACCAGCCCGTTCGGGCCCGCACCGATCACCACTGCGTCAGGCATGGCGGGCCCCTGCGCGCTCGTGTTCCACGGTCGTGGCCAGGCGGGCCAGCATTCCCCGGTGGCGGAGCTGGAGCAGGGCTTCGACGGCGGGGTTGTGCAAGGTGCCGCCCAGGCCACGCAAGGGGTGCTCGTCGCATACGACTAGCGTCTCCTCGCCCCACGGCCGGAGCTGGAGGAAGATCCGTGCAGTGCCCAGCGCCTTGAACGACGCTTCCAGTTCCAGCTCCCTGCCCGGTTCTTGGTGACGCACGGTCGTTACCCCTTCGGTCGACCAAGGGCCCAGCCGCACCGTGTAGCGGAGCCGGGAGCCCACCTGCGGCCAGGTCTGATCGAGCGGCGTGGACTCGGACGGGCCCACCACCCACTCCCCGTACAGGGTCGGATCGGCGAGCACCGCCCAAACCGCTGTCGGCGGCCGATGCACCAGCTGGTTCCGGACAGCCATGAGGTAGGTCCTTCCGCCGGCGGATTTAGCGTGGCTTGGCGCGCCGTGGGGGCAGTCCGACCGCTCCGTCGGGCGCGAGGCCGGTCAGCGCCCCAGATGCCGCTCTGCCGGGCTCGTACGTCGACCCGGTGGGACCGACGCGGACACGTGCCGGGCCGGTCTACATGGGGTCCATGGTCCCGCTGCCCCTGCCGTTCTCCTGCTCACTCCTCTCCCGGATGCGCATGGCCTTGTCCTTCAAGCGCTGCCGCTCCACCGGATCGGTGGCATGCTGTGCCGCCTGCTCCAGCTCCTGAGCCTTGTCGCGCATCTGCTGGGATCGCTCGCTCGGCTGGCTGTTACCGGTCATGGTCAGTCCTCGGGTCGGTGTGGGGTCTCCCTTCCAGGCAAACAGCGGATGGGCCGACCCGCCACAGGGGACCCGGATCGCTAGGCCGTTCCGGGATGTCTTCCCCGAGATCGAGTTCGTCTCCGGCGGCTGACAGACCTTGTGCGGCGTCGGCGCACCGACCTCGGTTCTGGCCTCGACGCCCGGCACTCAGTCGGCGATGTACTGGGTGGCGTCTTGAAGCGCGGCGTACGCGGATGGCCTTCCCATCAGCACGCACAGTGTGAAGACCGCGTCCTCCACCGCCCGCCGTGCCTCATCGTCGGCCGGGCTTGCGGTCAGACGGATCCGCGCTTCGGTGAACCGGCCCAGCGCCTGCTCGACCTGGGCACGGCTCGGCATCAGCCTCGGCCAAGATCCCTCCGACGCGCCGGCAGCCTCCGTCACGGGTTCGCGCGCCGTCTCTACCGCGCCCCGGACCGCCCGGTCGATACCGGTCGGCAGGGGGGTGCCTGCCGGGCTCGTCACCATCGCCCTCGCAAGCTCATCGGCGCTTACCCCGGCACGCGCCGCGGCGGCCGACAAAACCTCTGCCGCAAGCCGGGCCGGCCCGGGAATGGCCGCCATCAGCATCCCCACCGCCTGCGCGACCGTCGAATCGGCCAGCAGCCGGCCCCCCGCCGGACGAACCTCCATGAAGATCACCGCCTACCAACCAGGGCTCCCCAGGCGGGTGCCTGAACGAAATCCTGCCCCCTCGACCCCGTCCGACGCACTTCGGCATGGCCCTGCCGCTCAAGAGGCGCGACGCACGGGGGCCGGGGCCGTCTGGGTGAGGTGCTCTCTCGTTTTGCGGTGCAGGGGCCACCAGGGGGTACGCGCACACACATGATCCCGACAATGCCACTCGCGGCTGAAACCTCCCCGTCCCTGTTCCTCCTGCTCGCGGGCGTGGTCGTCGTCGCCCTGCTGATCGGCGCGTTCTGGTACGGCGCCCGCCGCAGGGCCCGCAACCTCGACCCTGGTGCCACCACCGGGCAGAACCCGCAGGCCAGAGCCCGACAGGATTCCTGGCACAACCCCGACGACGCACCCGACCACCACAACCGCCCCTGACACCACGAGCCCCCTGCCGCCCGGCGACAAGCCCACTCACGCGGGCGCCGGAGTCCGTTCCGCAGAAGGCCGCCGGTCCGCAGAAGGCCGCCGGGCCATGGAGCTCCTCAACCACGCTCTCCTGCTGGCGCGGATCAGGCGATACGACCACCGGTCATCGCCGCCGTGCACACGGCCTCGACACCGGCTGCTCCCTGGCCTGCCTCGGAGACCGGCCCCTGTGTCGGTCGCCGGGATGAAGCGAGTCGAACGGGGCAGGCGCACGATGAGCAGGCAGACCTGGCCTGGGCTCGCTGGTCTCGGCTTCGGGCCGGCCTTACGAGGTGAGGAGGCACCCGTCATGCCCCAGAACCGCGCCGCCCTCTTCGACGTGGACGGCACCCTCGCGGACACCAATCATCTGCACGTCGTCTGCTGGTGGGAAGCTCTGCACCAGCACGGACACCGCATACCCATGCACGCGATCCACCGCGCCGTCGGCCTGCCGGGCGAAGACCTCCTCGACCACCTCCTCGCGGACGACCGTGACCGCGGCGACGACGAGCTGATCAGCAGCGTCCACGACGCCCTCTACGCCACATACTTCGACCGCCTCCCCGCACTGGCCTCAGCGGCCGACCTCCTGCGGACTCTCTCCGCGGCTGGCTGGAAGGTCGTGCTGGTCACCTCCGCGAAAGACCGGGAACTGACCGCGTTGCGCCGAGCCATCGACGCCGACGACGCCATCACCGACACGGCGACCTCCGACGACGTCGAGGAAGGCAAGCCCTCCCCCGAACCCCTGCAGCACGCACTCGAACTGGCCGGGGCGACGCCCGAGCGTGCCGTCTTCGTCGGCGACACGGTGTGGGACATGAAGGCCGCGGTGCGGGCCGGCGTGGCGGGCGTCGGACTGCTGTGCGGTGGTATCCCGCGCGGCGACCTGGAAGAGGCGGGAGCGACCGCCGCCTACCAGGATCCGGCTGATCTGCTGGCCCGCCTGGCCGACAGCCCCTTCTCCTCGGTGCCCTCCGCCTGAACCCGTGTCCGCCCGCACGGGGTGGGGAAGCCCCCACAGAGAGACTGGCGCCATGACACAACAACAGCGCACGACGTCGGCAGGGTGCGGTGGCCCCCCGCGCAATGTGACTGCTCAGATGCCTAGCCTCGGGCCAACGGAGTTGTGGGAGCTTCACCCTCGACGGCTGCAGCGTCGCCAACAGTGGCCAACTCACGGCGGGAAACCGCAGCATCGAAACCGGGATGAATGATCGACCCCGGGATCCTTTTGCGCGTTGTACGCCCCGAACAACCGGCAACCCGCTGTGGGACCGACCATCTCCGACCATCTGGTCGGCCCCACAGCGCTCGCGAGAGTCAGGCGAACATCGGAATGACGTCGGAGCCGTACGCGTCGATGGTCGCTTCCCGGGCGTCATGCATGTCGTAGACAGCGAACTGGTCAACGCCGAGATCCCGCAGGGCGCGCAGCTTCTCGACGTGGGCCTCGACGGGGCCCAGGAGGCAGAAGCGGTCGACAATCTCGTCGGGGACGAAGTCGGCCGACGGGTTCCCGGTACGGCCGTGGTGGCTGTAGTCGTAGCCCTGGCGGGACTTGACGTATTCGGTCAGCTCGTCCGGGACCATCGAGGAGTGCTCGCCGTAGCGGGAGACCAGGTCGGCTACGTGGTTGCCGACCATGCCGCCGAACCAGCGGCACTGGTCGCGGGCGTGGGCCAGTGCCTGTGCCGAGTCGTCAGCCGTGACGTACGCCGGGGCCGCCACGCAGATGGTGATCGCGGACGGATCCCGGCCGGCCTCGACCGCCGCCTGCCGGACTGCCTTGATCATCCACTCCGTGAGGTAGAGGTCGGCGAGCTGCAGGATGAACCCGTCCGCCTTCTGCCCGGCCAGCGCGAGGGCCTTCGGCCCGTACGCCGCCATCCACACGGGCAGCTTCCCGTCCGTGATCCAGGGGATCCGGATCGGGTTGCCGTCCACCACCGCCTCGCGCCCCTCCGCGAGGTCGCGGATGACGTCGATGGCCTCGCCGAGGCGGGCCAGGGTGTTGGGCGCCCGCCCGGCGACCCGCATGGCCGAGTCCCCGCGCCCGATCCCGCACACCGTGCGGTTGCCGTACATGTCATTGAGCGTGGCGAAGGTGGAGGCGGTCACCTCCCAGGTGCGGGTGCCGGGGTTGGTGACCATCGGACCGACGTGCATGCGCTGCGTGTTGGCCAGGATCTGGCTGTAGATGACGAACGGCTCCTGCCACAGCACGGCCGAGTCGAAGGTCCAGCCGTAGCGGAAGCCATTGCGCTCGCCGCGCTTCATGAGGCTGACGACCTGGGAGGCCGGCGGGTCAGTTTGCAGGACGAGGCCGAAGTCCATGCATGGCTCCTTGCTACTGCGTTCGGGCGTGGGTGCGGCTTACAGGTACTGGCAGGTGGAGCGGTGAACGAAGGCCCCGTGACCGGCCCGCCCGGTGAACTCCCGGCGGTCGATAACGACCTCGCCGCGCGAGAGGACCGTGTCGACGCGTCCGGTGATCCGCCTGCCCTCGTACGCCGAGTAGTCCACGTTCATGTGGTGCGTCTCGGCGGAGATGACCTGCTCGGCGTGCGGATCGTAGAGGACGATGTCGGCGTCGGAACCCGGCGCGATGGTGCCCTTCTGCGGATAGAGACCGAACATCCGGGCCGGGCTCGCGCACGCGATCTCGATCCAGCGGCGGCGGCTGATGTGCCCGTCCAGGACGGCCTGGTGGAGGAGGTCCATGCGGTTCTCCACCCCCGGCAGCCCGTTCGGGATCTTCGAGAAGTCCCCCCGCCCCAGCTCCTTCTGCCCCCGGAAACAGAACGGGCAGTGGTCGGTGGACACCACCTGAAGATCGTTCGTCCGCAGGCCGCGCCACAGGGCCGCCTGGTGCTCGCGCGGACGGAGAGGGGTGGAGCAGACGTACTTGGCGCCCTGGAAGTCCGGCTCCTCCAGGTTGTCCGTGGAGAGGAACAGGTACTGCGGGCAGGTCTCGCCGAAGACCGGCAGGCCCTTGTCCCGGGCCGCCGCCAGCTCCGCGACCGCCTCCTCCGCCGAGACGTGGACGACGTAGAGGGGGGAGCCGGCCACCCGGGCGAGCTGGATGGCGCGGTGAGTGGCTTCGGCTTCGAGGAGGACCTTGCGGACCTCGCCGTGGTGGCGCGGGTCCGTCTCCCCACGGGCCAGGGCCTGTTCGACCAGGACGTCGATCGCGATGCCGTTCTCGGCGTGCATCATGATCAGCCCGCCGTTGCCCGAGGCCCGCTGCATCGCCCGCAGGATCTGCCCGTCATCCGA
Source organism: Streptomyces sp. NPDC099050 (assembly GCF_044759865.1). NCBI lineage: Bacteria > Bacillati > Actinomycetota > Actinomycetes > Kitasatosporales > Streptomycetaceae > Streptomyces > Streptomyces sp. NPDC099050. The sequence goes on along the minus strand of NZ_JBIWAE010000028.1, from coordinate 97,881 downwards.
ATAGAACACGCCGGGGTATGCCATAAACAATTTGAACGAACTTACGCCTTCTTCGACTAGTCCGTCCATTTCCTTGAGGGAGTGTTCATTGACGTCGGACACGATCATGTGGAAGGCGTAGTCGATCGCGCATTGTCCGTCGGCTTTCGCATACCAGGTGTCCAAGCCCTCTCGGAGGGAGTGCCCGGGTGTTTGCACCGCGAAGTCGACGATCGTCGTCGTCCCGCCCCAGGCGGCAGCTCGGGTCCCGGTCTCGAACGTGTCCGACGCGAAGGTGCCGCCGAACGGCAGTTCCATATGCGTGTGCGCATCGACCCCGCCCGGGATCACGTACTTCCGCGAGGCGTCGATCACCCGGTCCGCAGTCCACTGCTGGCTGCCCGCTGTCGCCATCGCCACGACACGGCCGTCCTCGATCAGAACATCCGCGTGCAACTCGTCGGAAGCCGTGATTACAAGGCCACCGGTAATGAGAGTTCTGGTCATACCCGAGAATTCCCTTCGCCTTGCAATTCCGAACCAAGAGGGGTGCCGACCGGAACTCCGCAAGGAATGCGATGGTCCGGTCGGCGGTACAAGCCGTTGCGACGCCGGCAGCCCACGCCGCTGGGCCCCGCGTCGTTCAGCACGAGGCGCCCGCACCCACTACGTCGCCGAGCCTCCGTGAAGATTCCTGGTCACGCGAGCCAACGAAACTCTTGAAGGAGGTGATCCCCTCCCCCACCAGGTGGTCCATCTCCTTCAGGGTCCGCTCGTTGACGTCCGAGAGGATCACGTGGAAGGCGTAGTCGACGGCGCATTTGCCGTCGGCGTCGGCCGTCCAGGTCTCGGCGGCCGCCGTGCCGTGCGCCGCGAGGGCGGCGACGCGGCCGTCCTCGATCAGCACGTCGGCGTGCAGCTCGTCGGACGCGGTGATGACGAGGCCGCCGCGGATCAGGGTGCGGATGCTGCTCATGTACGTCTCCCCCGGTGCTAGTTGAGGATGCGGAGGGCCTCGGCGAGGATTTCGGCGCCCTCTTCCGCCTCGGCGACGGTGAGGGAGAGCGGCGGCGCGATGCGCAGCACGCTGGTGTTGTGGCCGCCGCCCTTGCCGAGCAGCAGGCCGCCGGCCCGGGCGGCCTCCAGTACGGCGGCGGCCGCGTCCGGGTCCGCCTGGTCGGTGCCGGGTTTCGTCAGTTCCAGTCCGGCCATCAGGCCCCGGCCGCGCACCTCGCGCACGGCGGGCACCGTCGCGGCGACGGCCCGCAGCCGCTCCAGCAGCAGACCGCCGACACGGCGGGCATTGCCCTGGAGGTCGTGCTCGAGGAGGTAGGCGAGATTGGCCACGCCCGCCGCCATGGTGACCGGTGAACCGCCGAAGGTGGAGATGGAGTTGGAGTCGAGGCAGTTCATCACCTCGGCGCGGGCCACGACTCCGCCGATGGACATGCCGTTGCCGATGCCCTTGGCGAAGGTGATGATGTCCGGCGGGCCGTTCTGGGCGTGGGCCTGCCAGCCCCAGAAGTGCTCTCCGGTCCGGCCCCACCCAGTCTGCACCTCGTCGCTGATCCAGAGGATGCCGTGCCGGTCGAGCACCTCGCGGAAGGCCCCGTAGAGCCCGTCGGGAGGGGAGGTGAAGCCGCCCACGCCCTGGATCGGCTCGGCGATGAGCGCCGCGAGCCCGCCCCGGGCCTGGCCCAGTACGTCTTCCAGGTCGGCGACGGCCGCGGCGGTGAAGGCGGTGTCGTCGAGGTGGGCGAAGGGGCCCCGGGTGCGGACCGCGCCGTGGACGTAGTACGTCTGGAGCGGCGAGAGGCTGGTCGGGGACCAGCCGCGGTTGCCGGTGATGGAGACGGTGGAGAAGGACCGGCCGTGGTAGCTGTTGCGCATCGCCAGGATCTGGTTGGAGCGGCGGTACGTCGTCGCGAGCAGCAGGGCGGTGTCGTTGGCCTCGGTGCCGGAGGTCGTGAAGAAGACCCGGGCGTCGGGGATTCCCGACAACGCCGAGACGCGCTCGGCCAGTTCGATCATCGGGCGGTTGAGGTAGAGGGTGGAGGAGTGGATGATCCGCCCGGCCTGTTCGGAGACGGCCTTGGTGACCTCGGGCAGGGCGTGGGCGGTCATGGTGGTGAGGATGCCGCCGAAGAAGTCGAGGTAGCGGTTGCCGTCCGCGTCCCAGACGTGGCGGCCCTCTCCGTGGGTGAGTTCGATGGGGCGGTCGTAGTAGAGCGCGAGCCAGTCGGGCAGGACGGAGCGGTGCCGGCTGTGCAGGGGGATCGGGTTGGTCACGGCTGTACGAGTCCTCCGTAGGCGTCGGGGCGGCGGTCGCGGTAGAAGGCCCACTGGTCGCGGACCTCCTTGATGAGGTCGAAGTCGAGGTCGCGGACGAGGAGTTCCTCTTCCTTGTCGCTGGCGACCTCCCCGACGAACTGGCCGCGCGGGTCGACGAAGTAGCTGGTGCCGTAGAAGTCGTTGTCGCCGTACTCCTCCTGGCCGACGCGGTTGATGGCGGCGACGAAGTACTCGTTGGCGACGGCCGAGGCGGGCTGCTCCAACTGCCACAGGTACCCGGAGAGGCCTCGGGAGGTGGCGGAGGGGTTGTAGACCAACTGAGCGCCGTTCAGGCCCAGTTCACGCCAGCCTTCCGGGAAGTGACGGTCGTAGCAGATGTAGACGCCGACCCGGCCGACGGCGGTGTCGAAGACGGGGAAGCCGAGGTTGCCCGGGCGGAAGTAGTACTTCTCCCAGAAGCCCCTGACCTGGGGGATGTGGTGCTTGCGGTACTTGCCGAGGTAGCTGCCGTCGGCGTCGATGACCGCGGCGGTGTTGTAGTAGAAGCCCTCGGACTCCAGCTCGAAGACCGGTACGACGATCACCATGCCGGTCTCGCGGGCGAGTGCCCGCATCCGCTGGACGGTGGGGCCGTCGGGGACGGCCTCGGCCCAGCGGTAGTGCTCGGGCTCCTGGACCTGGCAGAAGTAAGGGGCGTTGAAGACTTCCTGGAAGCCGATGATCTTCGCGCCCTGGGCGGCCGCCCGGCGGGCGTGCTCCTCGTGTTTGGCGATCATCGACTCGGTGTCTCCGGTCCAGGTGGCCTGGACGAGTGCGGCGCGGACGACTTGGGCCATGAGCTGCTCCTCGCGACGGGGTACGCCGGCTTCTACGCACGTAGAGGGTGTACGACGGCTGCGCGTAGGGAGTTGAAGGTAGGCCTCGGCCAGGCCCGGGGCAAGACCGCGTTGCGCGGTTGGAGTAGTGGATCACCAAACGCAGGAGTTACGTCGACACGTGGTCGTTTCCGGTCAGGCGACGGGCAGATTCGCGACTCGAAGGGCGTGCAACAGGTCGCGGTGCTGAGCCCCCGAGAGGGCTTCGGCGGCGCGGAGCAGCCGGGGCACGAACCAGTGGGGATCCCGGCGCGCGAGCCGGGCCGACTCCTCGGCGGTGCGGACCCGGACGAAGGCGGCGAGCAGGGCGTCGGCCTCCGGGGTGTGGCCGGCCTCCGCGAGCACGAGGGCCGCCTCGGCGATCTCGGCGGCCGGACGGGCGGCACCCTGGCGCAGCAGGGCCTCGCGGTCGGCCGGCCCGAGTACGGCGGCGGCCGCGGCGAAGCGGGCGGGCGGCAGGGAGGCCGCCTCCCATAGCAGGGTGGCCCAGTCCGCGGCCAGCCCGGCCCGCCCCAGCTCCTCCCCCAGCCGCACCAGCTGCTCGGCGGGCCCGGCGGCGGCCTCGCAGAGCAGCACGTGCGCCTCCCCGCTCCGCCCCTGACTCCGCAGGGCCACGAGCCCCTCCACGAAGCCACGGAAGGCTCCGTCCCGCGGGCTGGACGCGCCGTGGGGGCTGCCGTCCGGGCTGCCGTCCGGGGCGGAGCCACCGGACATGCCGTGGGGGCCGGCGGCGCCGGCGGCGCCGGCGGCCGAAGCGTGCCACTGGGCGGGATCCCCTTGCGCGTTGCGGCCCCGGGCGGAGCCACCGGACATGCCGTGGGGGCCGATGGTGGACCCCGGGTCCTGCCACTGGGCAGGCGCGCCGTGCGGGCTGCCGGCCGGGGCGGAGCCACCGGACATGCCGTGGGGGCCGACGGGACCGCCCTCGGCCGCGCCGGCGGACGGTTGTCCGGAGTGCGGCCCTTCGGCGCCCGCTCGGGCGGGCTCATGCGAGGCGCCGCCTGCCGGGGCGGCGTGCCCGGACCCCGGTTCCCCCGTCGAGGCCGGCTCAGCCGCCGCGCGGGCGGGCCGCCCGAAGCGGGCGCCGCGCAGGGGCGGGGTGGACGAAGGCTGCCCCGGGGGCACGGTGACGGCTGCGGCCTCGGGCTCCGCCGCCCCCGCGTACCGAGCCCCGCCGCTGCGCCGCGCACCGCGCAGCCACCGCCCCTCGGCCCGCCCGACCGGCTCCCCCGCCACTGTCGACGCCGGGCCCGCTGCCGGGCCCGCTGCCGGGGCGGACGCCGCGCCCGGCACCCTGCGCGATGCCACGTCCGAGGCCTCGCCCGACAGCCAGCCCGGCTCAACACTCGACGCCACGCCCTGCGCCCAGCCCGGCCCAACGCCCGAAGCCTCACCCGACAAGCGGCCCGGCCCCGCACTCGATGCCGCGCCCTGCGCCGAGCCCGGCCCCACACTCCACGCCGCGCCCGAAGCCGCGTCCCGCGCATCCGCCGGCGGCCCCGCCCACTCCGCGTCCCGCGGCCCCGTGTCGCCCCGCACGCCGCCTTCCCGCGGACCCGGCCACGCCCCGGCGGGCACCCCGCCCGGGGACATCGCGGCGCGCTGCGCGGGCACCGCGTTGAGGGGTTCCGGCCGCGCCTGCGCCGGGTGTCCGGGCCAGTCGTCCTCCGGGCGGACGGCGGTCCCCGGGGCCACCGCCTCCAGGCGGGCCGTCAGGTCGTCGTGGCGGGCCGCCGCGCGGGCGGCGTCGTCGCGGGTCCAGGAGAGTTCCCGGGACAGGGCCCGCGCTTGCGTCGGGTCCGCCGTTTCCGTGAGCCGCGCCGACAGCACGCGCAGGCCCTCCCGGGCCCGGGCCCGCTGTTCCGCGGTCGAGGCGAGCAGCGTGCGCAGTTCCTCCACCCCGCCCGGCAGCCGGTCCCAGACCCCGACCGCGGCGGCCCGCAGACCGGCCGCGTACTGCGTCTCCCGCGCGAGCGCCGTCGCGCCCGTCGATGCCGCCAAGTCGCCGAGCAGCGACTCCAGTACGTCCCAGGGCGGCATCGCGGCCCCGTCCAGACAGGCCCGCATCCCCTGCGGGTCCCGCCGCAGGAACTCCCCGTACCAGCCCGCCCCGGGATCCAGTCGCTGCGTCAACCCCCGCATGTATCCGGAGAGTTGTCCGATCACCTGCGAAGTCGCGGTCTCCATCCCCGCATTGGATCCCACCCGTGTTACGGGCGGGCTACAGGAGTCTCAAAGCTTGACGGCGGGCGGGGCAAGCCTGATCGCGATCGCGATGTGCGGCCGACCGCGCCGGACGATGGCGGCCGGCACGTCCAGCAGCCAGAACTGCCACGTGTACTTGCGGCCCATCAGCTTCCGCACCCGCTTCAGCCCGGCCGCGTCCAGCAGCCGCGCCTCGCCCTCGGCGGCCGCGGCGCCTTCGGCCACCCGCCCGCGTACGTCGCAGGCCACGACCGTGACCCGCCCGTCGTTGCGGATCCGCTTCACCTTCCACGCGTCGTCGCGCGTCCACACGTACAGCTCGTCGCCGTCCGCCACCGCCCACACCGGCGTGGCCACCGCCGTGCCGTTCTTGCGGAAGGTGGTGAGACTGACGTACCTCGCTCTGCCCAGCTCCTCGATCGTCATGCGCCCGACCCTACGCGGCCCGGCCGGCGGGAGCCGGTCAACGGGAGGTGACGGCCCGTTCCAGCAGGTCCTTCAGCGGGCCCTGCTCCTCCGGGCCCCGCTCCTCCGGGGCGAGCCCGGACACCGGCGAGTCCACGGAGGGGAGGCCGAGGAGCCGGGTGCGCAGGGCGGCGCCCTCGGGCGTGAGGTCGAGCTGCTCGGCACGGCGGTCGGTGGGGTGCGGGTGCGGGTGCGGGTGCCGCTCGATCAGGAGCCCGTCGACGCGTGGCCCGGTCGGCTATCCCCGCACCGCCTCCCCGTGGGTGAGGGTCTCCCACGCCACGAACAGGTCGTCCGTCCCGGCCGGCCGGGTCTTCTCGACCAGCTCGCGGGTGTACGGGAGTTTCGCGCCCGTCCGCACCGCGTAGTGCTGGAGGGCGACTTCCAGGTCGGGTCCCATCGTGCGCTCCAGCTTGCCGCCGCACAGCCACCCGGGGGCCTCGGCCCCCAGCTGGTACTTCGCGTGGAACTCCAGTGCCGCCCGGAGCCGCTCGCCCTGCTCCCCGTACAGGTCGACGCCCTGGTGCCAGGCCGTCTCCGCGATGTGCGCCGACGCCGCGAGCGCGTAGCCGACGTGCATCAGGTTGCGGCAGGTCACCTGGGCGACGCCGTCGACGTACGTCTCCTGACCGAACCAGTACGCCGCCACCTTCTCCGGCGAGTCGATGGCGGTGCGCGGCGGGGGCAGCGGGTGCGCGCCGTCGTGCTTGAGGTAGAAGTACGCCGGGACGCGTGCGCGGAACCGCTCCAGGGACTCCCGGAAGACGGCCCGGTCCTCCAGGAACACGGAGATGCTCAGAGCGGCGTCGGTCATGGCCAGCTCCCAGTTGCCGTTGTACGCCGGCACCTGCGCGCGGACGGCCGGGAGGTAGGCCGTGCGCAGCATCTCCTTGAAGCGGGCGACCCGCCCGTCCCCCCAGCTCGGGTAGTCGGCGTGGACGATCTCGGCGGCGCGCGCCCAGGTGGAGCCGGACCAGGCGGCCTGGAGGCCGGCGTTGTCGGCGTTGTCATCGGAGCGACGTTTCCTCACGGCGGACCAGCCGTCCATGATCTGCACGGCCTTGCGGGCGTGGGCGGCCTCGCCGTTCACCGACCACAGCAGGGCGTGGGTGTACGCGGCGATCGCGTCCTGCCGTTCGTCGAGGCAGGATTGCGGCCCCGAGTCGAAGGGGCAGGGCACCACGTCGGCCGGGTGGGCCTGGTAGTCGAGGGAGGCGTAACGGCTCTTCAGGAGCGCCTGGTACGCGGAGTTCCACGGCTCCTCGCCGGCCGCGACCATCTGCTTCGCGCGCTGGAGCCGGGTGTGGCTGACGACGACGCCCGGGTGGCGGAAGACCACGTCGCCCGGGTCCCCGGAGTGGGCCCGTCCCTCGGGGACGGCGCATGCCGCGAGCAGCAGGCCGCCCGCGAGGAGGGCGCCCACGAGTCCGAGGCCGAGTCGCTTGGATGTGGATGCGTTCATGTCTGACACGCCTTCACGCTTGCCCCGCGCCCCGGTCCTCCCACCGCCGATTGAGCCGTTCGGCCCGCCGGGCCCGCTCTAACGCCACGCCGGAGGGAGGGCCCGGCGGCCGAACGGCCGTGGCCCGCCCACCGCCCCGTACCTCAGACGGGCACGAGGGCGCAGCGCCGCATCACCTCGTCCAGCGAGAGCCCCAGGGCGCCCGCCAGGGCGGCGACGGTGAAGAAGGCCGGGGTCGGGGCCCGGCCGGTCTCGATCTTGCGGAGGGTCTCGGCGGAGAGCCCGGCGCTGGCCGCGATCTCGACCATGCTGCGGCCGCCGCGGGCCGTGCGCAACAGGGCGCCGAGCCGCTCGCCGCGCTCGCGCTCTTCGGGTGTGAGGGGGGTACGGACCATGCCTTCACCCTACCCCGGAGCCCAATAAGTATCCCGTTATAGTTATACCGGTATAGTTATTGGCATGGTGGAACTGAAGACAGACCGATCGATCGACCGGATGCGCGCCGCCGGGCGCGTCGTCGCCCACGCCCTCGCCGCCGTCCGGGACCGGGCCGCCGTAGGGGTCTCCCTGCTGGAGCTCGACCTGGCCGCGCGCGAGGTGCTCCGCGAGGCCGGCGCGAGCTCGCCCTTCCTCGGCTACCGGCCGCGGTTCGCCCCGGTGCCCTTCCCCGCCGTGATCTGCGCCTCCGTCAACGACGCGATCGTGCACGGCATCCCCGACGACTACCGGCTCCGCGACGGCGACCTGGTCAGCATCGACTGCGGCGCGAAACTGGACGGCTGGGTCGGCGACGCCGCCGTCAGCTTCACGGTCGGCCGGGCCCGCCCCGCCGACCTGCGGCTCATCTCGACCGCCGAGGCCGCGCTCGCCGCGGGCATCGCCGCCGCCCGGCCCGGCAACCGCGTCGGCGATATCGCCCACGCCATCGGCACCGTCTGCCGCACCGCCGGGTACGGCATCCCCGACGGCTTCGGCGGCCACGGCGTCGGGCGCTCCATGCACGAGGAGCCGGGCGTGCCCAACGAGGGCCCGGCGGGTCAGGGTACGAAGCTGCGCGCCGGCATGGTCATCGCGATCGAGCCCATGCTCGTCGCGGGCGGTACGGACGACTACGCCTGCGACCCGGACGGCTGGACCCTGCGGACCGTCGACGGCAGCCGCGCCGCGCACGCCGAGCACACGGTCGCGATCACCGCCGCCGGTCCGAGGATCCTCACCGCCCTGTAAGGGCCACTGCTCCGCAAGGCCTACGGCTCCGCAAGCCCTACTTCTCGGTAAGGCCTACTGCTCCGCAAGCCCTACTGCCTCCCGTACGGGTGCACCACCATCGCCGAGCCTCCGCCCCGCCGGCTCGTCTCGGCCGCGGCCAGCCACCGTCCGTCGGGCAGCCGCTGGACCCCGGTGGCCGCACCGATCTCCGGGTTCTGCCGGAAGCCCTGGCCGAGGGCCGCCAGCTCCGCCCGGACCGGGCTGTTCCACAGGCCCGGCTCCAGCTCAGTGGTGGTCTGGTTGCGCTGGCTGGCCCGCGGCGCCGCGATGGCATCGACCAGCGGCAGCCCGCGGTCCAGGTGCCCGGTCAGGGTCTGGAGCACCGTGGTGATGATGGTCGCCCCGCCCGGGGAACCCAGCGCCAGCACCGGACGCCCGTCCTCCAGCACGATGGTCGGCGACATCGACGAGCGCGGCCGCTTGCCCGGGCCCGGCAGGTTGGGGTCGGGGACGCCGGGCGCCGCCGGGGCGAAGGAGAAGTCGGTCAGCTCGTTGTTGAGCAGGAAGCCGCGCCCCGGGACGGTGATGGCGCTGCCGCCGGTCGACTCGATGGTCAGCGTGTAGGAGACCACGTTGCCCCAGCGGTCGGCGACCGTCAGGTGCGTGGTGTTCTCCCCCTCGTACGTGGTCGGGGCGGCCTGGCCGGAGCCGCCGCAGGCGACCGGGTTACGGGGATCCCCCGGAGCCAGCGGGCTGGTCAGCGCCTTGGCCGGGTCGATGAGGCAGCCGCGCGTGTCCGCGTAAGCCTGCGAGAGCAGCTCCTTCGTGGGCACCTCCTCGAAGGCCGGGTCGCCGACCCAGCGGCCCCGGTCGGCGAAGGAGATCCGGGAGGCCTCGATGAAGCGGTGCAGGTACTGGGCTTCGCTGAGCTTGCCGAGGTCGGTGCGCTCCAGGATGTTCAGCGCCTCGCCGACCGTGGTCCCGCCGGAGGACGACGGGGCCATGCTGTACACGTCCAGGTCCCGGTACTTGACCCGGGTCGGCTCCTGCCGCTTGGTCTCGTACGCGCGCAGGTCCCCGGTGGTCAGATCGCCGGAGCGGACCACACGGGTGGCGTCCGGGTCCACCGGGGGCGTGCGCACGGTCCGGACGATGTCCTCGGCCAGCCGGCCCCGGTAGAGCGCGCCCGCGCCCTTGCGCCGCAGCTCCGCGTACGTGGCCGCCAGGTCGGGGTTCTTGAAGGTGGAGCCGACCACCGGAAGGGCGCCGCCGGGCAGGAAGAGCTCGCTCGTGTCGGGGAAGTCCCGGAAGCGGGCCTGGTTCAGCTCGGTCTGGGCCCGGAAGGTGGAGTCCACGGTGAACCCCTCGCGGGCCAGCTTCTCGGCGGGCTTGAGGAGTTGCCCCAGTGAACGGGTGCCCCAGGTCTCCAGCGCGCTCTGCCAGGTCGCCGGCGTACCGGGGACTCCGACGCCGAGGCCGCTGGTCTGGGCCTCGGCGAAGGGGATCGGCAGGCCGTTCGCCTGGAACAGCCCGGGGGTGGCCGTCGCCGGGGCGGTCTCGCGGCCGTCGATGGTGCTGACCCGGCGGGACCGGGCGTCGTAGTACACGAAGTACCCGCCCCCGCCGATCCCGGCGGAGTACGGCTCGGTGACCCCGAGCGCGGCGGCCGTCGCGACGGCGGCGTCCACGGCGTTGCCGCCGTTGCGCAGGACGGCGATGCCGACCGCGCTGGCATCGGCGTCGACGCTGGCGACGGCCCCGCCGTAGCCGGCGGCCACCGGGACCTTCTGCGGGGTGGCGCTCTTCGACGTCGGGGCATCCGCCCCGGTCGAGACGAGCGCCCCGGCGAGCGCGAGGAGCGCTAGGTTACGTGCGGCGGGACCACGCATTCGGTTCCTCCAGTCGACTGCCTGTCAGACCTTGGAGCGGCAGCGTAACTTCCCCGCACCCACCACGTCATGAAGGCGGCGTGACGGCTACGATCCGCCGCATGAATGAGGACGTCCGCAACATCGTGCTCGGGGTGATCGCCACCGCATGCAGCGGCGGGTTCGGCTGGTTCACCCGGACCTATGTCTGGCGCCGTGCGCTGCGCCGCAAGCAGGCCTTCTTCGGGCTGCCGACCGGCTCGGACTGCCTGTTCGTGGTCAACCGGCAGATGGGCGGCACCGATTCCTCCCTGCACCGCAACGACGCCTTCGCGCTGCTGGAGATATCCGCCCTGATCAAGGACTGCGGGGCGAACGTGCAGATCGTCACCCACGACGGAGCCCGTCAGGGCTTCGGCGAGCGGGCCGAGTTCTGCGTGGGCGGGCCCTCCTCCAACGCCCGGACCACGGCCCACCTGGCCTCCATGCTCCCCGGGGTGCGGATCATCGTCTCCAGCGAGCCGGTACCGGACCGCGGGGCCATCACCGTCGGCGGGGAGACCTACCGCTGGGTCAAGGGCCTCGTCGAGCACGTGCTGCTGGCGCGGCTGACGACCGGGCAGGGGTCCCGGCCGGTGTTCCTGCTGTGCGGGCAGACCGCCATCAGCAACCAGGCCGCGGCCCGCTACCTGGCCCGCAACCAGCGGAAGTTGACCGACTCCTACGGCGGCGACTCCTTCTGCCTCCTGCTCAAGGTGGTCAACTCCGATGCCTACGGCCCCGATGTGACGGAGCTGGTCGCCGATGTCACCGGCCCGGCCCGGACACCCGCAGCGGCAGCCGTGTGATCCCGTTGATGAAGTTCGACACCAACCGGCGAGGTGGTCCCGCCAGTTCCGGTGCCGGCATGGAGGCGATCCACTCCTCGTAGAGGACGCGCAGCTGGAGCCGCGCGAAATGGGCGCCCAGGCACACGTGCGGGCCGTCCCCGAAGGAGACGTGCGGGTTCGGTGCGCGGCCCAGGTCGAGGCGGCCGGGGTCGGTGAAGACGCGCTCGTCGTGGTTGGCGGAGGCGTGGAAGACCACCACCTTGTCACCGGCCCGGATCCGCCGTCCGGCGAGCTCGGTGTCGGCGGCGGCGGTGCGGCGGAAGCTCAGCACCGGCGGGTGCACGCGCAGGAGTTCCTCGACGGCCCGGTCCGGCGGGACCCGTCCGCCGCTGAGTCCGGCGTAGGCGTCCGGGTCGCGGGCCAGGGCGAGCAGGCCGCCGGGCGCCGCACTGCGCACGGTGTCGTTGCCCGCGACGGTGAGCAGGAAGAAGAACATCTCCAGCTCCGCGTCCTGAAGTCCGGCGAGCGCCAGGGCGGTCATCACGTCGTCGCCGGGGTGGGCCCGTTTGTACGCGGCCAGCTCGCGGGCGTAGGCGAACATCTCCCCCAGCAGCGCCGGCGAGCGCGGATTCAGCGGCTTCCCGTCCGGGCCGCGCGGCGGCGCCGGGGCGGCGTCCGCGGCCTCGGGGTCCTGGTACCCGATGATCCGTACGGTCCACTCCAGCAGCAGCCCCCGGTCGGCGGCCGGGACGCCCAGCAGGTCGGTGAGGTTCAGCAGGGCGTACTCGTCGGTGACGGTGCGCACCAGGTCGGCGGCCCCGTCCTCGGCGCCGTCGCGGGCGGCGCGCAGCAGCGTACGGGCGCGGCCGCGGACCCGGGCGGCGAAGGCGTCGACGCGGGCCGGGGTGAAGGCGCGGGACACGGTCCGGCGCAGGGTCCCGTGCTCGGGGGGATCCTGGTTGAGCATGGTGCGCCGCAGGAACGGCAGGTCGGCCGGGTCGGGGTCGCGGATCTGGGTGGCGCCCAGGTGCGAGGAGTACGTGCGGTGGTCGCGCAGCACGCGGACCACGTCGGCGTGCCGGGTGACGGCCCAGAAACCGGGGCCGGCGGGCCAGCCGAGCACCTCCGGCTCGTCCTGCCAGGCCACAGGGCGGTGGTCGCGCAGCAGGCGGTAGCGGTCGTACGGGACGCCTTCGGCGTAGAGCCGCGGGTCGAAGACGTCGGGGGCCGGTCCTTGGTCCATGCGCCACACGGTGGCGGCGGGCGGCCCGGCCCGCAAGGGGGCGCGGGCCGTGTCCGGCGTCAGCCCTCCCGGTCCGCGGTCGGCCCCGGCCGAGTGACGCACTCGGCCCGCCGTTCCTTCGACTCGGTGCCGATGAGGAGAATCTCGGGGGCCGGGCTGCCGTGCGCCGCCGCGAGGGCCGTGCACGCCAGCTGGCGCAGGGCCGCTCCGGACAGCGGCTCGACCGGGATGGGCAGGACGACGCGCAGGGTCTTCCCGTCGCCGTCGGCCTTGACGGCCGCCCGGACGTGGTCCGTGCCGCCCGTGCTCCGCTGCGCCTCCGGGAGCTCGGTGGTCAGACCGGCTTCCCTCGCGGCCTCGCCCGGCCCCTGGAGCAGCACCCCGATCGTGAAGCCGATGTCGGGCCGCTGCATCCGGTCGGAGACCGGGACCGGGACCAGCGCGCCGTCGGGCGCGATGAAGTAGAGCAGGCCCGGGTCGGGTGCGGTGGCCAGTTTCACGGTCCCGGCGCGGCCGCTCTCGACGACCCCGGTGGTGGCGATGCCGCAGCCGGTGGCGAGCAGCAGCGGGAGGGTCAGCGCGGCCGCGGCCCTGCGCACCCGGGTCATACGCGGGCCTCCAGCGGCATGTCGAGGGTGAAGAGCGCACCGCCGCCGGGGCCGTTGGCCGCGCGCAGGGTGCCGCCGTGCAGGCGGACGTTCTCCAGGGTGATGGCCAGGCCCAGACCGCTGCCCGTGGAGCGGGTGCGGGCGGCGTCGGCCTTGAAGAACCGGTCGAAGATGTGCGGCAGCACCTCGGGGGCGATGCCGGGCCCGCTGTCGGCGACCTCGACGAGCAGCCGCCCGCCCTCGGGCCGGTTCTCGGTGCGGACCGCGACACGGACCGGGGTCCCGCCGTGCTTGAGGGCGTTGCCCACGAGGTTGGCGAGGACCACGTCGAAGCGGCGCGGGTCGAGCCGGGCGCGGACGTCCGGGGGCAGGTCGGTGGTGACCCGCCCGTCGGTCCAGTGGCGGCGTTCCAGGGTCTTGGTGACGATCTCGGCGACGTCGACCTCGTCGAGGTTGAGCTCGGCGGCGCGGGCGTCGAAGCGGGAGATCTCCATGAGGTCCTCGACGAGCACGGCCAGTTTCCCGGTCTCGGCGCTGATCAGGCGCAGCGCCTTGGCGGTGTCGGCGTCGAGGTCCTCGGCGCCCTCGTCGAGGACCTCGGTGACGGCGAGCATCCCGGCGAGCGGGGTGCGCAGTTCGTGGGAGACGTCGGCGGCGAAGCGGCGGGCGCGGGCCTCGGCCTCGCGGAGTTCGCTGACCGAGTGTTCGAGGGCGCGGGCCGTCTCGTTGAAGGTGCGGGCGAGCCCGGCGAGTTCGTCGGCCCCGCGCACCTCGATCCGGGTGTCGAGCCGGCCGCGTCCCAGCCGCTGCGCGGCCTTGCGCATGTCCCGTACGGGCCTCAGGACGCTGCGGGCCGCGAGCAGGGCGGGGATCAGGGCGATCGCCAGGCCGGGTACGGCGCCCATGCGGGCGGCGGCGACCAGGGCGTCGACGGTGGTCTGTTCGCTGTCCAGGGGCACGACCGCGTAGAAGACGGCGCCGGTGGTCTCGTAGGCCTCTCCGTACTTGAAGACGGCCGGCATGCCGACGACGAGGGAGAGGTTGCCGCCCCGGTCCCTCGTGCGCTGGAAGGCTCCGTGCGGATGGGCGCCCACCTCGCCGCGGAGCCGGTCGGTGACGGCGGCCGAGGTGGTCGCGCCGCCCTGGTTGGAGGTGGCGCGGAGCTTTCCGTACTCCCCGTAGACGATCCAGGGGTGCGGCTGGCCGCGCTTGCCCAGTTCCCCGACGAGCCGCTGGAGTTCGGCCTGCCCCATGGGCAGTTGGGTGTACTGGGAGTCGACCAGGTCGCGCAGGGTGCTGACGGCGGTGTCCTGGCTCTGCTTGAGGATCGCGTTGCGGGCCTGCTGGTAGGTGAGCGCGGCCGTGCTCACCGCGCAGATGGCGGCGACCAGCAGGAAGGCGGCGATCAGCCGGGTGCGCAGGCCCAGCGGTGCGAAACGTCTCATGCGCGCGGCTTACAGCGGGCCGAAGCGGTAGCCGAAGCCGCGCACGGTCTGTATGTAGCGGGGGGCGCCGTCGGGGTCCTCGATCTTGTGGCGCAGGCGGCGCACGCAGGCGTCCACCAGCCGGGCGTCGGCGTGGTAGCTGTGCTCCCACACGTATTCGAGGAGCTGCTGGCGGGAGAAGACCTGCTCGGGCGAGGCCGACAGGTGCAGCAGGAGCTTGATCTCGCTGGGGGCCAGGGGGAGGCGCTCGCCGTTCCTGGCGACGGTGAGTCCGGCCCGGTCTACGGCCAGCTCTCCGTGGAACTCCACGTCGGGGCGGCCGCCCGCGGGCTCGCTGAGGCGGCGCAGCACGGCCTTGATGCGGGCTTCGATGACCTCGGTGCGGGCGGGTTTGACGATGTAGTCGTCGGCGCCGGCCTCCAGGCCGACGACTATGTCGAAGTCGTCCCCGCGCGCGGTGAGCATGATGATCGGGACCTGGCTGGTCTCGCGGATCCGGCGGCAGACCTGGACGCCGTTGATGCCGGGCAGCATGAGGTCGAGCAGGACGAGCTCGGGGTGGAAGCTCGCCATGAGGTCGAGTCCGGCCTCGCCGGTCTCCGCCGCGCTCACGTCGTGGCCCCTGCGGCGCAGGCCGAGACCCACGCCCTCCCTGATGGAAGGGTCGTCCTCGATCAGCAGTACGCGTGGCATCGGGTCAGTATTCCAGGGTCGCGGATCGGTCCCCTCCCGCTTTCGGCCGATATGGGCGGCCGAAAGCCGGTCCGGTCAGCGACCGGTTCTGCGCCTTACGGAGGCCAGCAGGTCGGTGATCTCCGTGATCCGCAGGGGGCGGGCGAGGAGTACGACGACGAGGACGATGACCACGGTTCCCGCCGCGGCCCCGGTGATGTTCCCGAGGATCCCGGGGAGGTCCGCGAACCGGTCGGCGGCGTGCGCGGCCGCGTACCCGGCGACGGCCGCCGGGGCGCAGGCGGCGAGGAGCCTCAGGTGGGTCCGCAGGGCGGTGTTGCGGCGTTCCGTACGGGTCCCCGCGCGCGGGCCGAGCCGCCGGGACAGGACGTACGCGGTGACGGCCGCGCCCACGCCGAAGGCGACCGAGCAGGCGGCGGCCATGCCGGTGACCGCCCAGCGCGGCGGCAGCAGGAGGTACGCGGCGGCCGAGAGCCCGGCGTTGAGGGCGGCGATGGTGAGGTTGAGGAAGAAGGGGGTCCGGGTGTCGGAGAGGGCGTAGAAGCCGCGGGAGAGCACGTACTGCGCGGAGTAGGCGATGAGGCCCGGTGCGAAGGCGGCGAGCATGCCGGCCATGACGGCCACGTCGGCGGCGCCGGTGCGGCCGTGCTCGAAGACGGCGCCGATCACCCAGGGGGCGAGGGCTGCGTAGAGCGCGGCGGCGGGGACGACCAGGGCCGCGGTGGAGCGCAGCGCGTAGGAGACGTCCTTGCGCACGGCCGCGAGGTCGCCGTCGGTGGCGGCGGCGCTCATCCGGGGCATGAGGGCGGTGACCAGGGAGACGGTGACGATGCCCTGCGGGACCATCCACAGCAGGTAGGCGTTGCTGTAGGCGAGGTAGCCGGCGCCGCCCGCGAGGCCCTCGGCGACGGCGCGCTCGCCGGTGGCGGTGGAGAGCCGGGTCACGACCCAGTACGCGATCTGGTTGGTCAGGACGAGCATGACGAGCCAGCCCGCGTTGCGCAGCGGGCGGGCCAGTCCGCTGCCGCGCCAGTCGAAGCGGGGGCGCCAGCGGAAGCGGGCGGCGCGCAGCGAGGGGATCAGGCCGAGGGCCTGGACGACGATGCCGGCGGTGGTGCCGATGCCCAGCAGCCGCGTGTCGGAGGCGCTCAGCGTCCCTCCCGAACCGTGCGAGACCGTGAGGAAGAGCGCGAAGACGGCGATGACGACGAGGTTGTTGAGGACCGGGGTCCACATCATGGCGCCGAACCGGCCGCGGGCGCCCAGCACCTGCCCGAGCAGCGTGAACAGCCCGTAGAACAGGATCTGCGGGAGGCAGTACCGGGCCAGGGCCACGGTGGTGGACTCCTGGCCGCCGCTGTAGCCGGTGTACGCCGAGACGATGAGCGGGGCGGCCAGGACGGCGGCGGCGGTGAGGACCACCAGCGCGGCCGTACAGGCGGTGAGCAGCCGGTCGGTGTAGGCGGCGCCGCCGTCGGCGTGCTCCTTGGCGGCGCGGACCAGCTCGGGCACGAAGACGGCGTTGAGGGCGCCGCCGATGAGCAGGATGTACAGGATGTTCGGGACGGTGTTGGCGACCGCGTAGCCGTCGCCGAGCAGCGTGGTGCCCAGGGCGGCGCCGATCACGGCGGAGCGGACGAAGCCGGTGGCCCGCGAGACGATCGAGCCGGCGGCCATGAGCGCGCCGCTGCGCAGCACCGAGGTCTTCTTCGGTGCCGCGCGGTCGGTGGGGGGCTCTGTCGCGGCCGGGGTGCCGGCCGCTCTGGGGTCTGCGAGGGTCACCGGCGGGCCATGTACGCCTGGAACGCCTTGTAGAGGGCCGTGTTGGCGCATCCGTCCATGGAGGTCTCCCACTCGCCGAGGGTTTCCACGACCTGCCCGCCGGTGCCGAGCTTCCAGCGCAGCAGCCCGAAGGACCGTGTCTCGGGGTCGAGGGTGGAGGGTACCCCGCGCATGTCGTATTCGTCCGCTCCGAGGGCATGTGCGTCACACATCATGCGCCACTGCAGGGCGTTGCTGGGGCGGACCTCGCGGCGGTGGTCCGCGGAGGCGCCGGTCTGGTACCAGACCCGGCCGCCGGCCACGATCATGGTGTGCGCGGCGAGGATCTCCCCCTCGTGAACGCCCAGGTAGAGGCGCATGCGGCCGGGTTCCTCGGCGTTGAGGACCTCGTACTGCTGCTGGTAGTACGCGAGCGAGCGGCCGAGGCGGAAGCCGTCGCGCTCCTCGGTGACGCGCAACAGCCGGTAGAACTCGGGCAGCTCGGCGGCGCTGCCGACGACCGTCTCGACCCCGGCCTTCGTGGCCTTGCGCACATTGCGCCGCCATTCCTGGCTCAGGCCCGACCACAGGTCGTCGAGGGTGCGCCCGGCGAGCGGGACGCGGAAGACGTGGCGGGGCTGGGCGTCGCCGTCGTCCTCGCCGCCGCAGCGCTTCCAGCCGCGGGTGCGCAGCCGGTCGGCGAGAGCGGCGCCGACCGGGTCGACCTCGGTGGCGAGGACGTCGGAGATCTGCCGGCCCGGTCCGGTGCCCGCCTTGGCGGCGGCCGCGTCCCAGCGGCGGTAGGCGGGGGTCGGGCCGATGCGGACGGCGAAGGCGCCGGAGGCCCTGAGGTGGTTCTTGAGGGGGGTCAGCCAGCGGTCGATGTCGGGGTCGGCCCAGTCTGCGACGGGCCCTTCGGGGAGGTAGGCGAAGTATTTCCGGGTGCCCGGGAATTGACGGTAGAGAACGAGTCCGGCCCCCTCTATTTCACCGCCGGGGTAGTGCCATCCGACCCTTTCCGATCGCCAAAGGTCCTTTACGCTGCCCCAGGACGGGTACTGGAGAAAGCTGGCCCGGCCGTGCCGGGACAGAAATGCCTGATATTCCTGAACGGACAGCGAGCGCACGGTGAGCTCCCTGTCCCGGCTTCGGGTCTGGTGCTGCTGGGTGGGGGTCACGAGCAGTGCACACACGGCTGACCGGCCTTCCTGTACGTCCTGTACGTCCAAATCGGTGGATGTACAGGACTCTCACAGGCGCCCGTGACCGCGGTGTCCGGCGATTGTGACCGGACGATGACCGTATCGCTGCGGTCCATGTCACATAAGAAATCCTGAAGTTTTCCTGATCTCCCGCAACCTAGAGTTGTTCCGTTCGCATCTTCTTTTGCGGACGATCATTACTTCGGAGGGGTTTTCGTTGAGCCGCACACGCCGGGTCTTCTCTGTACGCAGCCGCACCGCCCTGGCGGCCGGCACCGCCCTGCTGGCCGCCTCGCTGGCGGCCTGCGGCGGTGGTGGCGCCACGGCGGGCGGCGGAGCCAAGGCGGAGATGAAGGAGAAGCCGGCCATGGCGGTCTCGGTGAACCTCACCGGGGACCAGGTGAAGGCGGGGGCGCCGGTGACCGTGACGATCGCCGAGGGCAAGCTCGCGACGGTGAAGGTGACGGACGCCAAGGGCGGTGAACTGGCCGGGCAGATATCCGCCGACGGGAGGACCTGGGTCTCGCAGGGCAACGCCCTGCCCTCCTCCGAGTACAAGGTCGAGGCCCAGAACACGGACAGCCAGACCGCGACCACGACCTTCAAGACCTCGGCCCCCGACAAGGTGAACAAGGTCGTGATCAACATCCCCAAGGGCAGCACCGTGGGCGTGGCCATGCCCGTCTCGATCGCCTTCGACAACCCGGTGAAGAACAAGGCCGAGGTGGAGAAGGCGCTGAAGGTCACCACCTCGAACAACACCGAGGGCTCGTGGGGCTGGATCAGGGACTACTCGGGCAAGGACCGCATCGACTGGCGGCCCAGGGAGTACTGGAAGTCCGGCACCGACGTGAAGGTCGCGATGAACCTGAACGGGGTCGACTCCGGCTCCGGCGGCGGGATGTTCGTCAAGGACTACAACACCGAGTTCAAGATCGGCAAGGACCGCGAGGTGAAGGTGAACCTCGACACCAAGAAGGCGACGGTCACCGAGAACGGCGAGGCCGTCAGCACCATCCCGGTCTCGGCGGGCACCCCCGGCGGCAAGAAGGCCTCCTGGGACGGGAAGATGGTGATGATGTCGAAGGAGGGCACCATCCGGATGGACTCCCAGACGGTGGGCCTGGGCGACTCCTACGACAAGATGGTCGACTACTCGATCCGGCTGACCTGGTCGGGCATGTACGTGCACGCGGCGCCGTGGAACACCGCCAACTTCGGCCGCGCCAACACCAGTTCCGGCTGCGTGGGCATGAGCGACGAGAACGCCAAGGCGTTCTTCGCGGCGGCCCAGGCGGGCGACCCGTTCGAGGTCGTGGGCCAGGGCTCCAAGGGCAAGCCGGACCTCGGCAACGGCTACGGCGAGTGGAACCTGAGCTGGGAGCAGTGGCAGGGCAAGAGCGCCCTGGCGGGTGCCCCGCAGGTCGGCTGAGCCCGGCGGGCGACACCAGCTCCCCTCATGCGAAGTTGACCATCATTCAATCGTTACCGGCACGTAACTTACTCACGGGTTACCACCGGTAAGCCCCTCCCGTTACCGTCGGGTCACTTTGACACCCGGCACACGCGAGGAGCGATCGATGGTCCGCACGGTCCGCACCACCAGCACCGCGACTGTCATGGCAGCCGTACTGGCAGCAGCCGCCCTGGGCCTGGCCCCCCATCAGGCCCAGGCGGCTCCCGCCCGCACGATCGCCGCCTTCTCGGAAGCCGCGGCAGCCGCACCGGCGGTCACCTTCCACGACATCCCCGGCTCCGGCGGCATCACCCTCAAGGGCAACGTCTTCACCCCGGCCGGCGCCGGCGCCGCCGGCTCGAAGTATCCGCTGATCGTGCTGCCGACCAGCTGGGGCATGCCGCAGATCGAATACATCGCCCAGGCCAAGAAGCTCGCCGACTCCGGTTACATCGTGGTCAGTTACACCTCCCGCGGCTTCTGGCTCTCCGGCGGCGAGATCGAGACCGCCGGGCCGAAGGACATCGCCGACGTCTCCGCCGTCATCGACTGGGCCCTCGCCAACACCCCGGCCGACGCCGCCCGCATCGGCACGGGCGGGGTCTCCTACGGCGCGGGCATCAGCCTGCTGGCCTCCGCGAGCGATCCGCGCATCAAGGCCGTGGTCGCGCTCAGCGGCTGGGCCGATCTCATCGAATCCATCTACTCCGGCCGCACCCAGCACCTCCAGGCCGCCGCCCTGCTCGGCGGCGCCGGCTTCCTCACCGGGCGCCCCGGCCCCGAACTCCAGCAGATCCTCGGCGACTTCCTCGGCTCGAAGCTGGACCGGGAACCGCAGATGATCGAGTGGGGCAAGAAGCGCTCCGCCGCCGAGAAGGTGGACGCCATCAATGCCAACGGCGCCGCCATCATGCTCGGCAACGCCTGGGGCGACACCATCTTCCCGCCCAACCAGTACGCGAAGTTCTTCGAGAAGCTGACCGGACCCAAGCGCCTGGAGTTCCGTCCCGGCGACCACGCCACCGCCGAGCTGACCGGGCTCCTCGGGCTGCCCAACGACACCTGGACCAACGCCCACCGCTGGTTCGACCGCTACCTCAAGGGCGCGGCCAACGGCATCGACGCCGAGGCCCCGGTCCAGATCAAGCCCCGCAGCGACGGCGGGTACGAGGGGTACGCCGACTGGAAGTCGGTCGGCTCCGGCGGCGCCGAGAAGCTGATGCTCTCCGACAGCGAGCACCTCTTCACCGGCGTCGACTCCGGCGCCAACGGCGGGATCGTCATGCTCTCCAGCCTGCTCGACCAGATCGCCCAGGCGCCCCCCACCGCCTCCATCCCGCTGCTCCCCCGCGCCTTCGCCGCCGTCTGGCAGTCCCCGCGCTACGAGGAGGAGCGCCGCGTCCGGGGCACGGTCAAGGTGCACACCACCGTCACGCCCTCGAAGTCGGACGGCACCTTCGTCGCGTACCTCTACGACGTGGGCCCGCTCGGCATCGGGAAGCTGATCAGCAACGCCCCGTACACCTTCCACGGCAAGCAGGCCGGCCAGTCCTTCGGCGTGGACCTGGAGCTCTTCTCCACGGCCTACGACGTCCCGGCCGGGCACCGCCTCGCGGTGGTCGTCGACACCGTCGACCCGCTGTACATCGAGCACAACCCGACCGGCGGGCAGCTGACCTTCTCCTCGCCGCGCACCGATCCCTCGTACGTCTCGGTGCCGCTGCGCGAGCAGTGATCCACGGCTGCAGCCGGGCCGGGTGTGGCTCTGGGGGCGTGCCCTCCGGGTCAGATCCGGCCCGGCAGCGCCGCTGAGGGGTCGGCCGTGTCGATGTCGATGTCGACCGCCTTCGTCTTGGGGTTGCGGCGCTCGCGCCGGGCCACCCAGGTGGCGAACCAGGACAGGAGCATGCACATCCCGATGTAGATCGGGGAGATGATCATCACGACGGGGATGAAGGGCAGGTCGTAGTCGAGGTTGGAGGCGATCAGCTTGCCCGCGTGCAGGAACTCCTCGTAGGTGATCAGGTAGCCGAGCGAGGTGTCCTTCAGCGCGACCACGAGCTGGCTGATGATCGTGGGCAGCATCGCCCGGACCCCCTGCGGGGCCAGGATGTAGGTCATCACCTGGGTCTTGCGCATGCCCAGGGCGTACGCGGCCTCGCGCTGGCCCTTCTCCACCGAGTTGATGCCCGTACGGAACACCTCGGCCAGCACCGATCCGTTGTACAGGGTCAGTCCGGCGACCAGCGCGGGCAACGGCTGGACCTTGAGCGCGACGAAGATGAAGAAGATCATCACCAGCACCGGCATGGCCCGGAAGAACTCCACGCACAGCGTGGACAGCCAGCGCACCGGCCGGTGGACCGAGAGCCGGCCCGTGGCGAGCACCGCGCCGAGCAGCAGCGAGAGCACCGAGGCGTAGGCGAAGGCCTTGAGGGTGTTCCACAGGCCCTTGAGCAGCAGCTCCTGAATGCCCTTGTAGGCGAAGGGGCTCCACTTGGCGGCGGTGAACTGGTTGGTGTCGAAGAGCAGGTACAGCAGCCAGCCGAGCAGCGCGAGGATGACGGCCGTCGAGGCGATCCCGTAGAAGAAGTGGCGGCGCTGGGCGCGCGGGCCCGGCAGGTCGTAGAGGGCGGTGGACTCCAGGTCACCGTGGAGCGCGTGCGCGGTCATCGGGCGACTCCGAAGCGCTTTTCGAGCACGTTGAACAGCGCGCTGATGGACAGGGTGATGATCAGGTAGCCCACCGCGATCCAGACGAAGGTCCAGATGATGCTGTAGCCCAGCTCGTTGAGGGTCTTGTACGTGCCCAGCAGCTCGGTGACGCTGAACGCCCCCGCGATCGCCGAGTTCTTGGCGAGCGCGATCAGCGTGGAGCCGATGGGCGGGATGACGGACCGGAAGGCCTGGGGCAGGACGACCGTGCCCAGGGTCTGGCCGAAGGACATGCCGAGGCTGCGGGCCGCCTCGCCCTGGCCCTTGGGCACGGTGTTGATGCCGGAGCGCAGGGCCTCGCAGATGAAGGCCGAGGTGTAGCAGCCCAGGGCCAGCACCGCGAAGAGTTCGAAGGGCAGGACCAGGCCGAAGCGCGGCAGGCCCAGCAGGACGGCGAAGAAGAGCAGGGTGAGCGGGGTGTTGCGCAGGATGGTCACCCAGACGGTGCCGAAGACCCGGAAGGAGCCGACGGGGGCGACGCGGAAGGAGGCCATCAGGAAACCGAGGACCAGGGCCAGGAGGGAGGCGTAGACCGTGAGTTCCACGGTGCCGAGGAATCCCTTCCCGTAGAGCGAGAAGTTTTCGGTGAGTACGTCCATGGCGGTGCGCTCTCCCCTCAGCTCGCCGGGTAGCGGTCGATGGCGGGCGGCGCGGGCGCGGGCTGGCCGGAGAGGCCGAGGGTGGCCTCGTAGGCCTTCTTCCAGTTGCCGTTCTTCTCGTTGGCGGCGAGGGCGTCGTCGAGGGCGAGCCGCAGCGCGTTGTCCGAGCGCGGGACGCCGATGCCGTAGGGCTCCTCGGAGAAGGGCTTGCCGACCACCTTCAGCTCCTCGGGGACCTTGGCCGCGTAGCCGAGGAGGATGGAGTCGTCGGTGGAGACGGCGTCGACCTGGTAGGTCAGCAGGTTGTCCACGCAGACCGAGTACGTGTCGTAGGCGACGAGGACGGCCCGCGGGAACTCCTTCTGGAGCCGCTGGTAGGGGGTGGAGCCGGCGGCCGAGCAGACCTTCTTGCCGTCGAGGTCCTCGGGGCCCTCGATCTCCGTCTCGCCCTTCCGTACGAGCAGGGACTGCCCGGCGAGGAAGTAGGGGCCCGCGAAGCCGACCTGCTTCTTGCGGTTTTCGTTGATCGTGTAAGTGCCCACGTAGTAGTCGATCTGGCCGTTCTGCAGGGCCGTCTCGCGGTTGGCGGAGGCGATGGTCTTGAACTCGATCGTCTTGGGGTCGAAGCCGAGCGAGGCCGACATCATCTTGGCGATCTCGATGTCGAAGCCGGAGTAGCGGCCGCTCGCTGGGTCCTTCTCCCCCATGTACGGCTGGTCCTCCTTGGCACCGACCACGAGGTGGCCGCGCTTCTTGGCCTTCGTCCAGGTCGGGGAGTCCGGCAGCCGGAAGCCGGTCGCCACCTGGTAGACGGGCAGGTCCTCGGGCTGCGGGCCCTTGACCGGCGGACTGCCGGACTTTCCGCAGCCGGCGAGGGCTCCCGCGAGGACGAGGGTCAGGGCGAGGGCGGCGGCGCAGGCGCGCAGGCGCCCTGCCGGACGGCGGCTCGTCGGGTTCCGTCTGATCAGGTGGCTCATGGGGTGGTGGCTCATCGGATGGTGGCTCATGGGGTGGTGGCTCATCGGGCCGCCCCTCAGTGCTTGAGGATCTTGGAGAGGAAGTCCTTGGCCCGGTCGCTCTCGGGGGCGGTGAAGAAGGCCTCCGGGGTCCGGTCCTCGACGATCTTCCCGTCGGCCATGAACACGACGCGGTTGGCGGCGGAGCGGGCGAAGCCCATCTCGTGGGTGACCACGACCATGGTCATGCCCTCCGCGGCGAGCTGCTGCATGACCTCCAGCACCTCGTTGATCATCTCCGGGTCGAGCGCGGAGGTGGGCTCGTCGAAGAGGAGGGCCTTGGGGTTCATGGCGAGCGCACGGGCGATGGCCACGCGCTGCTGCTGGCCTCCGGAGAGCTGGGCCGGGAACTTCTCGGCCTGGTTGGCGAGGCCGACCCGCTCCAGCAGCTCGCGGGAGCGCTTGTCCGCCTCCTCCTTCTTGCGCTTCCTGACCTTGATCTGGGCGAGGGAGACGTTGGCGAGGACCGTCTTGTGCGCGAAGAGGTTGAAGGACTGGAAGACCATCCCCACGTCCGCCCGGAGGGCGGCGAGCTCCTTGCCCTCGGCCGGCAGCGGCTTCCCGTCGAGCGTGATCGTGCCCGACTCGATGGTCTCCAGTCGGTTGATCGCCCGGCACAGGGTCGATTTCCCGGAGCCGGAGGGGCCGATGACCACCACCACCTCCCCGCGGCCGACGGTGAGGTTGATGTCCTGGAGGACGTGCAGTTGTCCGAAGTGCTTGTTGACGTCCCGCAGCTCGATCAACGGATCGACGGCCATACGCTGCCCTGCCCACTTGTCGGTGTGTCGAGGTCAGCGCAAACTATCCAGCTGCGGAAGGGCACTTCACCGCGACACGCCTAAAAGCCGCATAAAGGCCCGCGAGGTCAGCCTTCCGTGGAGATCGGCCTTCCGGAGGCGGGTCGGCTCCCGGAGGCGGGTCGGCTCCCGGAGGCGGCTCAGCCCTCCGAGGCCTCGGCGTACGCCTGGCTGAGCTCGGGGGATCCCGTCATCGCCCAGGACACCCCCGACTCGACCACGTTCAGCTCGCGGCCCGAAGCCAGCCGGATCATCGGCTGCCCGTTGGGCCACACCTGCCACGCGGCCCCCGGAACGGAGCGGATGATCACGGTCCCGAGGTAGAAGCCCGCGTCGTTGCCGAGCCAGGGGGTGATCTCCGGGTCCCGGCGCCAGCGCGGCATCAGCTGGTCGATCTCCTCCAACGAGCCCGGGGTCTCGTCCAGTTCGAGCCCGGCCTGGCGCGCGTGGGCGCGCAGCATCTCGCATTCCGCGAACAACTCGTTGATGCCCTCGGGGTCGTCCGCGAGGGCCGCGGCGAGTCCCGCGCCCCGGTCCGTTTCATGTCGGTTGATCCAGTTGGCCAGAAAAGGGATCTTCATGGGGTCAGCCTGACACCAGGATCCGCGACCGGCCATAGGGCGCGCCTGAGGATCACGGGCCGGGCTGTCGTCCGGCGATCGCCCCGCCCCGCCCGGTTCGGGGCTCGCGCCGGGCGCAGGAGCGGGTCTAGAGCGCCAGGTCGACGACGACCGGCGCGTGGTCGGAGGCGCCCTTGCCCTTGCGCTCCTCGCGGTCCACGTAGGAGTCGGTGACGGCCTTGACGAAGGGCGCGTTGCCGTAGACCAGGTCGATGCGCATGCCCCGGTTCTTGGGGAAGGCCAGCATCCGGTAGTCCCAGAAGGTGTACGGCCGGTCGTACTTGAGCGCGCGCGGGAAGACGTCGGAGAGTCCGGCGGCGCGCAGCGCCTCCAGGGCGGCCCGTTCGGCCGGGGTCACGTGGGTCAGGCCCGCGAAGACCGCCGGGTCGTAGACGTCCTCGTCCGTCGGGGCCACGTTGAAGTCGCCGAGCACCGCGAAGGGGCGCTCCCCCGCCGCGTCCTCGGCGATGGCGGTGGACAGGGCCCGGAACCAGTCCAGCTTGTAGCCGTAGTGGTCGTGCTCGACCTCGCGCCCGTTGGGCACGTACACCGACCAGACGCGCACGCCGCCGCAGGTCGCGGAGATGGCGCGGGGCTCCTGGACGCCCTCGTAGTCGGGGCCGTCGGGCAGCCCCACGACCACGTCCTCCAGGCCGACCTTGGAGAGCAGGGCCACGCCGTTCCACCGGCCGGTGGCGTTGACGGCCGACTCGTAGCCCAGCGCGCGGAGCTCCTCGTACGGGAACTGCTCGGCGGAGCACTTGGTCTCCTGGATGCACACGACATCCGTACCGGAGCTCTCCAGCCAGGCCAGCAGGCGCGGCAGCCGGGCGGTGATCGAGTTGACGTTGAACGTGGCGATACGCATGCCGTCCAACCTACCGCCCGGCACCGACAGTCACAGTTCGGCCGCGTGCCCCGGGGTGAGCCGGCCGTACTCGGCGCCGCCGAGGTTGCCGATCTGGGTGGCGTAGACCGGCAGCACCAGGTCGGTCAGACCGGCGTCGTGGATGGCGAGGGTCTGGCGCGGCTTGACCTCGCGGACGTAGTCGATCACCTCGGCGATCTTGTTCCAGGGCGCGTGCACCGGGAGCATGAGGGTCTCGACGGGGGTCGCGGGCACGGTCAGCGCGTCCCCCGGATGGAAGACGGAACCGTCCACCAGGTAGCCGACGTTGGTGATCCGCGGGATGTCCGGGTGGATCACGGCGTGCAGCTCGCCGTGCACCTGGACGTCGAATCCGGCCGCGGTGAAGGCGTCCCCGTGGCCCACGGTGTGGACGCGGCCCGGATAGGCGGGGGCGAGCTTCTCCGCGACGCTGCGCAGGGTCCACAGCCGCGCCGCCGGGTTCGCGTCGAGGGCGGCGCGCAGCCTGCCCTCCTCGAAGTGGTCGGGGTGCTCGTGGGTGACGAGCAGGGCGTCGGCGCCGAGGCCGGCGTCCGGTTCGCTGAAGGCGCCCGGGTCGATGACGAGCACGAGCCCGTCCTTCTCCAGCTGGACGCAGGAGTGCAGCCGCTTGGTGAGCTTCATGATCCAAGGCTAGGGCCTGTGCACCCCGGGAAGGCGGAGCCGACCGGATTCGAACCGGCGTCCTCGCGATGTTGGAGACCGCGCGCGACGACCTCTGCGCTACGGCTCCGCCCCGGGACGCACTGTACCCGCGGGGCAGACACCCCCTAGGGCACTGCCGTGGAGACCACGTAGACCTTGGGGTACCCGGGGTGGCTGAGGTCGACGGTGATGTCACGGGTCGGCCGGGGGTCCGGGGCGTCCAGGGTGATCCCGTACCAGCTGCCGGTCGGGCCCCAGTGCCAGCCCGCGATCTCGGTGTGCGCGGGGGAGATCGACACCCCGGCGGTCAGCGCCTCCCGGCTCGTGCCGACGCCGGCCAGGAAGGTGTCGAGCTCCTCCGGGGTGACCCCGAACTGGACGTACAGCCGGCTGGTGTGCCAGTTGTTGGTCTCCAGGTAGCCGACCCGCGAGGCCGTAGCCGGGATCGGGACCTCGTAGATGCTGCGCTGGACCTTGGAGGGCCAGCCGGTGCGGACCTGGGCGGCGCCGACCTTGGAGGCCTTGTCGCGGCCGCTCTGGCGGCTCTGCTGGGCGGAGACGGCGAGGTAGCCCGCCGGGACGCCGATCAGCAGCAGGATGATGATCGCCGTGATCCAGCGGCGCCGCACCACGTGCTTGCGGTCCTCGGCGGGGATCGGCCCGCCGGACCGCTCGTCGGGGGACGGGGCCTGGCGGGGCAGGGAGGGCGGTGTCACTGCTTTTCCTGGTCCTCGGGGCCGGTGGTGGTGTCGCGGCGGCCGAACTGCGCGTAGCGCTCGTACCGCTCGACGCGCCGGCGCGTGGCCCGGCGGAAGCGGCGGGCGACGAGCCGGGAGAGGTCGGCGGCACCGACCATGCCGGCCTCCGGGCCGAGCTGGGCCTTGGCGATGCGGGCCTCGGGGCGGTAGCCGCGGCCGGTGAGGTGGCGGCGGAAGGCCTCGCGGGCCGGGCCGATCAGCAGGTCGTCGGCGGCGCTGACGCCGCCGCCGATGACGAAGCAGGAGGGGTCGAGGGCGGCCGCGAGGTTGGCGATGCCGACGCCGAGCCACTGGCCGATGTCCTGGAGCAGCTCGACGCACATGGCGTCGCCCTCGCGGGCCAGCTCGGTGATGAGCGGCCCGGTGATCTCCGAGACGTTGCCTCCGACGCGGGCGATGAGGTTGTGCGCCACCGGGGAGTCGGCGGCGGCCAGCTCGCGGGCCTCGCGGACCAGGGCGTTCCCGGAGCTGTACTGCTCCCAGCAGCCGCGGTTGCCGCAGGGGCAGCGGTGGCCCCCGGGGACCACCTGCATGTGGCCGAACTCGCCGGCGACCCCGTAGCGGCCGCGCTTGACCTGGCCGCCTTCGAGGATGGCCCCGCCGATCCCGGTGCCCAGGGTGATCATGACCAGGTGGTCCTCGCCCCGGCCGGCGCCGAAGCGCCATTCGGCCCAGGCTGCGGTGTTGGCATCGTTGTCCACCATGACCGGGACCGCGAGCCGGGACTGGAGCGCGTCGCGCAGCGGTTCGTCGCGCCAGGCCAGGTGCGGGGCGAACAGCACGCGGGAGCGGTCGGCGTCGACCCAGCCGGCGGCGCCGATGCCCACCGCGTGCACGTCGTGCCGGTCGGAGAGGTCCAGGACCAGCTCGACGATGGTGTCCTCGACCACCTTGGGGCTCTTGGACTTGTCCGGGGTCTCGGTCCGGATCTTCTCCAGGATGACCCCGTCGGCGTCGACGACCCCGGCCATCACCTTGGTGCCGCCGATGTCGATGCCGACGGTCGGAACGCGCGGTGCGGTCAGGTGCGACCTGCGCTCACGGGTACCGATGGTCCGCAGGACGGTGCCCCGCGCCGCCCCCCGGTGGGCGAGCGTGAAGTCCCGGTACGTGCTCATCGAGTCGTGTCGTCCCTCAGGGTGCGGTGGTGCCCGGAGTGGGGCCGGCCGTGTTTTCAGGTCGGGGCGTGCGGTCAGGACCTGATTCTGCCACTCGCTCGAGTTCGTGGCTCAGTTCGTCGAGCTCGGAGCCGCCCGCCATCTGCCGGGTGAGCTCGTCCAGGGTGATCGACTCGCGGGTGTGGCTGCCCGCCATGGTGCCGCGCTTGAGCAGCACGAAGCGGTTCCCGACCAGGTGGGCGTGGTGCGGATTGTGGGTGATCAGGACCACGCCGAGACCCGCGTCACGGGCGGCGGCCACGTACTTGAGGACCACCCCGGACTGCTTCACGCCGAGGGCGGCCGTGGGCTCGTCGAGCACGAGGACCTTGGCGCCGAAGTGGACCGCGCGGGCGATGGCCACGCACTGCCGCTCGCCGCCGGACAGGGTGCCGATGGGCTGGTCCACGTCCCGCAGGTCGATGCCCATGCGCAGCAGCTCGGCGCGGGTGGTCTCGCGCATGAGCTCCACGTCGAGGCGGCGGAAGGGGCCGCGGCCCTTGGTGGGCTCGGAGCCGAGGAAGAAGTTGCGCCAGACGGGCATGAGCGGGACCACGGCGAGGTCCTGGTAAACGGTGGCGATGCCGTGGTCGAGGGCGGCGCGCGGGTTGGCGAGCACGGTCTCCTCGCCCTCGATCTCGAAGGTGCCGGCGTCGTGCCGGTGCAGCCCCGCGATGATCTTGATGAGGGTGGACTTGCCGGCGCCGTTGTCGCCGAGGACGCAGGTGATCTCGCCGGCGGAGACCTCCAGGGAGACGCCCTGGAGGGCGCGGATGTTGCCGTAGTACTTGCTGACGTCGGTCAGCTTCACCAGGGCGGGCGCGGACGGGTCCGGGGAAGCCGCTTCGTTTTCGAGCTCGATGTCGGTCATCGTCACTTCGCCTCCGCCCGCTTGCGGACCCATGCGTTGAGCAGCGTGGCCAGCAGCAGCATCGCCCCGAGGAAGAACTTGAACCAGTCCGGGTTCCACTGGGCGTACACGATGCCGTTGCTGGTCATGCCGAAGATGAAGGCGCCCACGGCGGAGCCGATGGCCGAGCCGTAGCCGCCGGTCATCAGACAGCCGCCGATGACGGCCGCGATGATGTAGAGGAACTCGTTGCCGACGCCCTCGCCCGACTGGACCACGTCGAACGAGAAGAGGATGTGCTGCCCGGAGATCCAGGCGCACAGCGCGACGCCCATGTACAGGCCGATGCGGGTCTTCACGACGGGTACGCCGGTCGCGCGGGCCGCGTCCGCGCCGCCGCCGACGGCGAAGATCCAGTTCCCGGCGCGGGTGCGCAGCAGGATCCAGGTGGCCACGGCGACCAGGACCAGCCACCACAGGATGGTGACCTTGAGGGTGACCGATCCGAAGGTCCACTGGGAGGCGAAGAGCGCGCGGGCGGAGGAGAAGCCCTCCATGTCGGCGATGGTCTTGGTGGAGACCGAGCCGCTGATCAGCTTGGTGAAGCCGAGGTTCAGGCCGGTCAGCATCAGGAAGGTGCCGAGCGTGATGATGAAGCTGGGCAGTTTCGTGCGGGTCAGCATGAACCCGTTGAAGAACCCGATCCCCAGGGTGACGAGCAGCGATACGAGGACGCCCACCCAGACGTTGGCGGTCATCTGGTAGCTGAACATCGAGCTGAGCAGCGCCGACGAGGTGACCATGACCCCGGCGGACAGGTCGAACTCTCCGCCGATCATGAGCAGGGCCACCGGGACGGCCATGATGCCGATGGTGGAGGCCGAGTACAGGATCGTGCTCAGGCTGGAGGCCCGCAGGAAGCTGTCGGCCGCGAAGGAGAAGAAGACGAAGACGGCCACCGCGCCGACCACCGCGCCGAGCTCGGGCCGGCCGAGCAGGCGGCGCAGCAGCGAGGTGGGCGCGAGCCGCTCGTCGCGCGGGGCGGGGGCGGGAGCGGGGGCCTTGGTGGCGGTGCTCATCGGCTGCCCCGGTTGATGAACTTCTCCAGAGTGGCCGCCTCGGCCCCCGTGACGATCTGCGGCCCGGTGAGCACCGGCCTGCCGCCGCCGAGCACGTCGGCGTTGTAGCGGTAGAGCCAGAGCAGGTCGACGGCCTCGTAGCCCTGGAGGTAGGGCTGCTGGTCGACGGCGAATCCGAGGGCGCCGGACTTCAGGTCGCGGGCCACCGAGGCGTTCAGGTCGAAGGTGTCCACCTCGGCCTTGCTGCCCGCCGCGTCCTTGGCCTTGACGGCCGTGGGGGCGAAGGGCGCGCCGAGGGTGACGATCGCGTCGACGGAGGGGTCGGCCTGGAGCTTGGCCTGCAGGGCCGCCTGGACGGAGGGCATGTTGGTGCCCTCGACGTACAGGTTCTCCAGGGTTCCGCCGGACTCGCCGAAGGTCTTCTTCGCTCCGGCGCAGCGCTGCTCGTGGCCCACGTTGCCCTGCTCGTGCAGGACGCAGACGGCCTTCTTGCGGCCGCGCTTGCCCAGCTCGGTGCCGACCGCCTCGCCGGCGATCTCCTCGTCCTGGCCGATGTGGGTGAGCGCCCCGTACTCGGCGGACTGGGCGGATCCGGAGTTGACCGTGATCACCGGGATGCCGGCCTTGACGGCCTTGGCGAGGACGTCCTTGAGGGCCTCGGGTTTGGCCAGGGAGACGATCAGCCCGTCGACCTTCTGGTCGATGGCGTTCTGGACGAACTGGGCCTGCTGCTGTGCCTGGTCGTCGTGGGCGTAGACGAAGTTGATGTTGTCCTTCGCCGCGGCCTCCTTGGCCCCCTTCTGCACGATGTCCCAGAAGGTGTCGCCGTCGCCCGCGTGGGTGACCATCGCGAAGGTCCAGCGCGGGGTGGAAACGGCGGGCCGGCCCGCCGCCTCGGCCTTCGCGCGGTCCTCGGCGCGCTTGCCGCCCGTACTGCTGCAGCCCACGAGGGAGGCACCCAGTACCGCCGCGAGCACCGCGCCCACGAGGCGTACCCCTGTCCGAACCCTAGCCACGTCTGCCCGTGCCTTTCGCTTGTCGGGCCGTCCCGCGAGCGCTGTCCCGCCGCGGTAACCGGTCGCCGAAACGGTCATATGTTTCAGCCGCAGCCGCCCAGTATCCGTCACCGGATCTCCACCACGACGCCCAGGGCTTCAGCCCGGGGAGGAATGGGTCCCACCGTCGTATGCGCGGAGCGCCGGAGTTCTCTTCGCATTCGTTGTGACCTGCGCTTTCTGGCGTTGTCAGTGGGCTCGGTTAGGTTGATCTCGTGATGACACCACAGGAAACGGGGGAGGTCGGGCATGCCCGGTTCACCTACCGCGTGCGTGTGTCGTCCATCGCGCTCGCCAAACTGATGGGTGAGTGGGGCCGGTGCCGGTGGATCTGGAACGAATGCTGCGCCCGGTCGAAGAAGGCCCACGCCGAGGATGAGAAGTGCGGGCCCGCCCGGCTGGACAGCATGCTGACCGGCGCGCGCACCTCGAATGCGTGGCTGCGGGAGGGTTCCTCGGTTCCGCAGCAGCAGCTGATTCGAGACTTCGGGAAGTCCCGCGCCAAAGCCGTGAAGGACATCAAGGCCCGGCTGCCGATGCGGCAGCGGGCTGGGATGCCCAAGTACAAGAAGAAGCACGCGGCCGACCCGAGCCTCAACTACACCCGGCGCGGTTTCCGGATCAAGAACGGCCGCCTGCACCTCGCGGGCGGCATCAACCTGGCCGTGGTCTGGTCCCGCGACCTCCCGGCGGACCCGTCCTCGGTGCGGATCTACCGCGACAGCCTCGGCCACTGGTACGCCTCCTTCGTCGTTCCCGCCGCAGTGGAGCCGCTTCCGGAGGCGGGGGCGGTGATCGGGATCGACTGGGGGGTGAAGGAGACCGCGACCACCACCAGCGACGCCCACGACCTCCCACACGCCGAGCACGGGCGGAAGGCCGCCGCCAGGCTCGCCCGCTACCAGCGGATGATGGCCCGCCGGAAACCAGCGAAGGGCAAAACCGGTTCGAGGAGCTACCGAGCCGCGAAAAGGCTGACGGCGAAGCTCCACAAGAAGGTGGCCCGCCAACGCCAGGACACCGCCCGCAAGTGGGCCAAGGCCGTGGTCCGCGACCACGACGCCCTGGCCGTGGAGGACTTCCGCCCGAAGTTCCTCGCCAAGTCCACCATGGCGAGGAAGGCCGCCGACGCGGCGATCGGCGCGACCAAGCGTGAGCTGATCGCCATGGCCCGCAAGCACGGGCGCATCGTCCACCTTGTCCACCCCGCGCACACCACCATGGACTGCGCACAGTGCGGAGCGAGAACCAAGCACGCACTACCTCTCTCAGAACGTACCTACACCTGCACCGCGTGCGGCACCGTGTCCCCCAGGGACAAGAACTCCGCACACGTCATGCTGGTCCGGGCTGGTCTCAACCCGGCTGGTGCCGATCGTGTAAGAGCTGACGGACCGCAGGTCCCCAGCCAACGTGAGCCAGGAATCCCCGCCCTTTAAGGCGGGGAGGATTCAAAGTGCACCATGCAAGGTCAGTCATCGGGGCCATTGCGGACCGTGCCGGACACAGCGGGACAGATTGACAGCTCCCCCGGACGGGGTCAGGTTGAGTGCATGCGCATCGGGCTCATCGGAACGGGCCGGATCGGTTCCTTCCACGCGGCGGCACTGGCCCGGCAGGCGGACGCGAGTTCGCTGCTGCTCGCCGACGCCGACCCCGCGCGGGCGGTGCGCCTCGCCGACCGGCTCGGGGCCACCGCCGCGCCCACCGTCGAGCAGATCTTCACCTGGGGCGTGGACGCGGTGGTGATCTCCTGCGCCACCGAAGGCCACGCTGACCTGGTCGTACGGGCCGTCCGCGGCGGGCTGCCGGTGTTCTGCGAGAAGCCGCTCGCCCCCGACCTGGACCGCACCCTGGCGCTGCTGCGCGAGGTGGCGGCGGTCGGCGGGGTGCTCCAGCTCGGGTTCATGCGCCGCTTCGACGCGGGCTACACGACGGCGCGCGAGCTGGTCCGCTCCGGAGCCCTGGGCCGGCTGCACACCGTACGGACCACGACCGCGGATCCCTCGCCGCCGGACGCCGCGTACCTGCGGACCTCCGGCGGGCTGTACCGGGACTGCCTGGTGCACGACTTCGACATGGTCCGCTGGGTGACCGGGCACGAGGTGCGCGAGGTGTACGCGACCGGGTCGGACGCGGGGCCGGCGCGGTTCCGGGAGGCCGGGGACGTCGACACCGCCGCCGCCGTCCTGACCCTGGACGACGGGACGCTGGTCTCCAGTACCGGTACGCGGTGCAACGGCGCCGGGTACGACGTGCGGATGGAGCTGGCCGGGGAGCTGGACCAGGTCTCCACGGGGCTGGACGACCGTACGCCGATCGCCTCGACCGAACCCCAGGGCCCGCCCCCGGCCACCAAGCCGTGGCCCGGGTTCCTGGAACGCTTCGCTCCCGCCTACGAGGCCGAGCTGGCGGCCTTCGTCCGGCTGGTGCGGGGCGAGGGACCCAATCCGTGCGACGGGGTCGAGGCGCTCGCCGCGTTCCGGGTGGCGGAGGCGTGCGAGCTCTCGCGTCGGGAGCGGCGCGGGGTGGCGCTGGAGGAGCTCCCGGATCTCTGAGGCGCCGCTCCCGCCCGTCCCGTGCACGGCGGCTACCAGCGCACCGGGTGGCGGGTCGTGCCCCGGACCAGGGTCCCGGGCGCCCATTCGAGGACGGCCGGCTCCTCCCGGAGGTCCGGGAAGCGCTCCACCAGGGACCGGATCGCGATCCGGCCCTCCAGCCGGCCGAGCGGGGCGGCGACGCAGTGGTGGATGCCGTGCCCGAAGGCGATGTGGCCGCCGCGGCCGGGGCGGCGGATGTCGAAGGTGTCGGGGCGGTCGAAGCGGGCGGGGTCCCGGTCCGCCGCGGCGAGGCAGACCAGGATGGCGGAGCCCGCCTCGATGAAGGTGCCGCCGATCTCCAGATCCGTGCCGGCGAAGCGGAACGTGGCCGTCTCGACCGGGCCGTCGTAGCGCAGGATCTCTTCGACGGCGCCGTCGATCAGCCCGCCGGGGTCGGCGCGCAGGGCGGCGAGCTCGTCGGGGTGGGTCAGGAGCGCCCGCATCCCGTTGGAGACCAGGTGCACCGTGGTCTCGTGCCCGCCGACCATCATCAGGGCGGCCATGGCGACCAGCTCCCGCCGCGAGAGCCGGTCTCCCCCGTCGCCCCGGCTGGTCACCCAGTCGCTGAGCAGGTCCTCGCCCGGATCGGCGATCCTGGCGTCGACGAGCTCGGCCGTGTAGGCGGTCATGGCGCGCACGGCCGCGTTCTCCGACGCGACCCCGGTGGGCGAGACCATTTCGGTGATCCAGCCGTGGAACGCTTCGCGGTCCTCCTCGGGAACCCCGAGGAGCTCGCAGATCACGGTCATGGGGAGCGGCTGCGCGAAGGTCTCGATCAGGTCGGCGCGGCGCTCGGGAAGGGCCTCCATCGCGTCGAGCAGCCCGTCGACGATCTCCTGGATGCGCGGGCGCAGCCCCTCGATCCGGCCCGGGGCGAAGGAGCGGGAGACCAGCCGGCGCAGCCGGGTGTGGTCGGGCGGGTCGGCGCGCATCATGTTGGCGCTGGCCTCGGTCCGCTCCCGGTCGGTGTAGAGCCCGGAGGTCAGCCAGTTCTTGGACACCGCGGGGTGCGTGAGGGCCTGGCGGGCCTCCTGGTGACCGACGATCAGCCACACCTCCTGGCCGTCCGCCGCCTTCACGCGGTGGAGGGGCCCTTCCGCACGCAGGCGCGCGTAATGGGGGTACGGGTTCTCGTTGAAGTCTTCAGCGATCGAACTGAGGTCCAGGACCGGCATATCGCCACCCTAGACCGGGAGTTGACCTCTCCCGAGCGGCTTTCGGACATTCGTTCAGCCAGCCGCGCGCCGTCCCCAGGCGGTACCCGCGAGTACGAGCGCGACCCCGGCGAACCCGGCCGCGCCGAGCCGCTCGCCGCCCAGTGCGATGCCCGCCGCGGCGGCCCAGAGGGGTTCGGTTCCCAGGAGCAGGCTGACGCGGGAGGGGGAGGTGCGGCGGACGGCCCACATCTGCACGAAGAAGGCGAACAGGGTGCAGAAGACGGAGAGGAAGGCGAGCCCGGCCCACTCGGCCGGGCCGAAGTCGGCGGCGGCCGCCCAGGGGCTCGCGCCGGTTCCGGGCATCAGGGCCAGTACGGCGAACACGGCGACCGCCGTCCCGAGCTGGACGGTGGTCAGGGAGAGCGAGTCGGCTTCCTGCACGGCCTTGATCCGGGCCATGAGCAGGACGTGCACCGTCCGCGCGAGCGCGGCGCCGAGGATCAGGAGGTCGCCGAGGCTCGGGGTGGTGAATCCCGCCCCCTGGGTGAGGAGCACGACTCCGCAGACGGAGACGGCCGCGGCGCCGAGGAAGGCGGGCGAGGGGGCTTCGCGCCGGACGGCCGACTCGGCGAGCGGGGTGAAGATCATGGTCAGGCTGATGATGAGCCCGGCGTTGGTGGCGGAGGTGTGGACGACCCCGTAGGTCTCCAGCAGGAAGATCCCACCGAGTACGAGTCCCAGCACTCCGGCGCCGCGCAGCTGCGCGGGAGTCAGCGCGCGCAGCTTTCGCCGGCCGGCGAGGGCGAGGACGGGCAGGACCAGCGCGAAGCGCAGGACGAGCACCGCGATCACGGTGTGCGTGGTGGTGACGCCCTTGGCGGCGAGGTAGCTGCCGCCCCAGACGACGGCGACCAGCAGGACCGGCAGATCGGCGAGCCAGGCCCGGCGGGGGGCGGCGACGGGGGCGGGGGCGGGGGCGGCGAGGGTGGACACCGGTTCTCCAACGGCAGAAGGCAGGTGGAGACTTCGGTGGCTCGCACGGGGGAAGCGCCCAAGCTACCCGAGCATGATCGGCCGGTCGAGCCCTTTGATCCCCGGGGTCACTCGAAGGTGCCGAACACGGCACGCCCCTTCGGCCGGTAGCTGTGGATGGCCGTGCCGGCCGCGGTGGTGCGGGAGCCCGTCAGCTCGAAGGCCGTCGGCAGCGCGCCCGTCGGGAACAGCCGGCGTCCGCCGCCCAGGAAGACGGGGAAGACCAGCAGGTTCAGCTCGTCCACCAGGTCCCGTGCCAGCAGCCACTGGGCGAGCGCGCCGCTGCCGTGCACCTGTACCTCCCCCTCGGTCGCGTCCTTGATCCGTACGACCTCGCTCTGCAGCTGCTCCCCGTC
Source organism: Streptomyces sp. NPDC099050 (assembly GCF_044759865.1). Classification (NCBI taxonomy): domain Bacteria; kingdom Bacillati; phylum Actinomycetota; class Actinomycetes; order Kitasatosporales; family Streptomycetaceae; genus Streptomyces; species Streptomyces sp. NPDC099050. The sequence continues at coordinate 60,942 of NZ_JBIWAE010000028.1, read as the reverse complement.
GATCGCGGTGGCGGGGCCCCAGGCGGGCTCCTTGAGCGTGGTCGAAGCCACGTACTTGGGCAGCCGGTTCAGCCTGCTCGCGACCGGGTCCGCGGGGTCGTCGTGCTGGGGCCAGTACGAGGCGAAGATCTCGTAGGTCCGGCGCCCGAGGAGGAAGGCCCCGGCCCGGTCGAAGACCTCGGTGACGAACTCCCCCATGCCCTCGTCGGCGAAGGGCACGAGCCACCCGCCGTACGCGAACCCGCCGCTGGGGTCCTCCTGCGGGCCCCCCGGTGCCTGCATCACGCCGTCGAGGGTCAGGAAGGTGGTGAGGGTCAGCTTTCCCATGGCACTGCGCTCCTTGGCTCCGGTACGTCCACTGTCACGGGTTCAGACTCCCGGGCCGCCCCGGACTCATCGCTCCGGCGCGCGCGAACGCGACGTCCGTTTCCCGCCAGCACGGCTGATCCAGGGGCGATTTCATTGAACTCGCAACCAACCGACACGGGAGGAACACCATGAACGGCAACGCAGTGGCCCTGGTGACAGGTGGCAGCAGGGGAATCGGCGCGGCGACCGCGCTGCGGCTGGCGCAGGACGGGGCCGACGTCGCGATCACCTACGTCAACGACAGGGCCGCGGCGGCCGGGGTAGTCGGCAAGATCGAGGCGCTCGGCCGGCGCGGCCTGGCCCTGCAAGCCGACGCGGGGGACGCGGAGCGCGCCGCCGGAGCGGTCGAGGAGACGGTACGGGGCCTGGGCCGGCTCGACGTCCTGGTGAACAACGCCGGCGTGGGCCTGCTCGGACCGCTGGAGGGGCTCACGCCCGCGGACGTGGACCGGGTCCTCGCGGTCAACGTCCGGGGCACCTTCCTGACCTCCCGCGCCGCGGCCGGCCGGATGGGCCGGGGCGGGCGGATCATCACCATCGGCAGCTGCATGACCCAGCGCGTGCCGGGGCCGGGCGCCACCCTGTACGCGATGAGCAAGGCGGCGCTGACCGGCCTCACCAAGGCCCTCTCGCGGGAGCTCGGCGAGCGCGGGATCACCGCCAACCTGGTCCATCCGGGCCCCGTGGACACCGACATGAACCCGGCGGACGGCCCCTACGCCGCCTCGCAGTCGGCCTTGACGGCCCTGGGCCGCTTCGCCGCGCCGGAGGAGGTGGCCGCCATGGTGTCCTTCCTGGCGGGCCCGGACTCCGCGTACGTCACGGGCGCCGAGTTCTCGGTGGACGGCGGCCACGCGGCGTAGGCCGCCGTCCGGCCGTCGCGTGCCGTCGCCGGCCGTCGCGTGCCGTTGCAGCCCGTCGCCTGCCGCCGTCCGGCCGTCGCGTGCCGTCGCCGGCCGTCGCGAGCCTGTGGGCCGTGCAGGCCCGGCGAGGCCGTCAGGGCAGCCAGCGGCCGTCCTTCATCAGGTCGCGGCCCGCGATCTCGTCGGCCTCGCGCCAGGCCTGGATCCACACGGGCTCGACCCGGAAGTACGGGTAGGGCGTCTCCAGGCTGCTCGGGTCGAAGCCGGAGTGCGCCGCGAAGGCCTCGATCTCACCGGGCGCGAGCTCAGCCGCCTCCAGCCTGGTCACAGCGCCCTCGACGAGGACCACGTCGCGGGTCGCTCCGAAGGCCAGCCGCGCACGGCCGCTCGCCGCGAGGTTGCGTCCCGTGGGCAGGGTGCGCCCGGTGGACAGCAGGAAGCTCGCTCCGTCCCACCGGAAGGAGAGGGGCACGAGGCAGGCGACGCCCGCGGCGTCCGCGGTGGCGACCCAGACGTCGACGTCGCTCTCGAACCGGGCCAGCGCGTCCTCGCGGCGCTGCTCCGTCGTGCGTGGCGTGCTCTGCGTCATCGTGGCCCCCGGGTGTGTGCCGTCCGCTGTAGCGGCAGGCTAGCGGTCCCGGCGGCCGCACGCCCCGCGGGGGCAACAACGCATGCGCACAAGGACCTTGGGGCGCGAGGACCGCGGGTGCGGCACGAACCCCGCAGGGGCGCGCCGTCGAAACGGTGCGCCCCTGCGGGGTGTTCGCGCATGCCCCGGGGGTGTCGGCCCCCGGGGCGGTGACGAGGCTGGCGTCAGCCGCCCAGCTCCTGGTGGCGGGCGGTGTGCGCGGCGGTGCCGGCCTCCGTCAGCGCGCCGAAGAGGCGCAGACGGGAGAAGCCGCCGTCCGGGAAGATGTCGATGCGCACGTGCGTGCCGACCGCCGGGGCGTCGAGCACGAAGCGGTGGTTGGTGTCGGGCTGCAGGCGGGTGCGCGGCAGGAACTCCGTCCACTCGCCCTCCTCGCCGGTCTTGATCGACAGCGAGGCCCAGCCGGCCGAGTTGCCCTTGAGGTACGCGGTGTCGATCTCGACGGCACGGATCTCGGACTCGGCGACGAGCTGGTAGCGGATCCAGTCGTTGCCGTTGTCACGGCGACGGGCGGTCTCCCAGCCGTCGTCCATCTTGCGGGAGCGGCCCGGGTTGATGGTGTTGGTCGGCGGGGAGTAGAAGCGGTTGGAGGCGTCCTGGACGGAGCCGCCGTTCTCCAGGGCCACCACGTCGAAGGAGCCGAGCGCCGCGAGCCACTTGGGGTCGGGCACGACCTCGCCGTAGACGCGCAGGCGGGCGATGCCGCCGTCGGGGTGCTGGTTGACGCGCAGGTGCGTGAAGCGCTGCTCGACGTCGATCTCGAAGCCGTTGGCCGCGTGGCCGCCGACCGGGGTGCGGGCGACGATGGTCGTCCACTTGATGTCGTCGCCCTGGAGCTCCGCCGGGGTCGGCGCGAGGGCGCCCTCCCAGTTGGTGGCCTCTACGGAGACGGCCTGCGGCATGTTGCCGCGGAAGTGGGCGGTGTCGACGACGATGCCGCGGATGACGCCGGGGGCGCCCAGGCGGACGAGCGCCCAGTCGTGGTCCTCCGGGGTCGGCCAGGGCTGGGTGGCGGAGATGCCGCGGCGGCGGCGGGTCTCCCAGCCGTCCATGACCTTGCCCTTGTGGCCGAAGTCCTCGGGGTCGAAGTGCGCGGCCTCGGAGATCAGCAGGTTCTCGCGCTGGGCGAAGAACTCGTCGTTGGCCTCGATGACACCGGCGCCGAGCTCACGGGCGGCGAGGTTCGCGTACTGGGTGAACGGGAAGTCCGCGCTGCGGTAGTCCGCGTACGGGTCGCCGCCTCCGTACGGGTTCGCGTTGCCGGTGAAGGATTCAATCGCCACTGTCAGTTCTGCCTTTCAAGGAGTCGGCCGGTGGGCTCGGACGGGGTGCCGTGGTCGGCGATCTGCGCGCCGCGCAGCCAGGTGGACTTCACGACACCGTGCAGGGTCTTGCCCGCGTACGCCGTGACCTGGTTGCGGTGGTGCAGTTCCGCGGGGTCCACGGTGAAGGTCTCTTCGGGGGCCAGGACGGCGAAGTCGGCGTCGCGGCCGGCCTCGATCGCGCCCTTGCTCGCCAGACCGGCGAGTGCGGCCGGGGCGGCGGACATCCAGCGGACCACGTCCTCGAGGGTGCGCCCGCGCTTCTTCGCCTCGGTCCAGATGGCCGGAAGGCCCAGCTGGAGGGAGGAGATGCCGCCCCACGCGGTGGCGAAGTCGCCGGTCTTGAGGTCCGCGGTGGAGGGCGAGTGGTCGGAGACGATGCAGTCGATCGTGCCGTCGGCGAGCGCGTCCCACAGGATGTCCTGGTTGGCGGACTCGCGGATGGGCGGGCAGCACTTGAACTCGGTCGCGCCGTCAGGGACTTCCTCGGCCGTGAGGGTGAGGAAGTGCGGGCAGGACTCGACGGTGATCTGCACGCCCTCGGCCTTGGCCGCGGCGATCAGCGGCAGCGCGGAGGCGGAGGACAGGTGCAGGACGTGGACGCGCGCGTTCAGTCGCTTGGCCTGGTCGATCAGGTTCTGGATCGCGGTGTTCTCGGCGTCCTGGGGGCGGGAGGCCAGGAAGTCGGCGTACTTGGGGCCCGGGTTCTGCGGCGCGGACTCCAGGTGGTGCGGGTCCTCGGCGTGCACGATCAGCAGGCCGCCGAAGCCGGTGATCTCGGCGAGCGAGGCGGCCAGCTGCTCCTGGTCGAGCAGGGGGAACTCGTCGACCCCGGAGGGCGACAGGAAGCACTTGAAGCCGAAGACACCGGCGTCGTGCAGCGGACGCAGGTCCTTGACGTTGTCCGGCAGCGCACCGCCCCAGAAGCCCACGTCCACGTGCGCCTTGGCCCGGGCCACGTCCTGCTTGACCACCAGGTTGGCGGTGGTGGTGGTCGGCGGCAGCGAGTTGAGCGGCATGTCGAGGAGGGTGGTGATGCCACCGGCCGCGGCGGCGCGGGTGGCCGTCCAGAAGCCTTCCCACTCGGTACGACCGGGGTCGTTCACGTGGACGTGGGTGTCGACCAGGCCGGGGAGGAGCACGTCGTCGCCGAAGTCCTCCAGCCGGGCACCGGCCGGTACGTCGGCCTCGTACGGCAGCACGGCCGCGATCTTCCCGCCGGCGACGGCCACCGAAGCGGCACGCGTCCCCTCGGGGGTGATGACGCGCGTCGAGCGCAGTACCAGTTCCACAGCCAGGTCGGACACCGGAACCTCCCCATCTACTTCCACAGAGCGAAATTCAACGTTCTGTTGACGGAGTCTTCACGTCGATCCGGAACCAGTCAAGGGCGCCCGGACGGACCACTGACGGCGGCGTATCGCAATTGGAGGTTTCCACAGGATGGAATTAAGATTTCACTATGCAGAATGTAGCTACCACCACGAGGAACCGGACGGGTAACTTCCCGAGGACCTCCGCCACCCGGACAAACCACCTCTGACCGGCGAGGACGGCATTGCCCCGGCCCTAGGGCCGACGCAGACCGACCGGTAGGCTGCTTGCTTGCCTGCCAGCACCGAAAGGACCGCGCCCGTGCCGACGTCCAGCGCCAGCACCACCGACGCCTCCACCAAGCCCACCGCCGCCAGCGGTGGCGTCCAGTCCCTCGAGCGCGCCTTCGATCTCCTCGAACGCATGGCCGACGCCGGAGGTGAGGTCGGACTCAGCGAGCTCTCCGCCGCCAGCGGTCTGCCGCTGCCCACCATCCATCGCCTCATGCGCACCCTCGTGGCGTGCGGCTACGTCCGGCAGCAGCCCAACCGACGGTACTCCCTCGGACCCCGGCTGATCCGCCTCGGCGAGTCCGCGTCGCGGCTGCTGGGCACCTGGGCCCGCCCCTACCTGGCGCGTCTGGTGGAGGAGACCGGCGAGACCGCGAACATGGCCCTGCTCGACGGGGACGAGATCGTCTACGTCGCCCAGGTGCCGTCCAAGCACTCCATGCGCATGTTCACCGAGGTCGGCCGCCGGGTGCTGCCGCACTCCACCGGCGTGGGCAAGGCGCTGCTCGCCTACACCCCCGCGGACGAGGTACGTGCCCTGCTCTCGCGCACCGGGATGCCGGCCGCGACCGAGAAGACCATCACCACCCCCGAGGGCTTCCTGGAGGCCCTGGAGGTCGTCCGGCGGGTGGGCTACGCGGTCGACGACAACGAGCAGGAAATAGGAGTCCGCTGCCTGGCGGTCTCCGTGCCGAACTCGCCGACCGCCGCCGCGATCTCCATCTCCGGCCCGGCCGGCCGGGTGACCGAGGCCGTCGCCGAGTCCTTCGTGCCGATCCTCCAGGGCGTCGCGGCCGAGCTGTCGGTGGCCCTGCAGAGCCAGAACCCCGCGTAGGCCTGGCCGGGCGGTAGACGCGGAAAGAGCCCGGCGCCCCCTCTCAGCGGGGGCGCCGGGCTCTCGCGTACTCCCCCGGCGCGCGGCGGGCGGGTCGCCCGGGGCCGCGCGGGAAGGGCCCTCCGGCCGGGCCACCGGAGGGGCCGCGCGGGAGATCGCGCGGGTCAGGCCGCCGGGACGGACCGCGCGCCCTGCGTCAGACGGCCATCGGTCATCGTCGCCGTGGCGTCCATCCGCTCCAGGTGGGCGTGGTCGTGGGTGACCAGCACGGTGGCGGTGGAGCGCTCCCGGGTGAGGGTGACCAGCAGGTCCAGGACCGCGGCCCCGCGCTCGTGGTCGAGGGCGCTGGTGGGCTCGTCGACCAAGAGCACGGCGGGGTCGTTCATCAGGGCGCGGGCGATGTTGATCCGCTGGCGCTGCCCCCCGGAGAGCTGGTGCGGCCGCTTGTCGGCCTTGTCGGCCAGCCCGACCGCGTCCAGCAGCTCCAGGGCCCGCCCCCGTACGGCCCGTGCGGGGCGGCCCGAGAGGTGGGCCATGACCTGGAGCTGTTCGGCGGCGGTGAGCGAGGCCAGCAGGTTCGGCTGCTGGAAGACGATGCCGATCTTCTCCCGGCGCAGCGCCGACTTCTCGCCCGGGCCGAGCTCCGAGGCGTCCTGCCCCGCCACGACCACCCGGCCGCTGTCGGGCGTGACCAGGGTGGCGGCGACCGCCAGCAGGCTGGACTTCCCGGAACCGGAGGGGCCGACCACCGCCGTCAGGGTGCCCGCGGGCACCTCCAGGCCGACCGCGTCCAGCGCCGTGAGGCGGCCGTCGCCGTCCGGGTAGGTGAGGGTCACGTCGTGCACGAGCAGGGTCATCGGGCGCTCCCGAGGGCGGTCAGGGGGTCTACGGCGGTGATCCGCCGGATGGACAGGGCGGCGCCCAGCGCGCCGAGCGCGATCATGACGGCGGCCGGGACCAGCACGGTGGCGGCGTCGAGCACGAAGGGCACGTCGCCGCCGCTGATCAGCGCTCCGAAGCCGGCAGCGAGCGCGGTGCCCGCACCGGTGCCGAGCGCCAGCATCACCACGGCCTGCCCGAGGGCGTCCTTGAGGAGGTAGGGGGTGGAGGCACCCAGTGCCTTCAGCACGGCGATGTCCCCGCTGCGCTGGATGGTCCACACCGTGAAGAAGGCTCCTATGACGAGGGCCGAGATGGCGAAGAGGAACCCGCGCATCAGCTGGAGCGAGCCGTTCTCGGAGGTGTAGGAGCCGATCGCGCTCAGGGCTTCGCCGACGGTCTGCGCCTCGGTGGCGGTGGCCCGGTCGCCGGCCGCCCAGTCGACCCCGTCCCTGCCGTCCAGGGCCACGACGGTGGCGAGGGTGCCGATGGAGGTGCCGGGGTTCCCGACGCGCTGCCAGTCGTTGAGGTCCATCCAGACGACCGGGGTGTGGCTGTATGCGGCGGTGCCGGAGACCGCGGCCACGGTCAGCTCGACCTGGCCGATCCTGAGCTTGGATCCGGCGGTCAGCCCGCCGAGCTCCTTGGCGGCCTTCTCGGTGAGGACCACCTGCCCCTGGGTGAGCCCGCTCCCCCGGGGCGCGAGGGAGCCCGCCGGGTCCACGCCGAATACGGACACGCCCGCCGTGCGCTCACCCGAGACCACGTTGGTGGTGCGGATGCCGAGCGGCTGGGCCGAGGTCACCCCGGGCTGCTCCCGCCAGGCCAGCCAGGCCTTCTCGGGCACCTGGGAGTTGGTGAAGGAGACCTTCTGGTCCCCGGTGGGCGCGGCGAACGCGAGGCGGGTGGTGGCGGGCAGGCCGGTGATGGCCGAGATGTTCTCCCGGGCCAGTCCCGCGGTGAGCCCGGACAGCAGGCCGACCAGCAGCGTGATCAGCAGCACCACCGAGCCCATCAGGGCGAAGCGGCCCTTCGCGAACCGTAGATCTCTCCATGCGACGAACATGTTCCCCACCTTGGTCTTCCGCGTGGACACAAGGCATCGCGCCACAGTAGAGATCCTCGTATCGAAGGGCGCACCAAGACATCAATCCTTTGGTTGACCGGGGCACCCGGACCCGGACTTACGCTGGTCAGGCCATGACTGCTCCCCTCCCGCCCCCCGCGCCCGGCGCCTCCGGCGCCCGCACCCTCACCCCCGTCTCCCGCGTCCTGCGACTGTGCCTGCACGCGCTGCTCTTCGGCCTGCTCGCCCTCGCCGCCGGGCGGGCCGTCGCCGACTCCGCGCCGCGCGCGGGCTGGGTGGTCGCGGCCTGCGCGGTGCTGGCCGCCGTGTACCTGGCGGGCGTACGGGCCCCCGTGGTGCACAGCTCGGCGCGCGCCGGGGCGGTGTGGCTGGCCGGATTGTTCGCCGCCTGGGCCGCGCTGCTGGTGGTCTCCCCCGACGGGCTGTGGATCGCCTTCCCGCTGTACTTCCTGGAGCTGCACCTGCTGCGGCTGCGCTGGGGGGTGGCCGCCGTCGCGGTGACGGCGGCGGCGGCGATCGGCGGGTTCTCGGCCCACAGCAGCGCGGTGACCCCGGGGGCCTTCCTCGGGCCGCTGCTGGGCGGCGCCGTGGCGGTGGCGACCGTACTGGGCTACCAGGCGCTGTACCGGGAGAGCGAGCGGCGCCGCGAGCTGATCGAGGAGCTCATCACGACCCGGGCCGAGCTGGCCGCGGCCGAGCGGAACGCCGGGATCCTGGCGGAACGGGAGCGCCTGGCCCGGGAGATCCACGACACCCTCGCCCAGGGCCTGTCCTCCATCCAGCTGCTCCTGCGGGCCGCGGAGCGCAGCCTGCCCGAGGGCTCGGCGGCCCTTCCGCACATCGGCCGGGCCCGGGAGGCCGCCCAGGAGAACCTCGCCGAGGCGCGTCGCTTCGTACGGGCCCTCACGCCTCCGGACCTGGAGCACGGGTCGCTGCCGGCCGCGCTGGAACGCTTGTGCTCGGGAGCGCCGGGCCCCCGGGTCCGCTTCTCCCTGAGCGGCACCCCGCGCCCCCTCCCCACGCCCTACGAGGTGGCACTGCTGCGGATCGCGCAGTCGGCGCTGGCCAATGTGGTGCGGCACGCGGGGGCCGGGCGCGCCGAGATCACCCTGACCTTCATGGACTCCTCGGTGACCCTGGACATCGTCGACGACGGCAAGGGCTTCGACCCCACGTCCGCGCCCTCCGGCGAGGGCGGCTTCGGACTGCCCGCGATGCGCTCGCGCGCCGAGACCCTCAGCGGCCTGTTCACGGTCGAATCCGCCCCCGGCCAGGGCACCGCCGTGGCCGTCACCCTTCCCCTGCCCGCGGAGGCCCTGTCATGACGATCCGGCTGCTCCTCGCCGACGACCACCCGGTGGTCCGGGCCGGGCTGCGCGCGGTGCTGGACACGGAGCCGGACTTCGAGGTGGTGGCGGAGGCGGCGACGGCGGAACGGGCGGTGGAACTGGCCGCCTCCGCGGGGGTCGACGTGGTCCTGATGGACCTCCAGTTCGGCCCGGGCGGCGGCATGCACGGCTCGGCGGCCACGGCCCTGATCACGGCCGGCTCCCCGTCCCCCCGGGTGCTGGTCCTGACCACCTACGACACGGACGCGGACATCCTGGCGGCGGTGGAGGCGGGCGCCTCCGGCTACCTCCTCAAGGACGCCCCGCCGGAGGAACTGGCGGCGGCGGTCCGCACCGCGGCGGCCGGCCAGTCGGCGCTGGCCCCGGCGGTGGCACTGCGCCTGATGGACCGCATGCGCACCCCTGCCGAAGCCCTGACCAAGCGCGAACTGGAGGTCCTCCAGCTCGTCGCGGACGGCCTGTCGAACCAGCAGATCTCCAAACAGCTCTTCCTGAGCCAGGCCACGGTCAAATCCCACCTGGTCCACATCTACGCGAAGCTCGGCGTCGACTCCCGCACCTCGGCCGTGGCCACGGCGGCGACCCGCCGTCTGATCCGCACGCCGTAGGCACGGCCCTTCCGGCCGTCCGGCGTTCGAGGACCGGGGAACGGTGGCCGGGGAACGGTGGCAGGGCGGGGAGGGGACTTCGCCGCGCTACGCCACCCAGTACGGCCGCTCGATCGCCGAAGGCAGCGGCACGCCCCCGTGGAAGGCCTCCGCGAGTCTGCGTACGCCCTCGTCCAGCCACCGCGCCGACAGCGTGTACGGGATCCGCAGCCGGTGCTCGAAGGTCCCGGGGTCCACCCCGAAGCGCGCGCCCTGGCCGATGCTGACCCCGGCCGCCGCCGCCCGGTCCGCCAGCGCGGAGCTGACCGGCTCGCCCAGGTCCACCCAGAGCGAGAGTCCGCCCGGCGGCACCTGCCAGGACCATTCCGGGGTGTGCCGCTCCAGCGAGGCGATGAGCGCCGCCCGCTGCCCGCGCACCTGCTCCAGCCGTGCGGGCAGCGTCCGCTCCAGGCCTTCCAGCAGCGGGAGCGCGACCAGCTGGTCCAGGACCGAGCCGGTCATGTCGACCGCCACCCGTACCGCCGTCAGCTCGGTGATCATCTTGGCGGTGGCCCGGATCCACCCGACCCGCAGCCCGCCCCAGTGCGTCTTGCTCAGCGAGCCGATGGTCACCACGTGATCGGCCCCGCCGCGCGGCGCGAGCGAGGCCAGCGGGGCGGGCGCCGGCACGTCGAGCGCGATGTCGGCGATGGTCTCGTCGACCACCAGCCAGGTCCCGGTCCGCCGGGTCGCCTCCAGCAGCCGCAGCCGCTGCTCCTGCGGCATCAGCGCACCCGTCGGGTTGTGGAAGTCGGGGATCACGTACGCGAGCCTCGGCACGGTCTGGCGCAGCGCGGACTCGGCTATCTCCAGGTCCCAGCCCGCGTCGGAGACGGCGATCGAACCGGTGCGCAGCCGCGCGTGGCGCAGGGCGTCCAGGGCGTTGGCGTAGGTCGGGCTCTCGGTCATCACCCGGTCCCCGGGCTGGCACAGCAGGCTCACCACCAGCGCGAACGCCTGCTGCGCGCCCGCCGTGACGAGGATCTGCTCCGGGCGGGTCGCCAGTCCCCGGCGGGTGAACCGCTCCGCGATGGCGGTGCGCAGGTCGGGGAGCCCGAAGGGGTGGTAGCCGGGGCTGCGGGCGAAGGCCGGGAGTCTGGGCGCGGCCCAGGCCAGGGCGTCGGTGAGGGTGTCCTCGGCGGCGCCCATGGCGGCGATGGCGAGGTCGATGCCGGGGTCGCCGTCGGCGTGGTGGCCGCCGACGATGGCGTGCGCGCCGACCGGGCGGTGGCCTTCGGGGAGCTCGGTCCAGGTGCCGGAACCGCGGCGGCTGCGGACGTAGCCGCTCTCGCGCAAGAGGTCGTAGGCGCCGGTGACGGTGGCCCGGCTGGCGCCGATCGCCTCGGCGAGCTCGCGTTCGGCGGGCAGCCGCACGTGCAGGGCGATCCGGCCGTCGAGGATCAGGGTGCGGACCGCGTCGGCCAGGGCCCGGTACCCGGGGCGCGCCCGTACCTCCGCCGGGAGCAGGGCCGCGAGCTGGCGGCTGCCGATCGTTCTGTCCGCCGTCTGGACCACTCGCCCGTTTGCCATGCCAACCTCCCCTGATTGGCTCTGCCAGCCAGGCCAATCCAGGTCCAGACTCGCTGTATTGGCCGCCGATTGGCAAGGAGATGCCGCAATGTTGACGAGGCTGACCGACCGTGACGAACGGGCCCTGCTCGCCGCCGCCGAGAACCGGATCGCCGAGCCCCTGCGCGTGGGGGCCGCGCTGGCCGCCGTACGGCGCCTCCTGCGGCGCGAGCGAGAATCGGGGACATGTCAGCCCACAGCAGCACACCGGACCAGCACCAGCACCGGCTCGAGCACCGGTACGAGCACGAGCACCGGCACCGCGCGGCGGCAGCCGACGGCTCCGCTCCCCCGGTGATCGCCGGTCTCCTCCTCGCGGCCGGCGGCGGCCGGCGCCTCGGCGGCCGCCCGAAGGCGCTGCTGACCTACCGGGGCCGCCCGCTGGTGGAGAACGCCGTACGGGTCCTGCGCGAGGCCGGATGCGGCCCGCTGCACGTGGTGCTCGGCGCCTCCGCGGCCGAGGTGCGCGAGCGGGCGGACCTGAGCGGCTGCGTGGTGACCGACAACCCGGACTGGGCCGAGGGCATGGGCTCCTCCCTGCGGGTCGGCCTCGCCTCGCTGGCCGGTACGGGCGCCGGCGCGGCCCTGGTCTCCCTGGTGGACCAGCCGGGCATCGGCCCCGAGGCGGTGGCCCGGGTCCGGGCCGCCTACCGCTCCCCGGCGAGCCTGGTCGCGGCGGCCTACGACGGCGAGCGCGGGCACCCGGTGCTCTTCGGGGCGGAGCGCTGGCCGGACATCGTGGCGACCGCCACGGGCGACAAGGGCGCGCGGGTGCACCTGACGAAGTACGCGACGGAGCTCACTTTGGTCGAGTGCGGGGACGTCGCGGAGGCCTTCGACATCGACACCCCTCCCGACCTGGCACGACTCGCCTGAGCGGGCTGTGACCACGGTGGCACTGAGGGCCACCGGGAGCCGGCCGGGAAGTGGAATCTGTCGACTCAGAGAATCTCGACATCAACAAACCATTGAACTTCCACCATGAGGAAATTACTATCCACTGGTCAGAAGCGCCCTGAACCCCCAGACGGCGCCCGCGACCGTATCCCGGAACTCTCCACACCCGACGGCACTGCGTGCCGTCTCGCGCGAGCATTCCCCGCGGCCGCCAGGCACCGCCGCTGAAGGAGTGACAGATATGTCCGCACCAGCGCCGTCATCGCTGGCCATCGTCGACGCCGAGCCCCTGCCCCGGCAGGACGAGGTCCTCACCGACGCGGCTCTCGCCTTCGTCGCGGAGCTCCACCGGCGGTTCGCCCCCCGCCGCGCCGAGCTCCTCGCCCGCCGCTCCGTGCGCCGCGCCGAGATCGCCCGCACTTCCACGCTCGACTTCCTCCCGGACACCGCACAGGTCCGCGAGGGCGACTGGAAGGTGGCGCCGGCCCCGGCCGCGCTGAACGACCGCCGTGTGGAGATCACCGGTCCGACGGACCGCAAGATGACCATCAACGCCCTGAACTCGGGCGCCAAGGTCTGGCTCGCCGACTTCGAGGACGCCTCGGCTCCCACCTGGGAGAACGTGGTCCTCGGCCAGCTCAACCTGATCGACGCCTACGAGCGCCGCATCGACTTCACCGACGCCCGCACCGGCAAGGCCTACGCCCTCAAGCCCGCCGAGGAGCTCGCCACCGTCGTGATGCGCCCCCGCGGCTGGCACCTGGAGGAGCGCCACCTGCGGTTCGAGGGCGGCCCGGCCTCCGGTTCCCTCGTCGACTTCGGCCTGTACTTCTTCCACAACGCCAAGCGCCTCATCGCACTCGGCAAGGGCCCGTACTTCTACCTGCCGAAGACCGAGTCCCACCTGGAAGCGCGCCTCTGGAACGAGATCTTCGTCTTCGCCCAGGACTACGTCGGCATCCCGCAGGGCACCGTCCGCGCGACCGTCCTGATCGAGACGATCACGGCCGCGTACGAGATGGAAGAGATCCTCTTCGAGCTGCGCGACCACGCGGCGGGCCTGAACGCCGGCCGCTGGGACTACCTCTTCTCCATCGTCAAGAACTTCCGTGACGGCGGCGAGAAGTTCGTCCTGCCGGACCGCAACGCGGTGACGATGACCGCCCCCTTCATGCGGGCGTACACCGAACTCCTCGTCAAGACCTGCCACAAGCGCGGCGCGCACGCCATCGGCGGCATGGCGGCCTTCATCCCGTCCCGCAAGGACGCCGAGATCAACAAGGTCGCCTTCGAGAAGGTCAAGGCCGACAAGGACCGCGAGGCCGGCGACGGCTTCGACGGCTCCTGGGTCGCCCACCCCGACCTGGTTCCGATCGCGATGGCCTCCTTCGACGCCGTCCTGGGCGAGAAGCCGAACCAGAAGGACCGCCTCCGCGAGGACGTCCACGTCGCCGCCGGCGAGCTCATCGCGATCGACTCCCTCGACGCGAAGCCCACGTACGACGGCCTGCGCAACGCCGTCCAGGTCGGCATCCGCTACATCGAGGCCTGGCTGCGCGGCCTCGGCGCCGTCGGCATCTTCGGCCTGATGGAGGACGCCGCCACCGCCGAGATCTCGCGCTCGCAGATCTGGCAGTGGATCAACGCCGGCGTGGTCTTCGAGAACGGCAAGCTCGCCACCGCCGACCTCGCCCGCGAGGTCGCGGCCGCCGAACTCGCCGCGATCCGCGCCGAGGTCGGCGAGGAGGCCTTCACCTCCGGCAAGTGGCAGCAGGCCCACGACCTCCTGCTCCAGGTCTCCCTCGACGCCGACTACGCGGATTTCCTCACCCTCCCCGCGTACGACCAGCTCATCGGCTGACACCCCGTCTTCGGCTGAATCGCACAGCAGCCGAAAACCCCAGCGGTACGACAGCGCCCCCGAAGCCTTCCGGCTCCGGGGGCGCTGTCGTGCGTCCGGGCGCCGGTCCTCCCCGAACGACCGATCGGTTGTTACTTGTTCGTAACTTGCCTGTACCTAGCGGTAACAACGCGCGGGGTGACACCTTTCCGATTGCCACCGGCCGGAGGTAACCCCCACTTACCCCGCCATGCACCGGAGTTGTTCCGGGATTCCGCATGGCCGACCGCAGGAGTTCCGCAGTGATCGGATTCCGCAACGACAGCATGGACCGGGCCCGTCGGGTGCGACGACTGGCCGGGATCGGGATGGCGGCGGCGCTCGGCGCCGGTGCTCTGGTCGCCGGAGGGGCCGGGACGGCCGTGGCCGGGCCGGGGAGCGGACCCACGGCCGTGGTGTCCCTCGGCGACAGCTACATCTCCGGGGAGGCCGGCCGCTGGAAGGGCAACAGCCTGACCAACAGCGGGAGCCGGACCGGCAGCGACCGGGCCTGGGTGAGCGGCAGCAGCTACGACCCCGCCAAGGTCTACGGTGCCACCGCGGGCGGATGCCACCGGTCGGACTCCGCCGAGGTGAAGAGCGCCGGGGCCATCGCCGACGTCGCGATCAACCTGGCCTGCTCCGGGGCGGTCTCGCAGAACGTGTTCCGGGCCGCCAACGGCGGTGTCGCCTTCAAGGGCGAGGCCCCGCAGGCCGATCAGCTCGCCGCCGTGGCCGCGAGCAACAACATCAAGGTCATCGCGCTGTCCATCGGCGGCAACGACCTCGGCTTCGCCGACATCATCAAGAAGTGCGCGTACGACTTCGTGCTGTGGGGCTCCTACTGCTACGACGACCAGCAGGAGGGGGTGAACGCGAAGATCGACGGCGTGATGGCCGATGTCGCCAAGTCCCTGGACGAGGTGCGGGCGGTCATGCGCGGCGCGGGCTACGCCGACTCCTCGTACCGGATCGTGCTCCAGTCCTACCCGTCGCCGATCCCGCGCGGCGCGGAGAACCGGTACACCCAGAGCGACTGGAGCCGGCTCAACACCGGCGGGTGCCCCTTCTGGAACAGGGACTCCGACTGGGCGCGGGACTCGCTCGTGCCGCAGATCGCCGGCCGGCTGAAGGCGGTCGCCGCGGCGAAGGGCGTCCAGTTCCTGGACCTGAAGGACATGATGCAGGGGCGCGAGGTCTGCGCGAAGGCGAGCAAGCAGGTGACGACCGCGGCGCCGGCCTCGGCGAAGACGAGCGAGTGGGCGCGCTGGATCGACAGCAGCGAGACGCAGGGGCTGGTCCAGGAGTCCATGCACCCGAACTACTTCGGGCAGCTGGCGGCCGGGCGCTGTCTGGCGCTGGTCGTGGCGCAGCCGGCGGGCAGCGGGTTCGGCTGCAAGAACACCGCGGGGGCCGACCAGAGCGGGATGTACCTGACGCCGGCGCCGTAGCCGGGCGAAGCCCTTCGCCGATATTCGGGTGATCGCGTGCGGTGCCGCCCGGTCAGGCCGGCTGGCCGGGCAGCTCCGGCAGCAGTTCGCGCAGCGGTGTGCGGGCGCCGGAGGTGTAGGCCGCGCGGAAGGCCTGCGGGGTGAGGCGGGCGCTGAGCGTGGGCTGGACGCGGGGGGACCGGGCCGCGCGCGGGCGGATGTGGGAGACCGCGCCGAGGAGGCGGGCGGCTTGGGCGTAGCGGCCCTGGTCCGCCTCCAGTTCGGCGAGGAGTTCCACCGAGAAGGCCTGCCCGAGGGTGTCGTCCAGCGCGAACTGGGTCCGTAGTGCGCTCAGCAGTTCGGTACGGGCCCGTGCCGGGTGGCCCTCGTGGCGCTGGACCAGGGCGTGGGCGTAGCTCACCCAGGACCGGGCCCACAGGTCGGCCGAGCCGTCCGGCGCGCTGCCCGGCGGGTCCTCATCGACCGGGACCGCGGCCGGGTCCGTACGGGCGGCCGCCAGGGTGCGCGCGGCCCGCAGGGCCTGGCGGCCGGGGCCGAACCCGGGATCCGCCGGGAGGAGTTCCAGGCCTTCCCGGTATTCCTCCGCGGCGGCCTCGTACCGACCCTCCCACAGGGCGATCGTCCCGCGCAGGTGCGCGAGGTACGCCAGGCAGGTGTCCTCCCCCTCGTACACGGCCGCGGTCCACGCCTCCACCAGCAGCGGATCGGCCCCGTCCGACTCCCCGAACGCGGCGACCAGCCACGCCGCGAGCCACAGCGCCCGGGCGGGCCGGGGAGCGGGGTGCACGGCCAGGGCCCGTTCCACCTGCCTGCGCCCCTCCGCGGCCATCCCGCAGGCGGTCCACAGGAACCACAGGGACACGGCGATCTCCAGGGCCGCGCCGGGCCCTCCGGCGGCGAGCGGGTTCATCGCCGCGCGCAGCTCGGGGAGTTCCCGCAGGGCGAGGGCGCGCGCCTCCCGCTGCGCGCCGGCGCGCCACAGCCGCGCGGCTCGCTCCGCCACCACCCGGGAGCGTTCGCGGTGGCGCCGGGCCGTCGTCGGGCCGTCCCCGGCGGGTCCGTGCGCGAGCCGCCGGGCCGCGTACGCCCGTACGGACAGCGGCAGCCGGTAGCGGCCCGGACCGGCGTCCGCGAGCAGGCCCGGGGCCAGCCGGAGCAGTGCCTCGACGGCGGTGTCCGGGGTCAGGGCTCCGAAGCCGCAGACCTCGGCGACGGCCGCCCTGTCGAAGGATCCGGCGAAGACGGAGAGCCGTTCCCAGAGCAGGCGTTCGGCGGGCGAGGCCAGCCGCAGCGAGCGTTCCGCGTCGACCCGGGTGCTGCGGCCGGCGCCGCCCGCGAGGAAGCCCAGCGGGTCGGAGCCGAGTCTGCGGAGCGCCTGCGCGGGCGCGTACTGGTGCGAGCGCCCCGCCGCGAGCTCCAGTGCGCCGGGGATCCCGTCGAGCGCCCGGCACAGCGCGGCCACGGCGCCCGCGTTGCGGTCGGTCAGCTCGAAGAAGGGGTCCGCGCCGCGCGCCCGCTCCTCGAAGAGCCGTACGGCCGCGTAGCCGGCGACGTCGGCGACGTCGGCGACGTCGGCGAGGTCGGCGAGGTCGGCGAGGTCGGCGAGGTCGGCGACCGGGAACCGCCGCGCGGGTTCGGGCGGACCGTGCCCCGGCGGGACCGACGGCGCCGGGACCAGAGGCTGCACGGAGGGCGCGGTCGGCACCGACAGCGGCGGTACGGCGAGCACCGCTTCCCCGGCGAGCCGCAGCCGCCGCTGCGACGTGGCCAGAATCCGTAGCCCCGGCAGCCGCAGCAGCCCGGCCGCGAGCCCCGCACCGGCCTCCCCCAGCTGTTCGCAGCCGTCGAGCACGAGCAGCGCCTCATGCCCCGCGAGCCGTTCGGCGAGCTCCGCTCCGAGAGCCTCCCAGCACCGCTCGGGCAGGGCCGCGAGGTCCGCCCAGACGACGTCCAGGCCCTCGCTGTCGCCCAGGGTGCGGACCGTGCGCACCGCTAGCCGGGTCTTGCCGATGCCGGCCGGTCCGGTGAGCGTGACCAGGCGTTCCGTGGCGAGCAGGGCGGCGAGGGTCGTGAGCTCCCGCTCCCGCCCGATGAAGCTCGACAATTCGGCGGGCACCGCCTGCCGCACGCCCGAGCCGGCCTCCCCCACACGTCCTCCCGCGATGTCCGAAACGTGCGCACCTTCATGTGGTCAACAGTTGAACGCACAAAGAGAGATGATCGGCTCATCATCCCGTTGTTCCGCCACCGACCGGGAGAACCACCAAGGGGAGGGTATGAACTCGGCCATTTCCGCCATCGACGACACGGACCGGGCACTCGTCCACGCGCTCCAGCTCGCACCTCGCGCGAGCTGGGAACTGCTGGGTCCGGTGCTCGGAGCGCGCCCGGACACCCTGGCGCGCCGCTGGGAGCGGCTCACCGGGTCCGGCGAGGCGTGGCTGAGCGGACTCGGCCTGCGCACCGGCGTCACGAAGCCCTGCATGGCGTGGGTGGAGGTCACGTGCGCCGCGGGCACCTCGCCTTCGGTGGGGGACGCGCTCGTCGCGGATCCGCACGCCCTGGGCGTCGAACACACCACCGGGAGCCGGGAACTGCTCGTCTTCGTGGCCGTACCCGACCTGCCGACGCTGTACTCCTACCTGTCCTCCCGGGTGCAGCGGATCCCGGGCGTGCTCGGCACCCGCACCTCGATGGTGACGGCGGTGCACTACGCCCCGGACCGCTGGCGCCTGGACCAGCTGACTCCGGGCCAGATCGGCCTGCTGACCAGGCGGACCCGGCGGCCGGCTTCCGCCGCTCCGGACCGGCCGGCGGTGGCGCCGCTCCAGACGGAGGACCGGCCGCTGGTCCTGGCCCTGGCCTCGGACGCGCGGCGCAGCGTGGCCTCGCTGGCGCGGGAGTTCGAGATGAGCGAGTCGACGGTACGGCGCCGACTGGCGCGGCTGGAGGGCGGGCTGAGCCTGCGCTACAGCTGCGCGCTGGCCTCCGGGCTGTCGGGCTGGCCGGTCTCGGCCACGCTGTGGGCGGAGGCCTCCGAATTCGAGCTCGCCGACTGCGCGCGGCGGTGGCCGCGGGGCTGCGCGAGACCCGTATCTGCATGTCCGTCAGCGGCCCCTGGAACTTCATGATCAGTGCCCGGCTGCGCACGGTGGAGGACCTGTCCCGCTACACGGCGGAACTCACCCGACGGCTGCCGGGCCTGCGCATCACCGACTCGGCGGTGGCCCTCCAGGTCCGCAAGACGGAGGCCCAGGAACTGGACCGCCGCGGCCACCGCGTGCGCACGGTCCCCCCGGACATCTGGTCGGCCCCGGTACCTGACTGTTCCGGCCACGCCCGGGGGCACCTCCCGGCGGTGGCTGGGGGAGTTTGAGGCGCGCGGGGTCCGGGGCGGAGCCCGGGGAACCCCGGCGGGAGGTCCGGGGCAGAGCCCGGAAACCCCCGCGCGGGGTCCGGGGCCAGAGCCCGGAAACCCCCGCGGGAGGTCCGGGGCCAGAGCCCGGAAACCCCCGCGGGAGGTCCGGGGCCAGAGCCCGGAAACCCCCGCGCGGGGTCCGGGGCAGAGCCCGGAAACCCCCGCGCGGGGTCCGGGGCCAGAGCCCCGGAAACCCCGGCCGAAGCCGGCCCGCTCTGCCACCGGTCCGCCCCGACAACGCGTACGGCGGTGCGGACGCCAACCCCGCAGTGGGTGACGTACGCACCGCCGTATCCCGCGCACGGACCGGGCAGAACCCGTTCGCCGCACGCCGACCGGGGCCGGGACCAGCCCGGTCAGTGCACCAGTACCGGATCCGGCGCGGCCGGGGCCGTGCCCTTCTTGGTACCGAGGTGGTTGAAGGCCAGGTTGAGCACGATGGCCACGACGCAGCCGGTGCTGATGCCCGAGTCCAGGACGACCAGCAGGTCCTCCGGGAAGGCGTGGTAGAAGCCGGGGGCCGCGATCGGGATCAGGCCGATGCCGAGCGAGGCGGCGACGATCAGGGCGTTCTCGCCCTTCTCCATGGCCGCGCCGGCCAGGGTCTGGATGCCGCTGGCGGCCACCGAGCCGAAGAGCACGATGCCCGCGCCGCCGAGGACCGGCAGCGGTACGACTCCGATGACGGAGGCGGCGATGGGACACAGGCCCAGCAGGATCAGGATGCCGCCGCCGGCCGCGACGACGAACCGGCTGCGGACCTTGGTCATGGCGACCAGCCCGATGTTCTGCGCGAAGGCGCTGCACATGAACCCGTTGAACAGCGGGCTGAGCGCACTGCCCAGGGTGTCGGCGCGCAGGCCGCCCTCGATGGTCTTCGCGTCCGCCGGGCGGCCGACGATCTTGCCCAGCGCCAGGATGTCGGCGGTGGACTCGGTCATGCACACCAGCATCACGATGCACATGGAGATGATCGCGGCGAGCTGGAACTGCGGCGCCCCGAAGTGGAACGGCGTCGGGAAGCCCACGAGATCGGCGTTGGCGACGGCGTCGAAGTTCGTCATGCCAAGCGGCAGCGCTATGAGCGTGCCGGCGACCAGGCCGAGCAGGATGGAGATCTGCTGGAGGAAGCCGCGCAGGAACTTGCGCATGAGCAGGACGATCGCGAGGGTGGCCGCGGCCATGGCGATGTTCTTCATCGAGCCGTAGTCGGTGGCGTGACTGTTCCCGCCCTGCGACCAGTTGAAGGCCACGGGGAGCAGCGAGACACCGATGAGGGTGATGACCGTACCGGTGACGACCGGTGGGAAGAACCGCACCAGTTTGCCGAAGTACGGGGCGGCGAAGAAGCCGAGGACTCCGGCGACGATGATCGCGCCGAAGATGATCGGGATGGCGTTGTCGCCCTCGCCCTTGCCGATGGCGATCATCGGGGTCACACCGGCGAAGGAAACGCCGTTGACGAAGGGGAGTTTGGCGCCGATCTTCCAGAACCCGAGGGTCTGGAGGAGGGTGGCGAGCCCCGCGGTGAAGAGGGAGGCCCCCATCAGGAAGGCGGTCTCGGTGGCGGAGAGGCCCACGGCCGGGCCGACGATCATGGGCGGGGCCACTACACCCGCGTACATGGCGGCCACGTGCTGGAGACCGCTGGTGAACATTTTCAGCGGGGGCAGGGTTTCGTCGACCGGGTGCTTTCCCCCCTGGTCTTCCGAGACCTGCGGTACTGCGACTGCGTCTTTGCGAAACCTGGGCGCCTGGGCCACGGCTTCCTCCGAACTGTTAAACACGCCGGCAGGGACGTGATGTGTCTGGGAGGTGGTGCGAAAGCTGTGCGAGTCGAGCCTGTATGGAGTTGTGGTGCTGCGAATGCTTGTCCCAAGGGGTGCGGAAACGATTCGCCCGAGTCGTTCCACGCGGGGGCGGCAGAGGGCCGCCGGTAAGGAAGTCACAGAGGGCTGGAGGTGCCGTAGCAGTGGCGCGGTACACGGGCTGCGGGGCCAGTGGCACGAGTCACCGCTCCCGGGGCGCCCTTGGAAAAACCTCGGGCGCTACCCGGGAACAGCTGCCGCGGACCCCGCTCGGGTCCACGGCCGCCGGCCGGGGGCCGTCCCCCCCGGCCGGACTCCGTGGGATCAGGCCTGCGCGGAGATCCGCGCCAGGCGCTGGGCCTCTTCGCGCGTGGACACCGCGATGGCGTCCTCGTCGGCGAAGAGCAGACGGTTGTTCTCGACGATCTGCTTGCCGTTGACGAACGACGCGGTGACCGGGGCCGCCGCACCGAAGACCAGCGCCGTGACCGGGTCGGCGATCGAGGAGTGCAGGAGGGTGTTCAGGTTCCAGAGCACCAGGTCGGCGCACTTGCCGACCTCCAGCGAACCGATGTTCGAGGCGCGGCCGAGGACCTGGGCGCCGCCGTAGGTACCGAGGCGCAGGGCCTGGCGGGCGTTGAGCGCACGCTCGCGGTGGACCGGGTTCAGGCGGTTGATCAGCAGCGCGTTGCGCAGCTCGGTGTGCAGCTCACCGGACTCGTTGGAGGCGGTGCCGTCCACGCCGAGGCCGACCGGGACACCGGCGGCGAGCATGTCCGGGACGCGGGCGATGCCGGCGGCCAGACGGGCGTTGGAGGACGGGCAGTGCGCGACACCGGTCTTGGTACGGGCGAACGCGGCGATGTCGGAGTCGTTCATGTGGACGCTGTGCGCCATCCACACGTCCTCGCCGAGCCAGCCGGTCGACTCGAAGTAGTCGGTCGGGCCCATGCCGAACAGTTCCTTGCAGAACTGCTCTTCCTCGACGGTCTCCGAGCCGTGCGTGTGCATGCGCACACCCAGGCGGCGGGCCATCTCGGCGCCCTGCTTCAGCAGCTCGGTGGAGACCGAGAAGGGGGAGCAGGGGGCGACGGCGACCTGGGTCATCGCGTCGAAGGAGGCGTCGTGGTACTTCTTCACGGTCGCCTCGGTGTCCGCGAGGGCACCTTCGAGGGTCTCGACCGCGTGGTCCGGCGGCAGGCCGCCGTCCTTCTCGCTGCGGTCCATGGAGCCACGGGCGAGGGTGAAGCGGACGCCCATCTCGGACGCGGCGCGGATGATCGACCCGGAGAGGTCGCCCGAGCCCTTGGGGAAGACGTAGTGGTGGTCCATCGCGGTGGTGACGCCACCCTTGGCCATCGCGGCGAGGGAGCCCTGCGCGGCCGTGTACGTCATCTGCTCGTCGATGCGCGCCCACGTCGGGTACAGCGCGACCAGCCAGTTGAAGAGGTTGTGGTCGGTGGCCAGACCACGCGTGATCCACTGGTAGAAGTGGTGGTGCGTGTTGACCAGACCGGGGGTCACGAGGTGCCCGGTGCCGTCGATGCGGCGGACGACGTTCTCGAGGTTGTCGGGGGCCTTGCCCGCACCGACGAACTCGATCTTGTTACCGGCGAGCACCACGTGACCCGAGGCGTACTCGGTGTCGTTGGCGTCGACGGTCGCAATCGCACAGTTCTCGATGACGATGCGCTCTACGGCGCTGTCATTGGCTGCCGATGCTGCCATGGGACTTCCTCGTGCTTTCAGTGGCGGTGCGGGCACGGCAAAACCCAGGGGATTTGAGTGCCGGAGCCGGGGGCCTTGACAGCTGACAGTACTGCCGCCCCGTGTGGTGCGTCCGGGTGCCGATTCAGGAAGTTGAAAGTGTTGAGAGTGTTGAGAGTGCTGACGGGTGTCGCGTCGTCCCGGGGCCACTGCGGAGCCCCGGGACGCGCGTGCCGCATCAGAGGTTGGTCATGTCCACGGGGATACGGGCGTCTACGCCGTCGCGGAGGACCGTCGCCTCGATCAGACCGTAGGGACGGTCCGCGGCGAAGTACACCTCGTTGTCGTTCTTGAGACCGAAGGGCTCGAGGTCGACGAGGAAGTGGTGCTTGTTCGGGAGCGAGAAGCGAACCTCGTCGATCTCCGAACGGTGGTTGATGATGCGCGAACCCATCTGGTAAAGGGTCTGCTGCAGCGACAGGGAGTAGGTCTCCGCGAAGGCCTGGAGCATGTGCTTCCGGGTCTCGGCGTAGGACTTCTCCCAGTTGGGCATCCGCTGCTCGTCATCCGACCAGGCGAAGCGCCAGCGAGCCGAAACCTGGGTCGCCAGGATGCGGTCGTAGGCCTCCTTCAGGGTCGTGTACTTGTCCTTCACGTAACCCCAGAACTCGGAGTTCGTGGAGTTCATGACGGTCAGGTCCTTGAGGCCGGAGATGACCTCCCAGTTCTTGCCGTCGTACGTGATCTGGGTGACGCGGGTCTCCATGCCCTCGCGGACGAAGGAGTGGTTCACCTCGTCCGAGCCGATGAACTTGGAGTTCGCGTCCGAGGTCGCGATCCGGGACCAGGAGTACTCCTCGATCCGGATGCGGGCCTTCTGGATCGGCTCCTGGCTGTTGACGAACCAACGCGCCAGGTGGATGCCGAACTGCTCGGCGGACTCGATGCCGTACTCCTTGGCGAACGCGTACACCGTGTTCTTGGTGGTGTCCGTCGGCAGGACGTTGGCGTTCGAGCCGGAGTAGTGGACGTCGTCCATGTCGCCGGAGAGGGCGACCGAGACGTTCAGGTCCTTGATGTGGTGGGTGTCGCCGTCCCGCGTGATCTTGACTACGCGGTTCTCTGCTTTGCCGTACTGGTTCTGGCCCAGAATGGTGGCCATGCTAGCTCCCTCGGTAAACGGAGTAGCCGAACGGGTTGAGCAGCAGCGGTACGTGATAGTGCTCGCCCGGGTTCACCGCGAAGGTGATGGTGACCTCGGGGAAGAACGCACCGCTGTCCCTTACGCGGGGGGCGTCCTGCTGTGCCTCGGCGGCTTGCTTCTTTGAGAAGTACGTCTCGGTCTCGAAGTCGAGGCGCACGTGGGTGGTGCCCTCCGGCAGGGCCGGCAGGTCCTTGCAGCGCCCGTCGGCATCGGTGGCGGATCCGCCCAGGGCCGCCCACTCGCCGTCGAGCCCCGTACGGGCCGACAGGGAGATCGCGACGCCTTCGGCGGGCTTTCCGATGCTGGTGTCCAGGATGTGCGTGGACACCGACGCGGTGGTTTCAGTGCTCATGCTCGGTCTTACGCTCCTTCTGCGGTTTCCACGAGACGGGTCAGGCGGATCCGGTTGATCTTGACGAGCTCGCCACGAGCGATTTCCCGCTCCTGTTCCGGCGAGTTCTCGATCCGGACCTTGACCGCGTCCCGCATGAACTCACCGGTCGCACCGGTGGCGCAGATGAGGAAGACGTGGCCGAACTTCTCCTGGTACGCCAGGTTCAGTTCGAGGAGCTCGGTCTTGAGCTCCTCCGAGGCACCGGCCATGCCGCGCTGCTCGCGGGCGGAGGTCGGGTCTCCCGGCTTCGGCCGGCCGATCGGCGCGTGGCCGCCCATCGCCTCGCCCAGGTCCGCCGCGGTGAGCTCGGCCATGGCGGCCTCGTTCGCGGAGAACAGGGTGTCGACGGTGGTGAAGGGACGCTGGGCGAGCAGCTTGCTGCCCCATGCCGAGCTGGCACACACCTCGTGCAGCTCGGCCGTGGCCTCGCTGTCGTCCAAGGCGTTGAACCGGGTGAGACCCGGGGTCGGACTCGAAGTCACGGTAGGCCTCCGTGGCCTGTTGTTGCTTTGACGGGCTGCGCATAGCTAACGCCCTCGACAACACGGCGTCAACACTTTGTTGAAACTTCCCGTACACAAAAGCCGCCGCCCGGGTGAATTGGGCGGCGGCTCGTCACGGTGAGTCAACCAGGATTCACTCTTGGTTGGTCGCTCCGGACCCTTTGGCAGTGGCTCCGGACCCTTTGGCAGTGTTCGAGTCCCTGTTCAAGTAGTTGTAGACCGTGAAGCGACTCACGCCCAGGGCTCCCGCGACCGTTTCCACACCGTGCCGGACCGAGAAGGCGCCGCGCGCCTCCAGTATCCGCACGACGTCCTGCTTGGACTTCCGGTCGAGCTGGGCCAACGGTACGCCGTGCCGGCGCTCCAGCGCCGCCAGGATGTGGTCCAGCGAGTCGGAGAGCTGCGGAAGCCGTACGGCCAGCAGGTCCTGACCCTCCCATGCGAGCACGACGTCGTCGGGCTGAGCCAGGGACGGATCCATCAGCTCGCCGCCCATCGCGTCCACCAGCGGCTTGATCGCCGCGACGAACGGGTGGTCCCCGGGCTCGGTCATGGCGTGTCCTCCCCGGTCCCGATCACATTGACCTGGAGCGAGACGCGCGTGGCTCCGGCTTCCAGGGAGTTTCGCAGCAGCGCGGCGACCGCGGTCAGCACCGCCTCGGACTCCCCCTCGGCCGTGTTGCCGAACGGGCCGACGTCCACCGCGTCCAGGTGGGCCGTCTGAATGACCTCGCGAGCGGCTACGGCATGGGCAGGGGCCTCTTCTAGATCGAAGGGCTCGGTCGTGAACTCCACTCTCAATCGCACGCCGCTCAAGCTACCTGGACTGGAAGGAGTGGCGCGATGGCGCCCCCTTGAGGGGTGGCGGTCGGGCGACGGGCGGGCCGGACTTTTCGGGAGGCGGTACTTGACAACCAGGCCACCCTGCTTGCAGTCTTCCATCAGGCAGAAACTAACTTCCGCAATACGGAAGGAGCGCACACCCCTCATGGGATACACGGACCAGCGCTTCGATGTAAATCTTTCGATCCTCTTCACGGAACTCCCGCTCCTGGAGCGTCCCGCGGCCGCTGCCGCAGCGGGCTTCACGGCGGTCGAGCTGTGGTGGCCCTGGATCGAGACCCCCACCCCCGCTCAGGAGGAGCTCGACGCCCTCAAGACCGCTCTTGAGGACGCCGGCACCCAGCTGGTGGGCCTGAACTTCTACGCCGGCCAGCTGCCGGGTCCGGACCGCGGTGCGGTCTCGGTTCCCGGTGAGGAGTCGGAGCGCTTCAACGCCAACATCAACGTGGCTGCGGACTTCGCAGCCTCGGTCGGCTGCAAGGCGCTGAACGCCCTCTACGGCAACCGCGTCGAAGGCGTGGACCCGGCCGTTCAGGACGAGCTCGCGCTGAAGAACCTGGTCGTGGCGGCTCAGGCCGCGGACCGCGTCGGCGCGATCCTCCTGATCGAGACCCTCAACAAGCCCGAGTCGCCGCTCTACCCCCTGGTGAGCGCCCCGGCCGGCATCGAGGTAGTGGACAAGGTGAACGAGGCCACCGGCCTCGGGAACGCCAAGTTCCTGCTCGACCTGTACCACCTGGCGATGAACGATGAGGACCTCTCCGAGGTCATCGAAAAGTACGCCGCCAAGACCGGACACGTCCAGATCGCGGACAAGCCGGGACGAGGTGCCCCCGGCACCGGCGAGCTGCCCCTCGAAGAGCTGCTCGACCAGCTCCAGAAGGCCGGCTACCAGGGCTTTGTCGGTCTCGAGTACAAGGCCGCCGACGCCGCCGCCTCCTTCGCATGGCTGCCGGCCGAGGCCCGCGCCGCGAAGTAAGCGGAAAAGTCCGGGCGAACAGCCAGGCACCTGACGAACTTTTCGTACGAAGCATTAAGAGAAGGACCCTCATCATGAGCAACCCCACTGCGCTCCCGTCGATTGCCTGGATCGGTCTCGGAATCATGGGCTCCCCCATGGCCGAGAACCTCCTGAAGGCCGGCTACTCGGTCACCGGCTTCACGCTGGAGCAGGACAAGCTGGACCGCCTGGCCGCGGCCGGTGGCGGCGCCGCCGGTTCGATCGCCGAGGCCGTCAAGGACGCCGACGTCATCATCACGATGGTGCCCGCCTCCCCGCAGGTCGAGGCCATCTCCTACGGTGAGAACGGCATCCTCGAGAACGCCAAGTCCGGCGCGCTGATCATCGACATGTCGTCGATCACCCCGCAGACCTCGATCGACCTGGCGAAGAACGCCACCGCCAAGGGCATCCGCGTCATCGACGCCCCGGTGTCCGGTGGCGAGGCCGGTGCCATCGAGGCCGTCCTGTCGATCATGGTGGGTGGCGAGCAGGCCGACTTCGACGAGGCCCTCCCGATCCTCGAGGCCCTCGGCAAGGTCATCGTCCTGTGCGGCCCGCACGGCTCCGGCCAGACGGTGAAGGCTGCCAACCAGCTCATCGTCGCGGTGAACATCCAGGCGTGCGCCGAGGCCGTCGTCTTCCTCGAGAAGTCGGGCGTGAACCTCGAAGCCGCCCTGGACGTGCTCAACGGCGGTCTGGCCGGCTCCACGGTCCTGACCCGCAAGAAGGCCAACTTCCTGAACCGCGACTTCAAGCCCGGTTTCCGGATCGACCTGCACCACAAGGACATGGGCATC
This sequence comes from Streptomyces sp. NPDC099050, assembly GCF_044759865.1. NCBI lineage: Bacteria > Bacillati > Actinomycetota > Actinomycetes > Kitasatosporales > Streptomycetaceae > Streptomyces > Streptomyces sp. NPDC099050. The sequence continues at coordinate 33,865 of NZ_JBIWAE010000028.1, read as the reverse complement.
GTCACCGACGCCGCCCGCAACGTCGGTGCGGCCCTCCCGGTCGGCGCGGTCGTCGCCCAGCTGGTCGCCTCGCTGCGCGCCCAGGGTGACGGTGGCCTGGACCACTCCGCGCTGCTCCGCGCGGTCGAGCGCCTCTCCGGCGCCCAGATCTGAGCTCCGCTCGGATAGGCGGCCCCCTCACCGGGCCGCCACCCGCCCCGCTCGCGGGGCCCTGAGTTTCCGGATGGTGCCGGTGCTGACACCTGTCCTGTCGCGCCCAAGTGCCGGCACCGTCCGGATTACCTCTCCTCCACTCTTTCTTTCAACAAACTGTTGACGTCGAGTTCATGCCGAAATTAGGCTGTTCCGCATGACGGAAGACGGATTCCGTCAGCAGTTCCCCGTACGGAAGGTCACCATGTCGAAGCGCACGCTGACGACCGAGTCTGGCGCCCCGGTCGCCGACAACCAGAACTCCGCTACCGCCGGCGTCGGTGGCCCCCTGCTGATCCAGGACCAGCAGCTCCTGGAGAAGCTCGCCCGCTTCAACCGCGAGCGCATCCCGGAGCGCGTGGTGCACGCCCGCGGTTCCGCGGCGTACGGCCACTTCGAGGTGACCGACGACGTCACCGCGTACACCAGCGCGGCGTTCCTGAACACGGTCGGCAAGAAGACCGAGACCTTCCTGCGGTTCTCCACCGTCGCCGACTCGCTGGGTGGCGCGGACGCGGTCCGCGACCCGCGCGGCTTCGCGCTGAAGTTCTACACCGAAGAGGGCAACTACGACCTCGTCGGCAACAACACCCCGGTGTTCTTCATCAAGGACCCGATCAAGTTCCCCGACTTCATCCACTCCCAGAAGCGCGACCCCTTCACGGGCAAGCAGGAAGCGGACAACGTCTGGGACTTCTGGGCGCACGCCCCCGAGGCGACGCACCAGATCACCTGGCTGATGGGTGACCGCGGCATCCCGGCGTCGTACCGTCACATGAACGGCTACGGCTCCCACACGTACCAGTGGACCAACGCCCAGGGCGAGGCCTTCTTCGTCAAGTACCACTTCAAGACGAACCAGGGCATCCGCTGCCTGTCGGGCGAGCAGGCCGCCGAGCTCGTCGGCTCGGACGCCAACTCGCACCAGACCGACCTGCTGCAGGCGATCGAGCGCGGTGTGAACCCGAGCTGGACCCTGTACGTCCAGGTCATGCCGGCCTCCGAGGCCGCGGACTACCGCTTCAACCCGTTCGACCTCACCAAGGTGTGGCCGCACAGCGACTACCCGCTGCAGCGCGTGGGCCGTCTGGTCCTCGACCGCAACCCGGACAACGTCTTCGCCGAGGTCGAGCAGGCCGCGTTCTCCCCGAACAACTTCGTCCCGGGCATCACCGCCTCGCCGGACAAGATGCTCCAGGGCCGCCTCTTCGCGTACGCCGACGCCCAGCGCTACCGCCTCGGTGTGAACCACACCCTGATCCCGGTCAACGCCCCAAAGGCGACGAAGGCCGACAACTACGGCCGCGACGGCGTCATGGCGCTGCGCAACGGCTCGCGCCACGACAAGAACTACGAGCCCAACTCGCACCAGGGTCCGGCCGAGACCGGTCTGGCGCTGGGCGCCCCGAAGGCCGTCCACGGCTACACGGGCACCCACGAGGCTCCCGCCCACACCAAGGACGACGACTTCTTCCAGGCCGGTGAGCTCTACCGCCTGATGTCGGAGGCCGAGAAGCAGCGTCTGGTGGCGACCATCGCCGGCGGCCTGTCTCAGGTCACCCTCGAGGACGTCATCGAGAAGAACCTGGCTCACTTCCACGCCGCGGACGCCGACTACGGCAAGCGCGTCGAGGAGGCCGTCCGCGCCCTGCGCGACGCCTGAGCCGAAAAGCTGCGCCGGGATTCTGACGGGAGGTCAGGATCCGGGTGCTGAGCCCACACCGCGGACCCGGATGAGGGGTGGTACGCGGTGAGGGCAGGACGAGGACCGTGGCGAGCGTGCGAGCCAGTGCGGTGGTAATGGGTTCCGAGGCCCGTCTCTTGACCTGAGGGAGACGAAGCCGGAGTTCTCGTCGCCGCTCGCCACGGTCCCAGCCAAAACCTGTCCCCATATATAGGGGACAACCTCCCTCACCCTCTCCGCCCGGCGGTGCGAACGTCCTCTCCTGGACGCAGTCCTCACACCGCTCCGCGGGCATCGGGCCGGCTGCGCCGGCCTCCGGCCGTCGGGTTCCGCCCGACGCCACCACAACTCCGCCCGGCGGTGCGAACGTCCTGTCGCGCCAGCCTCGTACCGTCGGGCGGTAACAAGCAACACCCGCTCAAAGAGCCGAGTCACGGACGGTCCCGTGACTCGGCTCTTTGTCATGCCCGGGGGCGGCTCCCGCAGCAGTCTTCTAGGCGAGTTCCGCCGCCAGCAAGGCGGCGGTCTTGGCCACCAGTGGGTGGTCGGCCGGGGCGTCTTCCTCGTGTTTGGCCGTCAGGACGGCCATCACGATGGGTGCGTTGTCCGGGGGCCAGGTGATGCCCGCGTTGTTGTTGCCTCCGTACTTTCCGCCGCCGGTCTTGTCGGCGAGGATCCAGTCGGCGGGGAGGCCGGCGCGGAACCTGTCGCCGCTGGTCGTGTTGGCGAGCAGCCAGCCGACGAGCCGTTCCCGGTCCTGGGGTACGAGTGCGTCACCGAGCGCGAGGCGCGCGTAGGTCCGGCCGATGGCGCGGGGGGTGGTGGTGTCGGTGACGCGCCAAGGTTCCGCCGAGTTGAGTTCGGGCTCCCAGCGATCGAGCCGGGTCCTGCCGTCCCCGATCGAGCGACAGAAGCGGGTGATGGCGGTCGGTCCCCCGAGTTCGCGGAGCAGCAGGTTTCCCGCGGTGTTGTCGCTGTGGCAGATGGCTGCGTCGCACAGTTGGGCGACGGTCATGCCGGTTTCGAGGTTCTCGGCTTTGCCGGCCTCCGGGGAGTAGCCCGACTTCCTTACGTACTCTGCGGTGTACCGGATGCGCTTGGCCAGGAACTCGCCGTCGTGGTCGAGGTCGCGCAACACGGCCGCGGCGGCGATCGTCTTGAACAGGGAGCACATCGGGAAGCGTTCGTCGGCCCGGTACGCCACCGTCCTGCCTGTGCGCATGTTGCGGGCGAAAACGCCGAGGCGGGCGGAGTGCTGCTGCTCAAGCTCCCTCAGCCTTGAGGTGATGCCGCCCCCGGCGGCTAAGGCGTGTGCCGTTCCGCCGAGGGGCAGGGCGGCAGAGAGTGCCGCGCCGGCTCCGAGAGCGAGTGCAGTGCGGCGGGACGGGCGTGGTCCTGTGGTGCGCAAGGCGTTCCCCTTCTGAGGTGGTCATGACGTGCGTCCACGCACGTGGCTGCCGGGCTGGATTCGCTACGGATGCGACACCCGGGACGAGGCGCCCGGCCCATGGCTCCTGCCACCCTTGCGCGCCTCGTACGCACATGCATGAGTACCCATACTCAGAGACGCCGCGGGAACCCGTTGATCCTCGCGTCGTCCTACCGCGCCACGACCACACTTCCTGCGTTCCTCCCCAGGGCTGGGCGAGCCCTTAGGTCCGGGGTGGCGCAGACGGGGCTTGAGTCACAGGAGGCGGCGCACGGCGCGGACGATCGAGCGGCGGCGGTCGTCGGCGCTCTCGGCCTCGGTCGTGGCGGCGGGCATCCCGGTGGGGTTGCCCGGGTTCCATGCGAGGGCGATGCTCAGGACGAGGGTGAGCAGTGCGGTGGGGGAGAAATCGGCGCCGGTGCCGTCCTTCTTCTGCACCGAGTCGAGCGCCTCCAGCTTCGCGTCGCGTGTCGGTGCCGCGACCGCCGGGTCCCGGTCGTGGCTGTCGCCGCGCTCCAGTCGATGCCAGGTGGCGAGCCGGATGACCTCGGGGTGCTGCCGGCAGTAGTCGAAGAGCCTCCCCGCGTACCCGGGGAGGTCGTCTGGCGTGAAGGGAACCGCGTCCGACGCGACCAGCAGCACCGTGCACCACAGGGTGACCCCGGCCATCAGCCAGCGGATCAGCCGCCACCGGGGGATGCCCAGCGCGGCGCCGAGCAGGGACGAGCCCCAGGTTCCGAAGAGGGCGGGCCCCGCCAGACCGAAGCCCACCACGCCGTACCGCTCGAAGAGCCGCCGCGCCCTCCGCCCCGCGGTGCGAGCGCGCACTTCACCGCCCGATGAAACGCACGTACGGGCTGGACCAGGCCGCCGGCCTGACGCCGCGTGCCGTCTGGTGGAACGGGGCCGGGGCCTGGGGTCCGTAGGGAATGCGGAACGGCCCCCGTTCCTCCTGGAGGAGGGACGGGGGCCGTTCGGTGGTGCTAGACCAGCCTGACGGGACTAGGCGGGCAGGGTGTTGCGGAGCGCGGTCGGGGCGTGACCCAGCTCGGTCGCGACCTCTTCGAACTCGGTGACATCGCTCATGTCGACCGTCTTGCTCATCGAGATGTTGGTGATGCGCTCGAGGATGGCCTCGACGACGACCGGGACCTGGTGCTCCTGGGCCCACTTCTTGGCCGTCTCGAAGGCCTCGCCCAGCTTGTCCGGGTCGGTGACGCGGATCGCCTTGACGCCCAGGCCCTCGGCGACCTTGACGTGGTCGACACCGTAGACACCCAGCTCGGGGGTGTTGATGTTCTCGAATTCGAGGTTGACCTCGAAGTTGATGCCCAGACCGCCCTGCGCCTGGCGGATCAGACCGAGGTAGGCGTTGTTCACGAGGACGTGAACGTAGGGGACCTTGTGCTGGGCGGCGACCGCCAGCTCCTCGATCATGAACTGGAAGTCGTAGTCTCCGGACAGGGCGACGATCGGGGTCTCCGGGTCCGCGGTGGCGGCACCGATCGCGGCCGGGATGGTCCAGCCGAGGGGGCCGGCCTGGCCACAGTTGATCCAGTTGCGCGGCTTGTAGACGTGCAGCATCTGCGCACCGGCGATCTGGGACAGACCGATGGTGGTGACGTAGCGGGTCTCGGGGCCGAACGCCTTGTTCATCTCCTCGTAGACGCGCTGCGGCTTCATGGGGATGTTGTCGAAGTGCGTGCGGCGCAGCAGCGTCGCCTTGCGCTCCTGGGCGGAAGCGGCCCAGGCGCTGAAGTCGGGCAGCTTGCCCTCGGCCTTGAGCTCCTTGGCGATCTCGACGAAGAGCTCCAGGGCCGCCTTGGCGTCCGAGGCGATGCCGAAGTCCGGGGCGAAGATCTTGCCGATCTGGGTCGGCTCGATGTCGACGTGGACGAACTTGCGGCCCTTGGTGTAGGCGTCAAGGTTGTAACCGGTGTGACGGTTGGCCCAGCGGTTGCCGATGCCGAAGACGAAGTCCGACTCGAGGAACGTCGCGTTGCCGTAGCGGTGCGAGGTCTGGACACCGACCATGCCGGCCGCCAGCTCGTGGTCGTCCGGGATGACGCCCCAGCCCATGAGGGTGGAGATGACCGGGACGTTCGTCAGCTCGGCGAACTCGACCAGCAGGTCGGAGGCGTCGGCGTTGATGATGCCGCCACCGGCGACGATCAGCGGGCGCTCGGAGTCGAGCAGGAACTGCAGGGCCTTGCGGGCCTGGGCGCGGGTGGCGCTCGGCTTGTAGACCGGCAGCGGGGAGTAGGTCTCGGGGTCGAACTCGATCTCGGTCAGCTGGACGTCGATCGGGAGGTCGATCAGGACCGGGCCCGGCCGGCCGGAGCGCATCAGGTGGAAGGCCTCCTGGAACACGCCCGGAACCTGGGCGGCCTCCAGGACGGTCGTCGCCTTCTTGGTGACCGGCTTGGCGATCGAGGCGATGTCGACGGCCTGGAAGTCCTCCTTGTGGAGCTTCGAGACCGGAGCCTGACCGGTGATGCACAGGATCGGGATGGAGTCCGCGATCGCGGAGTACAGGCCGGTGATCATGTCGGTGCCGGCCGGGCCCGAGGTACCGATGCAGACGCCGATGTTGCCGGCCTTGGCGCGGGTGTACCCCTCGGCCATGTGCGAGGCGCCCTCAACGTGGCGGGCCAGGGTGTGCGCGATTCCGCCCACGTTCTTGAGCTCGCGGTAGAACGGGTTGATCGCAGCACCGGGGACACCGAACGCTTGTTCGACACCCTCGAGCTTGAGGATCTCCACTGCAGCGGCGGCGGCTGTCATACGAGGCATCGAGTTCTCCTGCGGGTCTGGCGGGTCAGGCTTTTCCGTAATCCGGAAGTTTTGTTCTGCTATACGGAACAAGCTAAGCGGGGACTCCCCGCAACGTCAAGGCGGTACGGCACCCCGGAACCCACCAAAAGCCACGTCTTGGGCAGTGAGTTGTACGAAAAACCAGGCCTCGGCCGAAAATCGGGGGTCCGCCCACCCCCGCGGTGGCAGGTGGTGGACCATGGGCCTACGCACAGCGACGAGGGGGGTCCGGTTCTGATGGCGGATGCGGTACCGGTGCGCTGCCCGGCGTGCCTGCGCGAGAACGGCTATGCCGCCCCGGTGTTCCCCTGCGCCTGCGGGAATCCGGTCATCCCTCCCCTGGACCTGGCGTCACCGCCCCGGGAGCTGACCCACCGCACCTGGACGGACAGCTGGGTCGCGGTGCGGTGCGAGGCCTGCGGCCGGGAGAGCGAGTGGCCGCATCCGGAGGTGGGGTGCACCTCCTGCGGGACGGTGGTGCTGGTTCCGGTGCATCCGCTGGAGCCGGTGGGCGGGGTTCCCTCCGGCGGGGATGTACGGACATCCCCTCGCGCGACGGAGACGCCCGGGCGACCGGGGGCGGGTACGGGGGCGGCGGCTGGGGCTGGGGCGGCTGCGTCTGGGGCCGGGGCCGGGGCTCCTGCAACGGGCCCGAGGCCCGATCGGGCTCAGGGTCCGGCTCAGGGTCCGGCTCAAGGTCCGGCTCAGGGGTCGACTCAAGGTCCGGCTCAGGGTCCGCCGCCCACCCCGGCCGGCCCGCCCCCGGCCGGCCCGCCCCCCGCCCCGGACCCCGCCGTGCCCCGTCCCGCCTTCCGGCCCGTGACCATCCGGACCGCCCGGGACGCGGTGGTCACCGCGGCCCTGTACCTGCGCTGGCTCGGCTTCCAGGACGTGCGCCAGCCCGACGGCCGGCCGCTCCCCTCTACGGCGGTGGACCTGCGGGCCCCCGGCCTGGTCGCCCAGGTGGACCCGACCACGGCCCCGGCCGGGCTGCGGGCGGTGGAGTGCGTCTGGCTGAACGGGCTCACGGCCTGCGCCACCAGCGTGTACTTCTCGCTCGCCGGATATACGGAGGACGCGCGCGCCCGCGCGGACGACCTCGGGATACCCCTCTTCGTCATGGACTTCACGGGCATGCCCCAGCCGGTCAACGACCCGGCGCGGGACCTCCTCGGCATGGGGGCCTAGGCTCGGGGGGGTATTACATGCGTTTGCCTGCCGAGGAGAGCTTGATGAGCCTGTACGACATCCCGCTGACCACCCTGTCCGACGAGCCCACCAGCCTCGCCGCGCACAAGGGCAAGGCGATCCTGCTCGTGAACACGGCCTCGCAGTGCGGTCTCACCCCTCAGTACTCGGGTCTGGCCCGCCTGCAGTTCAAGTACGAGGAGAAGGGCTTCACCGTCATCGGCGTGCCCTGCAACCAGTTCGGCGGCCAGGAGCCCGGCAACGCCGACGACATCCAGACGTTCTGCGCGGCCGGCTTCGGGGTCACCTTCCCGATGCTGGAGAAGTCCGACGTCAACGGCGAGAACCGCCACCCGCTCTACGAGGAGCTGGTGAAGTTCAAGGACGCCGAGGGCGAGGCCGGTGACATCACCTGGAACTTCGAGAAGTTCCTGATCTCCCCCGCCGGCGAGGTCGTGGGCCGTTTCCGTCCGCGCACCGAGCCCGAGGCCGCCGAGGTCGTCGCCGCGATCGAGGCGCAGCTGCCGGCCTAGCACCGCCTGAGTACCGAGGGCCGAGAGCCGAGGCCGGGAGCTGGTACGGGGCCGCGCGCGCAGCCCCGTACCGGCCCTCGGGCGTCCGCGGGGGCCGGGGTCAGTTCACCTGCCGCTCCTGGCCCGACCAGTACGGCTCGCGGAGTTTGAACTTCTGGATCTTGCCGGTGGCCGTACGCGGGATGGCGGCGCGGAACTCGACCGACGTCGGGGCCTTGTACCCGGCCAGTCGCTGCTTGCAGTGGGCGATGATCTCCGCCTCCCGGACCGCGTCTCCCTCGGCGCCCCCGGCGCCCCCGAATCCCGTGGCTCCCGCGGCTCCCGTGGCTCCCTCCACGAGGACCACGAGGGCCTTGATCGTCTCGCCCCACTTCTCGTGCGGCACACCGATGACGGCGACCTCCGCGACCGCCGGATGGCTGAAGATCGCGTCTTCCACCTCGATCGACGACACGTTCTCGCCGCCGGTGATGATCACGTCCTTCTTCCGGTCGGAGATCGTCAGATGGCCGTCGGCCTCGTCGACGGTGCCGCCGTCACCCGTATGGAACCACCCGTCCCGCAGCGCGGCCGCGGTCTCCTCCGTCTTGTCCCAGTACCCCTCCAGTACGACGTTCGACCTGGCCAGGACCTCGCCGTCCTCGGAGACCCGCAGGGTGACCCCGAGCGCCGGCAGCCCCGCGCGCGCGAGCTTGCGCGCCCGTTCCCCGGCCGGCAGCTCCGCGTCGGCCGGTCGGATCCGGTTGAAGGTGAGCAGCGGCGAGGTCTCGGTCAGCCCGTAGATCTGCGTGAACTCCCAGCCCAGCTCCTCCCCCATGCGCTGGATCGTCCGGCTCGGCGGCGGGGCGCCCGCGCAGACGACCCGTACCCGGTCACGGCCCGGGATCTCGCCCTCCCAGCTCGCCGCCGCGTCCAGCACGGTGTTCCACACGGCGGGCGCACCGCACATCAGCGTGACCCCGTGCTCCTCGACCCGGCGCAGGATCTCGGCGCCGTCGACCTTGCGCAGCACGACCTGTTTGACACCGAGCCCGGCCATCACGAAGGGCATGCCCCAGCCGTTGCAGTGGAACATCGGGAGGGTGTGCATGTAGACGTCACGCTCCCAGACCCTGGTGTGCAGGCCGAAGGTGAGCCCGTTCACCCAGATGTTGCGGTGGGTCAGCTGCACCCCCTTGGGGCGGGCGGTGGTCCCCGAGGTGTAGTTGATCGTCGCCGTCGCGTCCTCGTCCGGGCGCGACCAGGGCCGCGGCTCCACTCCGAAGCGCATCAGCGCCGCGTCCGTCTCCGCCCCGAGGACGAAGCGGTGGCGGGCCCTGACGCCCGACAGCGCCTCGTCGAGTTCGGGGTCGACGAGCAGCACCGAGGCCCCGCTCTGCCGGACCACGTAATCGACCTCCTCCGGCTTCAGCCGGAAGTTGACCGGTACGCAGACGCGCCCGCTCATCGGCACCGCGAACAGCAGCTCCAGGAGCCTGGCGGAGTTGTGGCTGACCACCGCCACGCGCTCGCCCTCACCGACCCCCAGCGCGTCGAATCCCGCCTGCCAGGCCCGTACGCGCTCGCCGAGCCTTCCGTAGGTCGAATCGGGGACCGGTGGAGCGGGCTGATCCGGCTCGTCCACCACGCCCGGACTGGACGAGAACCCCAGCTCGGCCCGGTCGAGGAAGTCCGTGACGGTCATGGGAATCCGCATGTGCTCTCTCCTAGCTAGGTCCCTGATCCCGAACAGCTGCCCGCCTGACGCGCCGCCGCCGCCCGTAGGTGGGGGGCGGCCCGCCACGAACGAGAACGATCGCGGGTGATCGCGGTCGTGCCAGGCATCGTGCCGTGTCCGGCGTACGGGCCACCAGAGCGCGGCGGTCGTCCCGGCTCCTGCGGCTCGCCCGGCTCATGCGCGGATGGACCCGAAGCGGACGGAGCCGGAGCCGGAGCCGGTGACTGAGACTGAGTCGGAGCCGGAGCCGCCCGCACGGCCCTCACCCGCAGGGCCCTCACCCGCAGGGCCCTCACCCGCCGCCCCCGCACCCATCTCCGCGAGAAGCCTCTCGCCCTCGGCCACGATCTCCGCCTTGTCCGCCTTGGACACCGCGGAGAACAACTCGACGGTGAGCGTCCCGCCGCCCTTCCCACTGCCCGTCCCGCCGCCCGTCCCGCCGCCCGTTCCGCCGCCCGTTCCGCCGTCCAGCTTCCAGAGCCCGGCGAGGAAGCCGTCGAGGAGCAGGGTGCAGTGGGCCTGGTTCCCGGTCCAGGTGCTCCCCTTCAGCTCGGGCGCGATCACCCGGGAGCGGTCGGCGTGGGAGAGGAGCAGGTTGTCGAACTCGGGAAGGAACCGGGGCGGCGCGGGCTGCCCGGCATCGGGGCGGGGCCCGTCGGGCAGATCGAAGAGTTCGACGCCGTTCTCGTCCTGGAACACCTCCAGGACCGGCCTGAGCCGCTCGAAGGCCTCGCGCAGCCGGGTGAGCCCGGCCCACGTCTGCATGTCCTTGACGGAGGCGGGCCCGAAAGCCCCGAGATACCGCAGAACGGCATCATCGATCCCCGAGCCCTCTCCACCGGCCCCCGAGCCCTCTCCACCGGACCCCCCACCCTCTCCTCCTGCTCCCCCGTCCCCTCCCACCCACTGGCTCAAGGTGGTGAGACGTACCTGGCCGCTCTTCCCCCAGACCCCGCGCGGGGTGACCTGGACGAGCGGCAGCCGGCAGCGCGCGGCGACGGACAGCGACTGCGGGTCGGCTCCGGGCCACTCCTTGAGCAGTTCCTCCCGTATCTCCGCCATGGTCCGCGGCTCGGCCTCCACGAACACCCGCGCGCGCTCGGCCAGCCGGTCCAGGTCCACTCCGACCAGGCCCTTGCGGAAGTAGTTGATCTCCCGGTCGCGGGCGGGCTGGACGAGGGGACGCAGGGTGAGCGCGTCGTCCACGGTGTGCGTGTGAATGGTGGACCTCATGGTGACCATCCGGACCACCTGCCGGGACTCCATCAACCCGGCGAGCTCGGCCGGCCCGAATCCGGCGAGGCGGGCGTGGAGCTGGAAGTAGGGCGGCTTCACATTCTGCGCCTGCAGCCCCAGCAGGTGCCTCGTGGCGTCCTGTGCGGACATCTCGGCCCGGGTCAGGAGCAGCTGACGGGCGAGCGTGGCACGGTTCAGCGCACGGGTGCCGAGTACGGGACGCTTCGTCTTGGAGGCCATGACAGCAACGTAGCGGCCCATGCGGACACCCTCTGTCCGCAACTCCGAACCGGTCGCACCCGCCCGCACGGACCCGCATGAACCCTCGGGTCCATTCACCCGGATATCCTGCCCCTTGCCCGTAAACACCCGTTCGACCGGGAGCTGACCTGCGATGTCGGAGCGACCAGACCGCCGCCCCTCGCCCCCGTCCGCCTCCACGCCCTCACCCACGCCCGCGAAGCGTGCGGGATGGCGGCGCCCGGCCGCCCCTCCCCCCACCCCTCCCGCCACACCCCCACGGGCCCCGAAGCCGCCACCGCCGGCCCCCACCCCCGCGGACCACCGCAGCGTGATCGACTCCGCGGTCTACCGCGACGGAGTCCGGGTCGCCTCCCCCACCACCCTCGCCGACACCTTCCGCCGGCTGCGCGAACAGCCCGACGGCATGGCCTGGATCGGCCTACACCGCCCCACGGAGCCCGAACTCCACTCCCTGGCAGACGAGTTCAACCTCCACCCGCTCTCCATCGAAGACGCCCTGGAAGCCCACCAGCGCCCGAAGCTGGAGCGCTACGGAGACACCCTCTTCGTCGTCCTGCGGGCCGCCCGCTACCTGGACGCGCTGGAGGAGGTCGATTTCGGCGAGCTCCACATCTTCGTCGGCCCCGACTTCCTGATCACGGTCCGCCACGGCGCGGCCCCGGACCTCTCGGCGGTCCGCCGCCGCATGGAGGAGTCCCCCGAACTCCTCTCCCTCGGCCCGGAAGCCGCCCTGTACGCCATCCTCGACGCGGTGGTCGACGGCTACGCCCCCGTCGTCGAGGGCGTCCAGATCGACATGGACGAGATCGAGACCGAGGTCTTCAGTGGCGACCCGGAAGTATCCCGCCGCATCTACGAACTCTCCCGCGAAATGGTCGAGTTCCAGCGCGCCACCCGCCCCCTGGTCGGCATGCTCCACAGCCTGATGGCAGGCTTCGCGAAGTACGGCACGGACGAGGAACTCCAGCGCTACCTCCGCGACGTAGCCGACCACGTCACCCACACCAGCGAACGCGTGGACGGCTTCCGCCAGGCCCTGACCGAAATCCTGACGGTCAACGCCACCCTGGTCTCCCAACAACAGAACGCCGAAATGCGCGCCTTGGCCGAGGCCGGCTTCGAACAGAACGAGGAGATCAAGAAGATCTCCTCGTGGGCCGCCATCTTGTTTGCACCCACACTCGTGGGAACCATCTACGGCATGAACTTCGAAGACATGCCCGAGTTGAAGTGGGCGGGCGGCTATCCCTTCGCAATCCTGCTGATGGCAGTCGTCTGCGTCAGCCTGTACGTCATCTTCAAGAAGCGCGACTGGCTGTAGACCGCACAGCAGCACCATTGATCAACTTAGCTCATGCGAACGCTGAGAAGTGGCCCGCAGGACCCCCTGGGGAGAATCTGGGGAGAATCCGCAGCCCGCCCATGCCGGGCGCTCCCCCGCGCCTTGGGGCCGCCCCTCCCGCACCGCCGACCACCTTCGACGGCACGCGATTGCGGAGGGTAACGACAACGGGTGGCACAGCAGATGCTGTGCCACCCGTTGTCGCGACCAGGCCTGTCCCGTCTCCCCCGACGATTACAAGCCGGCAGTCGTCCAACGACCTTGCCCGTGGGGCGTCGATGTCCGACCCCCTGTCTAGCCTGTCTCCGTGAAGCCCACCGATGACCGCCAGTTCCCCGCCGCGCTCGCCACCGCGATGGCCGTTCGATTCGACTATGCCGACGGGAAGACCGGGGTCGACTTCGAACCCTTCCCGGCCTTCCTGTCCGCTGCCGAGACCACCGACTGGTTCCAGGCATGGACCGGGAACAGCGAACTGGACGGCAACCACTTCCGCGTGTTCGGACAAGACGGCACGGGCGGGTACGCGGCGATCTGGCTCATCCGCCCGAGCCGCCCTCTGGCCGAGCAGCCCATCGTCTTCCTCGGCTCGGAGGGCGAGACCGGTGTCGTAGCACGCGACCTGGGCGACTTCCTGTGGCTACTGGCCGACGGCTTCGGCCCCTGGGAAGCCGCCACGTCCTACGAGCCGGACTGGAAGGCGCAGCCCAATCCGGAGCTGGCAGCCATCGCCGAAGGATTCGCACCGCACCAACGCCACTCGGCGGCAGCCGTGATCGAGCTGGCGACCCGGGAGTTCCCCGACTTCGACGACACCATCATGGACCTCTGCCGCTGAACCCAGCGTCGTCACCTGCACGACCAGCCGGAATCACGGGAATGACGGAACGCTCAAGTCACCGCGCCCCTCTGTCGCGTTCGAGCATCGCTGCAGCCTCTGGCCATGAAGCACGGGGAAAGCGGGGACGCGCTCGTTCTGGAGGCCCGCGAGATGCCGGCCGCCGGACAGGGCAAGGAGGAGGTCTTCGCCGAACTGGCCGCGCGCACCGGTGACTGGGACGCCTGCGCGTTGGCCCTATGTCTGACCCTGGGAGTGTCCCGGCCGGACGCCGAAGCTCGAATCCACGAGGCACGGCCCCTCTTCGACGAGTTCGCGGCGGGAGAGGAAGACATCGTCGCCATGCTCCTCGCCTGTGGGCACGTGTTCGCCGTGGACCAAGTGCTGGACGGTCGCGGCGAGCGGATCCGCAACCTGTTGTGGACTGCCGCCTGCGCCCGCGGAGGCTTTCCTGGCGGCATGATCCCCTGGTTTCGAACCGAAAAGCTCACGAAGATCTTCCTGCTCTTCGCGGCGGACCCGGTTCCGGGACGGGCGGGGGCTCATTTCCCGAGTTCTCGGCGGCCATGGTTACGGCCGGGGAACTTCTGGCGACCGAGGACAGCCCGGACCAGGCGGAGGTAACGGCGGGGCTGGAACACTGCCGGGCGCAGGCGACCGCTGTCGGTACGGGCTCTCAGATGCTGCCGTGAGAGGAGACGAGGCCCTCAGGTACGTACTCGGGCACCGTGCCGAGCAGTGCGTCGATGGCCGCGCGTCCCTTGCCGCCGGCCTCCGGCATGAAGTGGGTGTAGTGGTCGAGGGTGATGGTCGGACTTGAGTGACCGAGCCACCGGGCGAGCGTGACAATGGACTCGCCCGCTTCGGCGGCATATACCTCCCCTACGAAGGCTGACGGGTCCGGAACAGCACCCTGCGACCGGTCGCAGGCGTTCCCGATGCGCGAGCCCGGCAGGCCTTACCCACGGGCAGTCGCAGGATCAGTGGTGGGCGGCCCCTGCCGCCAGCAACGGAGCCAGGAGGTCAACGGCTTCCTCCCAGCGGAAGCGGTCGGCACCGCCGCCGGACTTTGGGCGGTGGGGCTCGTAGCTCCCGACCAGAACGCCCATATCGCGCAGCTCGGCGAGGCTGCGCTGGTACGCGCGGTGGGCGGCGAGCGCGGTGTTCACGTAGGGCAGGACGGCGGTGGGGATGCCCATGCCCGGAGCCTCGCAGAGGATGCCGAGGGCGAGGTTGTCCGCGAAGCCGGCCGCCCACTTGTTGACCGTGTTGAAGGTGGCCGGGGCTACGGCGATCGCATCGGCGGGTGGGAAGGACCGTGCGTCGCCGAGCGCGCGCCAGGCGGAGCGGACGGGGTAACCGGTCCGCTCCTCGATCGCGGCGACATCGAGGAAGGGAATCCCCTGCGGGGTGGCGACGACGCCGACGTCCCAGTTCCGCTCGTGCGCGGCATCGATCAGCTTGCCGACGTCGCCCGCGATCCCGGCCGCGCAGACGACGACGTACAGGAAGGGCTTGCGCTGCGGCTCGGTCACGCGGGTACTCCCAGTCGGCGGCTGAAGTGGTGGAGCTCTGGCAGCGTACGCCGACGATCTCGGGCTGCCATGTCGGCGACCAGGTCCCGGACGGCTGGTCGCCGTACGTCCTGGGCTGCGCAGGTCTCCGCGATCCGCAGGGCCTGGTAGCCGTCGGCGAGGCGGCCCTGCTGCGCGTAGGCACGGGCGGCTTCCACCCACAGGGCGGCCCGGCGCTCGGGAACCGGGATGTGGCGGCGCATGAGCGGACGGGCGATGTCGATGGCAACGCCCGCGTCACCGAAGGACACGGCCGCGCTGACCTCGTGGAGGGCCACGTTGGTGGGGCTGAAGTTGGCCCAGGCGTCGGGATGGTCCAGGGCAACGTACTTCGCCACCTCCTTCGCCTCAGCCAGGAACTCTGCGGTGGCAGCGCGGTCCCCGGCTCTGCTGGCAGCCGTGACTCCGCGCAGTAGCAGCAACCCGAGCACGGAGAGGTGGTGATGGGGCTGCCGGTCGTACGCACCGGCGAGTTGTGAAGCTGTGTGCTTGATCAGCGTGACGGCCTGGCCGCCGTGCTGTTCGCGGACCAGGACGTGTGCGTGGAGGCGGACGCTGGCCGCGAGGACGAGTGGATCACCTGAGCGTTCGGCCTCGGCCATCGCGCGCCCGACGGCGAGCCACGCCGTGCCGGGGTCTCCCTGCTTGAGCAGGAGGCTGGCCGAGGTCTGGTAGGCCGTGGCCAGGAAGCGGGGAAGCTCCTCGGCCTGCGGGGAGTCGGCGATGCAGTGGCGAAGATCGGCGATCAGGCCGGGAAGAGTCCGCTCCAACTCCGCGTAGTCGCAAGTGCTCCAGAGGCGCCGGATGGCCGTGGCCCGGTTTCGTAGTTCCCTGGAGTCCGGCGCTTCCGTCGTCGGAGCCGTCGGCATCCCGGGTAGGAGCGCCTGGACGAGCGCGGGGTGCGCAGTCGTCGGCGCGACCGAGGCTGTGAGCGCGGTGACGCTGGCGGCAAGGAAGGTACGGCGGCGCAGCATTTCCTCTGTCTCCGGATCGTGGGGATCGGCTTCCGGGGCGGCTTCCGCCAGACCGAGTCGGGCCGGGGGAATGAGCAGGATGCGGGCGACGTCGCGCAGAACTCGGATGTCGTCCGTTCCTCGTCCGCCCTCCAGTCGGCTGATCTTCGACTGGTGGTATCCCAGCTCGCTGGCGACGTCCGCTTGTGAGCGGCCCTGTAAGACCCGAGCCCGGCGGATCAGTTCACCGATCCGGTGCGCCTCGCCCTGCGTGTCGACCATCTCCGCCACGGCCCCTTCTGCCGAGACCGATCCTGCCTCCTCAACCGAGCCTAGCTGCAAGGAACTTGTCGGCCATGCACAATGTGCATGAACGATGCAGGGCCTGCGCAGCACATCGCGCAGCCGCCTCCTGACCCGCTTGCCTGGTGGAACCGCACCCCTCCAGGAGGCTGCTCATGGAAGTGCACGAGGTCACGCTGACCGTCACGAGTACGCCCGAGGGCGCCGCTCGTGCCCGGCACCAGGTGATGAACGAGATCAGAGGCTGGCGCTCGGTCATCGGCACCGACGGCATGTGCGTGGCAGAGGCCGTGGCCGGCGAACTGCTGGCGAACGCCGTTCAGCACACGGGAAACGAAGCTGCTTCCGTAACCGCTTGCCTGCGCGGCAGCCGACTGCGCTTCGAGGTCCGCGACCGGAGTTCCGTCCTACCCCACGCACGCCCACCCCGTACGGACGCCGAGGACGGCCGCGGGCTACTGATCATCGACGCCCTCGCCGATCGGCACGGCGTCGACCACAGCGCCGGCGGCAAGTCCTGCTGGGCCGAGCTCGATCTGTCCGCACCCATCTCGGTCACGCCATCCATCACGCAACCTCCCCTGCAAAGGAGTTGAACGCATGGCACCCCATCGAGCTCTTGCGACGAGCGCGGAGGTGATCGCCGTACGTCCGGGGAGCCCCCTCTCCGGTTCGGTCACCGTCGACGGCTCCAAGAACGCCGCCCTGCCGCTGCTGGCCGCCGCAGCAGCCGTGCGCCGGACCGTCCAGCTGGAGAACGTCCCTGCCAGCGCCGACGTCCACTGGATGCTCACCCTGATCCAAGGGGCGGGCTGGCACGTAGCCCGAGCTGTGGGACGGCCCGACAGCGTGGTGATCATGGCCCCTGACGTCGTACCCGCGGAACCCGACCTGGCCCCGGCCGCACGGATCCGCGCGTCGTACTACCTGGTGCCCGCACTCCTCGCCCTACAGGGGAACGCCCGGCTGCCCTGGCCCGGGGGATGCCGGATCGGGGAGCGCGGCATGGACCTGCACTTCAAGGTGTACGAGGCGTTCGGTGACCGTGTCGCCGTCCATGACGAGGGCTACGCCGTCGAGGCCGGTCGACCCGCGACCGGAACGGTTTCCCACGCGCTCCCATTCCGGTCGCGCGGTGCGACGGTCGTCGCCGTCCTGCGTGCGGTCGTCGCGGGCCGTGCGCTGCGCCTCGGGCGGCCGAACCTGTCGCCGGAAGTCCTCGCCGTGCTGGACGCCCTGCGCTCGGCGGGATGGAAGGCCCGAGCCGGCGAACAGGTCCTGGACCTGAGCCCGGCAGCGGCATCACCGGCCGAGATGCCAGCTTGGCGCGTTCCGGGCGACAAGATCGAGGCAGGCACCCTGGCCTGCGCCGTCGCCGCCACCGGTGGGACCGCGCGCATCGAGGGCGTCCAAGGTCGGGATGTCGTGCCGTTGCAGGCAGCCCTGCAGCGGCTGGGCATCCCCACCGCAGTACGTGAGGACGCCCTCGTTGTCGACGGGAGCGCCGCCCGGCCCACGGGCCGTCCCCTTCGCGCCATCGCCACACTGGCCACCGGCGGCCTGGACGCCGATTTCGAACCTCCCCTGATGGCACTGGCTCTCGGCCAGCCCGGGACACACCTGTTCGCCGACTCCATCAACCCCGGCCGCCACGGGAACCTGCTGCCCCAGTTGGCTCGGCTCGGCGCGAAGATCGAGGAGATCTCCCCCACCGAATGCCGGCTGACCGGCCCGCAACGCCTCACCGGAGCCGGGGTAGAGGCCACCGACATCCGCACCGGCTCCGCGCTCATGGTCGCCGCCCTGACCGCCCGCGGCATCACCACCCTCGGCGGAGTCGACCAGCTCCGCCGCGGCCACGCCGACCTGCCCGGCAAGCTCCTCCACCTCGGCGCCGACATCTGCGAGGTCGCGCCATGACCACG
The DNA here is from genome assembly GCF_044759865.1 of Streptomyces sp. NPDC099050. Classification (NCBI taxonomy): domain Bacteria; kingdom Bacillati; phylum Actinomycetota; class Actinomycetes; order Kitasatosporales; family Streptomycetaceae; genus Streptomyces; species Streptomyces sp. NPDC099050. The sequence continues at coordinate 15,873 of NZ_JBIWAE010000028.1, read as the reverse complement.
TCCCGCTCCCTACGACAGATCATGGCCACCACCGACGTCCACTCCTCCCTCGGTACCGGCGGCCCACTGCTCGGGCACCTCCACCAGGCGCGCACGGACAGCCTGCTGGTGGACTGCGGCGACTTCTTCGAGGGCACCGGGTACTACCGCCTCGGCCAGGGCGCACTCGAACGGGACATCCTGCTCGCCCTGTACGACGTCGTCGCTCCCGGGAACCATGGCTGGCTGCACTACTTCGAGCCGGGCCTCCACCGGCGGACCGTATGCGCCAACGTCGTCGAGGACTCCACCGGCAACGCGCTCTTCCGACGTCTGCGCATCGTGGACATCGCGGGCCGAACGACGGCCGTCACGGCCGTGATCGGCCAGCAGGCATTCAGGTCGATCCCGGTCGGGCAGCGGTCCGGCCACCGCGTCACCGATCCAGTCCACGCCCTGCGCGAGCTGATGCTCGCGCACCACCACGAGGTCGACTCCTGGGTCCTCCTCAGCCACTCCGGCTTCGAGCAGGACCTCCAGCTCGCCGAGACGTGCCCCTTCCTCGACGTGGTCTTCGCCGGCCACTGCCACAGCGAACACACCGGACCCGAACGGGTCGGCAGCACCCTCGTGCTCAAGGGGCAGGAACTCGCCGTCGGCTACGCAGTCGCCGAGCGCTCCCCCGAAGGCTGGGTCGGACGGGCGGCTCGTTTCCCCGACACCTCGGGATCCGTCCTACCGACCGAGTTGGCCTCCGTCCGTCAACAGATCGCCTCCATCGACGCACAGCTGGCCGAGCCGCTGGGCCGTCTCGTCGCGCCCTATCGGAACAAGCCGCTCGACCGCCACGCCCTGCTCCGAGAACTGGCCGACCGGCTGCGCAGCGGACTGGGCAGCGAGGCCGTCGTCCTCAACGAGACCGCCGTGCGCACAACGCTGCTCGGCGAAGTCCTCACCGCCGGAGATCTGCTGGCCATCGAGCCGTTCGACAACAGCCTGGTCGAGGCCCAGGTCGCGCCGGCCTTCCGTAACAACCCCACTGCCCTGATCACTCACCTCACCGAGCGGGCAGGACCTCTGATCACCTCCCCCGATCTGCTCCCCGCCGGGCTGACGAGCGTGCTGACCACCGACTACCTCGCCGACACCTGTCTCAGCAGCCGAGCCCAGCCCTCGGGCCTCAGCCTCGGCTCGGCGATCCGGAGCATCCTGACCAACGGAGACGACCAGTGATCCTCACCGGGCCCGAGATCACCTCCGCCTCGAAGGACGGACGGCTGCGCATCTCCCCCTTCACGTCGACCCAGGTCAACCCGAACAGCTACAACGTCCGCCTGGGCGGGACCCTGCTCACCTACACCGACCAGGTACTCGACACCCACCGCCCGAACCCCACCCGCCGCACAGAGATCGGCGACGACGGCCACGTCCTGCAGGCCGGCGAGCTGTATCTCGGCAACACCCTGGAGGAGGTGGGATCCGACCTCTTCGTCCCCCTGCTCTTCGGTCGCTCCTCCGTCGGCCGACTGGGGCTGTTCGTCGAGATCACCGCACCCATCGGCGACATCGGCTTCCACGGCCAGTGGACGCTGATGCTCACCCCGACCCGCCCCGTGCGCGTCTACGCCGGGATGAAAATCGGGCAGATCATGTTCTTCGTCTCCGAGGGCGCCATCGACCTGTACCAGGGCAAGTACCAGGCGGCCTCCGGGCCCCAGCCTTCCGCGTACTGGCGCGACCTCGACGCCACGGCGGTGACCTCGTGATCCTCACCGGAAGGGCCATCGCCGCCGCCCGCGAGGCGGGCCTCATCACCATCGACCCGTACGACCCGGACCGCCTGTCCCCCAACGCGTACGACTGGCGCCTGGGCAGCACGCTCCGCGTCTGCGAGGGCGACCTCGACGCCGCCAGTCCCACCGCCTTCTCCGAGCTCACCCTCCCCGACGACGGGTACGTCCTGGAGCCCGGGAACCTCTACCTCGGCCACACCCTGGAGCGCACGGGCTCCGAGGCCTACGCCCAGCTCCTCAACGGCGACCGGACCACCGGCTCCCTCGGCATCTGGGTCCACGTCTCCGCGCCGCTCGGGCACCAGGGCCACGCGATCCGCTGGACCCTGGAGATCCGAGCCACCCGCTCCGTACGCGTCCGGCCCGGCATGACCTTCGGCAAGCTCGTCTTCCTCCGCACCCACGGCTCCCCCGTCAGCTACCAGCAGCACGGCCTCAAGTACCGCACCAGCGAGGGCATCGAGACGTCCCGCCTCTACGAGGAGAACCCTGGAGGCCGCCAGTGAACCGCGTCGTCGCCACCGCCCTCGACCTGCCGTTCCCCAGTCCCGGCGGAAGCGTCGAACTGTTCCTCGACCTCTACGCCGGCACCCAGCCCGCCATCCCCTCCCGCGCCTTCATGCTCGCTCCCGACGGCCCCCGCACCCGCACCCCGGCCGGCATCGACCTGCTGCACGCGTCCGGCAAGTGCCTCGACGGCCACGCCTTCAGCCGGTACGTCACCAACCTGCGCCTCGCCATGACGGCCGCCATCGACCCGCGCCAGATCAGCGTCGTGCACCTGCACCACCTGACATTCGGCGCCACGCCCGCCCTCCTGCGGGCCCTACCCGCCCACCCCCGGATCGCCTTCGTCCACGGCACCGACCTCCTGCACGCCGAGAACCACACCACGCAGCTGCGCGTTCTCCGCGAGACCGCCTCCGCTGCCGACGCGATCATCGTCCCCACCGGCGCCATGGCCGACCGCCTGCTCAAGCTCGCCCCAAAGACGGACAGGCGCAAGATCGAGAAGATCCCCTGGGGCATCCCCGACGGCCTCCTGACCAGCCCACCGCCCCGGCCCGCCCGACGTCCCACCAGCCACCTGCGGATCCTCTTCGCAGGCCGCCTCAGTTCCGAGAAGGGCCTCGAACCCCTCCTCCAAGCCGTCGCGGCCACCCGCTCGGTCGAGCTGAGCATCGCCGCCCCGCGCGCCCAGTTCCTCGACCTCGCCCCGGTCATCCGCCAGCTCGGCGTCCACGTCCGCTACCTCGGCTGGTTCCGCCGCGCCCAACTGTGGAGGGCCTTCACCGACCACGACGTACTCGCCGTGCCCTCCACCACCCTGGAGGCCATGGGCCTCGTCGCCCTCGAAGCCCAGGCCTGCGGACTCCCCGTCCTCTACCAACCCGTTCCCGGACTCAGCGAAGCCCTCTCCGGTACCGGCCTGGCCACCGACTTCACCAACCCCACCACCGCTGCCCACGACCTCCACCGCCTGCGCACCACCCCAGGCCTCTTGGAGATGCTCCGCGCATCCGGCCGCACCAACGCCGCCCGCTTCCCCCTCAGCGCCACCGCCACGGCCATCACCGACCTCGGCCGGCGACTCGCCTGACACCACCCGTGGCGCAGCCGGCACCGCCCCGGCCGCGTCACTAACCTGTCCAACGGACCACCCGCGGGCCCACGACGATCGGGAGACCATGACCCACACCACCGACCGGATCGAAGACCTCCTCCAGACCGGCGTGCGCGACGAGGTCTACCCCGGCGCGGTGTGGGCGGTCGGGAACGCCGACGGCATCGAGGCCAGCGGAGCCGTCGGCCTATTGGACCCCGACCACCCGGACGAGCCCATGCGGCTGGACACCGTCTTCGACGTGGCCAGCCTCACCAAGATCCTCGCCGTCTGGTCCACGATCGGCACCCTGGTCGAAGAAGGCAAGCTCCAGCTCCACACCCCGCTGGGCACCTTCTGGGACGAAGCCGCAGGCCACCCCCTCGCCCGGGCCACGGCCCACCAACTGCTCACGCACACCGCCGGCCTGCCGCTGCGCGCCAACCTGAAGAACCTCTACGGCACCGACCCCCAGGACATCCGCGACGGCGTCCTCCACGAGGCACTCCACCGCCCGCCCGGCGAGGCCGTCGAGTACACCGACCGAGCCGCCCTCGTCCTCGGCTACCTCGCCGAGCACCTCTCGGGCCAGCCCCTGGACCAGCTCGCCACCGACCGCATCTGGAACCCCCTGGGCATGACGCAGACCCGCTTCGGCCCGCTCCCCGATGCCGAGGCGGTCCGCTGCGCCCCCACCGAGTACGAGGAGACCACCGCCACCCACCTCAAGGGCACCGCCCACGACTTCTCCGCCCGCCTCCTCGACGGCGTCTGCGGCATCGCCGGCACCTTCTCGGTGCTCGACGACCTGGCCCGCTTCCTTCGCCACATGCTCGTCCCCGCCCAAGCAGCCTTCGGGCCGGCCTGGATCGAGGAATCCCTCCGCGTCCAAACTGGCGACCTCACGCCCGCCCGCGGCCTCTTCTGGCACCCGGCCCCCGGCACTGCCCCCACTGAGGACATCTGGGTCCACTACGGCTTCACGGGCACTGGCACGTGGATCAGCCCGCAGCAGGGCAGATGGTCCGTCCTCCTCACCAACAAACTCCGCTTCAACCGTGACCGCGAACCCCTAGCGGAGGTCCGCAACTCCTTCCGTGCCACCGCGTTCGCGGCGCCGGGCCAGCTCATGGCCTCACGTTCATAGCTGAACCGGGCCCGCATGTGGCTGGTTCGAAGAGGTCACGGGTGAGACCCCTCCAGGGCGGGGCCTCCTCGTCGCCGCGTTCGCCGCTCGCTGCGCTGCAGATCCGTACCCGCCTGGCAGGAAGTCATCTCGACCAAGCAGGAACCGACTCCGGAGCTGCCGGGCAGAAGTTCGCCCCTGCCTCGGTGTCAGCCCTGCAACATCACGCACCTCCGGAGCAACGGTTCCAGACGCAACTGGTTCCCCTGATGATCGAACACCTGAAGCGCATCGAGGCAGGTAACGATCCAGCGGGCCTCATCTTCGTCCTCGATCCGAACCGCTACGGCGGTCACTGCACTCTCCAGGTCAAACGTGTCCTCCATGAACTCCTCGGCGAGAGACCGGTAGCCGGTCACGAGCAGCGGGGCCGCATACACGCCGGTCGCCTCGGCAAACGCGCGAGCCTCGGTCCGGTCCCCGCACACAACGGCCAGCCGGTCCAGCACCGCGTCCGAATCGTCCAGTTCGCCGTGAAGGCGGTGGGCCCGGTCGACCAGGATCGGCCAGCCTCCGGTCAGCTCGTGGAGACGGTCCAGGCGGTCCTCCGTGTGGAACTTCTCGACCCGTTGGGCCCAGCTGTGCAGGCTGCGGCGGTCGTGTCGTCGCAGTACGACGGGAGCCGCCGAGGTGCGTTCGGTGCCCGTCAGCAGGGGGCGCCACAAGCCCAGCTGGGTGGGATCCGTGACGACGACCACGGCACGGGTCACCCCCGGCGTGGCGGGCAGCAGCTCCTCAGCCAAATCGACGGCCTGTCGGGGAGCCTCGGGCCGGGCGTCCGGATAGCGGGCGAAGTCGCTGATGACGACCCGTCGTTCCCGGGGGCGGCCGCCCGTGAGCTCCTGCTTGTATACGCTGGGCTTACCGACGGGCGGCAGCGTCCAGCCGACGATCCGTCCGGCAATCTCACGGAGGGTGTCGCCGACGTCTCCGACACCCGTCGCCGTGGTGCCGAGGACGACCCTCGTCTGGTTGGACCGCTCGCCGAGAAGGTCGTCGAGCTGGGTGATGGTGAGCGGAGCCGGCCGATTGTCGAGCAGCTCGGGACGACCCTCTTGCACGATGCTCTCCTGGAGCTCGCAGTCGCGTTCGGCCCTGAGCAAGCGGGCGTCCACCTCGTGGGAGGTTCCGATCATGCGCAGGGCGTTCGGACCCCTCAGGTGCCAGCCCTGCCCGTCGTGGTTGGGGGCAAGCACTCCTAGGCCCACCATCTCGGAGAGGTAGGCGCGGAATCCTTCCGTGTCGAGCTGTTCGAAGCCCTTGCGCCAGAACGTCTCGCACTCCTCGCGCAGTTCGGCGTCGCTCAGTCGAACCTCAAGGCCACGATGGCGCGCGTGATAGGCCAGCACGTTGGCGATCACGTCGTAGCGGTGGTCAAGGCTCAGGGTGTCCTTGAACGCCGCCGAGATACCGTCTCTGAGACCGGTGTCCGACTCCACGACCTCGATATCGGTGATCTCCACAGCGTACGGGGGCCCCTCGGCTCCGCGCCTTGCCCGCTTGCGGTGCATCACCTCGACCAGCCGGTGGCCGAACATCTGCAGCAGGAACGGCTGGTAGGAGCAGTATCCGAGGACCCGGTTGATGAGATCCATGTCCTGGAACTCGAAGCCGAGCGCCCGCATCGGGTCCACCAACAGTTCGGCGGCGGACTGGGGTGCGAGCGGGCCGATCACCTTCGGAGTCTGCGCGAGGTGGCCGAACGGTCCGTTGCTGGCGAGCTTGGAGAACCGCTGCACGGAGTGCAGGCCGGCGAAGACGACCTTGGCGCGATCCTTGGTGTCGGATCCGAGGCCCTTGAGCTTCTTGGTCTGCTCGAAGCGAGGAGCGTCCGCTTCGAAGAACTGGTCGCACTCGTCGAGCAGAACGAGCAAACGCCGACGGGAATCCCCGTCGAGCCAGGCGCGGATGCCAGCACGGACCCGTTCGGAGATGTCCTGCCCCGACCTGCGACCCGGCTGCCCGCCCAGCACCTCAGCCGCTCGGAGCTCCCGATCTAGGACGCTCCACAGCGCCTCCGGCCCCAGTGAGCTGCCCTTTCCGATGTTCTCCTGATCGAGGTTCACGTACACCGCGAGCTGGTAGCCGGGGCGCTGCTCTTCGAACCGCTCTCCGGCATCGCTAAGCAGGGCGGACTTGCCGAGTCCCCGGCCGCCGAAGATGACCTGCGTGCCGTGCGGGTCCAGAACGCTCTTGCGCTCGGCGTCACGGCCGTAGAACATCTCGCCGCCGATCCGGCCACGCTTCTCTCTGATGTACGGGTTGACACCGGAGAACGGCAACAGTGTCTGCGTGGCCGTGCTGACCTGTCGATTGCCCCGTGCCGCAAGGTAGGCCAGGGCGGCATCGTCCACTACCAACATCGGCTGCAGCCGATCAGAGCCGACGGCGATTTCGACGCGAGCCTCACGGCTCAGCGTGCCGAAGTAGAGGACGAGGAGACTCGCTCCGCTGTTGTCGCGCTCCGCCAGGCTCATGACGACCTTTGCGGGCGGGCGGCCCCAGACCATCAGCACACGAAGGCTGCCGCCCTGCTCCCGGATCTGCGAGCCGAACGCGGGCGCCTTCGCCCTGCCGTTGATCTCCACCTCAGTCGCCTCGAAGAGGCGGAACTCTCGCCGGCGCAGGTGCGGGGATCGCTCGTCGAGCGGCCTGGCACTCTTGGCCTCGTATCCGAGCAGTTTGAGGAGCGGCGGCAACTGCCGCTTCGCGGACACGTCGAGCCGGTCCTTCGGCTCGGTCGCACCCAGCACCCGCCACTCGTCGAGTACGTCGGCCGCCAGAGCCGCCTCGTCGGTCGAGAGTGTGCTGTAGTCCAGGATGGGGATGCCCGTGTGCGTTCCGCCGGACCGGACGAGGTCGACGAGGGCATGGTCCACGCCCTTGGGCAGCCCCTCGGGCACGGCCGGGAAGAAGTCCGTCAGGTGGGACTCACCACCGTCGATCTCCGGGACGTCCTCGCCGATCTCCAGGAAATAGACGAGGTCGGCGGCCGTGGCCAGACCACCGGTGTCCAGGTGCCGCAGAACCTGCGCACGCAGCTCCTCGCTGGAGTCCAGGGCGTCGAGCCGGGCCCGGATCCGGTCGGCCGCCTGCTGCCGGAAGGCCGGCAGGTCACCCCGCACGGCGTCGAGCGCTCGTCGTACGTCCACCAAGTCGTACGTGTCGGCCCCGTCGAGCTGGCCCCTGGCGTCGGCGAGGAGTTCCTGAAGGCGCAGATCCTGGTCGTCGGTCACGGCTCCGTCGGCCTGTGCGCGGTGCAGTTCGGCGACAAGATCGTCGTGGCTCCCACGCAACTCCCCGCGCCGGAAGGCCGCCTGCGACTCGATCTCGGCAGGCGAGGGTGGAGTGAATTCTTCGGCCCGTGCGCCGGACAGCAGCTCCCGTCCCGCCAACTCGACGAGAGCGCGAGCCGCGGCGAAGGCGTCGTGAGCGAGCCGCTCGGCGAGGGCGTCCTGCCAGCTCCGGTCGACGGCGGTGAACAGCCCGTCGAGCGACGGCTGCTCGCCGCGGCGGTCGCATACCTTCAGCAGTTCCGCGTCCAGCACGAGTTCAGGGTCCACGGGACCGCCGGGACGCGGGGGCGGGGTATTGCCACCGGCCAGCAGGGCGAACAGCTCCTCCATCGAGTCGCGTGCCGCCCAGGCTGATGCAGCCTTGACCCCGCCCGAGCCTCGCGCCAGCTGCTCCAGTTCCCCCAGAGCCGTCTCCCGGCCGTCCAGCAGGGACCGCCGCAGCGAGGAGATCTCTTTGACCGCCCGGTTGCCGTCGGAACGGTCGCCACGGCGGATGGTGTCGACCGCCAGACACCACTCCTTGGCCAGACCGACGGCTCGCTCCACGAGATGCACCAGGTCCTGGCGCCCGGAGCCCTGGAGAGGCTTGCCACTGGGTGAGCGGTGCTTGCGGTCCATTCGGTCGATCTCGTTGCTGATCTCGGGCAGCTTGGACAGACGCTCGGCCTGCTCTCGCACCTGGGCCAGCCCGTCGCGGTGGTCGCCGGCCACGGTCATGAGCAGCGATGCGAGCAGCCCGTCGTCGGACAGCCAGCGTTTCGCGATCTCCGTTGCCCGTGCGAAGCGAAGCCTCGGAGGCTGGAGCAGGACACGGCACTGCTCCCGCAACTCCCGCAGCCGCGCCTCCGCGCCGGAGACGTCGGCGCTGACCGCCAGCGGCGAGGCCATCATCAGTGCGCCGCTGAGGGTACGGTCCGCGACCGCGGTCGCCGCTTCCGCCAGCCGTTCCGGTAGCCGGGGCGCCAGAGACTTCAACTGGGCGCCCGCCAGATGATCCCCGGTGATCAACGCCGTACGCAACAGGGCGGGCAGCAGGAGGAGCTCGCTGCCTTCCGCGTCCCGGCCATCGTGTCCGATGTACCGCTGGAGCAGGTCCGCGGTCAGTCGGGCCCCCTGGCTGTCACCGGACGTCAGCAGCCCGGCGGCACCAGCCAGACGGAGCGCCGTCACCTGCGGTTCGGGGTGGCCGGACGCCCTCGCCACGTGGTGGGCGAGTCCGAAGCGCCGCTCCACGACCAGCCTCGTCAGAACCCGCTCGGTCGCGACCTCGTCGGAATGATCCTCGGTGGTGGCGGAGGCGAGAGTCTTCAGGGCGGGCTCAGCGGGCGGACCATGCCCATCGCGCGCCGCGGGGAAACTGGGCACGGATGCCGCGACCGGGCCGGAGGCGGCGGGCGAGGCCGTCAGTTCCGGTTCCGTGGTGGGGATCCTCGAGGCTGCCGCGGCCGGCACGTCGACGATCGCGATCGGACCTGGCGTAGTCGTCTGGGCAGGGGCTTCCGGTTCCGGTACGGCGTGAGGCCCGGAGCCCCCCGTGGCGCGGCCGTCAGGCCTCTCCGACAGCCCGTCCTCCTCCTCGGAGACCTGCTCGCCGTGCTCGGCGGTCGTGTCGTCAGCGGCGAGCTCCTCGACTCCCCCGACATCGCCTTCGGTGGCCTCCGCCTCGGGGGATTGCGCGAAGGTCTCCTGCGGCTGGGCCAGCACCAGTTCAGGTGCCATGATCACCGCCATGGCACACGCGGGCAGCACCCGCACCATCTGGTCCTGCAGGGCCAGGATCTCCGTCGCCGCGTACGCCTCTCGCCCCACTCGGATGAGTCGTGCCAGGTCAGCCAGGACGGCGCTTTCCTGCCGTTGTGTCAGCTCCCAAACCTCTGCGTCCAGCAGACGGCGGGTCGCTCTCCTTACGGCTTCGGCGGCAACGGCGGCAGGGCCGTCCAGCTGGCCTGCGCATTCCAGCAGGTCCCGCAGCGTCCCCCGTACCTGGTCGTCATGGTCGCGTGCCGTCCGGTACTCACGTGCAGCCTGTGTCATGTCCTTCAGACTGCGGGGCACCCCGTGCACTCCCGCCGCGCGGAACACCGCGTCGGCGCTGTCGAAGACGGCGCCCAGCGCGTCCAGTACGGCCAGATCCCCGTGATGCGGCGGAAGACCGTCGGCCACCGCACCCGTCACGTTCTCCGCGGCTCGCCGGGCCCCCGCGAGGGCCGACTCCATCCGTCGGCACGCCTCCTCCGGGTCCGTCCTCTGCTCGGCGCCAGCTTCTTCGGACGCGATCACGGGCACGTCGTGCGGGACGCCTGAATTCGATGCGGCGCCCTTGGAAGCGACGGCCGTCCTGCCCGGCCTCGTACCCGCACCCGCACCCGCGGACAGCCGCTCGACGCCTTCCCGTCGGCCGTCGAAGTCCGGGTACGCCGCCATGACGGACCGGGCCTCATCGGCCACAGCCGCCAGGCGTACGGTCTCCTCCTCATCGGCCGTCTCCATGAACCAGTCCTGGTCGGCCGCCCAGGCGAGAAGGTAGGCGTCGGCGACGGAGGCATTGCACCAAGCGAACACCGTGCCCCGGAGCAGTGTCGTGCCCCATCGGGAAACGGGCTCGGAGACGGTCTTGCCGTCCTGGGCGAAGGCGACTTCGATGATCTGGTCCAGCACGGTGGTCGTGAGGTCCCTGATGCCGCAGCTGCAGGTGTGCTGCCGAGCGTCGCGCCGCATCCGGGCGAGCAGGTCCTGGCACAGGGCCCTGCCCGCCCGGCGAGGAGCCGCCATACGGATGCCCAGGCCGCCCAGCAGCTTCTGCCGCTCCCTGGGCGGCAGGGAGTTGAAGGCGAGTTCCACCATGTCGACCGTGAGCTCGTTCAGAGCGGCGCCGACCGGGTGGTCCAAGGCGTTGAGTGCGGCGGCCAGACCTTCGAAGTCCTCGGCCGAGACGGTCGGCGGGGACAGCGGCGGCCCCGTGATGACGCGGTAGCGGTCGTGCATGTACGCCTACTCCGTTCTGTGGCCTTCAGTGGAAAGGGCTCGCTCGACGCCGAGGAGCCGGCAGGGAGGAACAGGACAGCGACAGGAGGGGTGGGAACCGTGGATTCCCAGTTCAGTGACCTCGTGTGTGGTCGGTGACGAACGTGTAGCCGTAGGGAAGTTCCCAGCCGTCCGCCTTGCCGAGCCTGCGGCAGTGTGCGCGGAAGGCCGCTCGCTGCGCCTCGCTGGGCGAGGCTCCCGGCCGGAGGCGTCGCAGATGACCGGCGACGAACTGGAGGGCCAGCAGCCCCGGGCCGTCCGGCTCCGTGCCGCCCCATGGGCGTATCACTCTTCGCCGTACAGGCCGGTAACCGAGGAGCGGGATGACCGGCTCCCCGTCACGTGCCGGGTAGTGCGGTTGACCCCACGCGTCCCGGCTACCGAGGGCCGGCTCCAGGATTCGTTCCGCCAGCAGTTCCGCGACCGCCGACTCCAGGACGGCGGTTTGAGACCGTGCCGGCCAGCGCCCGTAGACCGCGCTCGGCAGGACCGAGCGGTCCAGTAGGGCGTGGCCGTCCAGGGTGAGCAGACCGCATCGGCGCACGGTGCGCATCACCAGTAGCCGGGGGCCGAGACCGACCGCGCTGTCGCCACGGCGATCGCTGCCCGGAGCGTCCTCCCTGGTGAGCACGCGGGAGTCGTAGCAGTGCCCGATCACGCGGTCGTCAACCTGCACCAGATCTGTGAGCGGGGTCGTGGTCGCGCGGATCACCGTTTCGCCGCGGAGCCAGCGCAGTTCGAGCATGAGGCCGGGAAAGAAGTCGCGGGGCCAGTGGATGCCAGTCAACCGGCCGGTTTCGTCGTCGAGTTCGGCAGTGACATCCTGAGCTGCCGCACGCTCGGCCAGGGGCTGTCCAGCATGGTCGAGTTCGAGGTGTGAAGCGAGGCGTGGGCCGTGAGACCGGCGGAGCGCGTGTGCAACGTACGGGTGCAGGGGGAACCAGCCGTCGATGAGATGGGCAAGTCGCAGGGGCGACCGCCAGACGATCTGCTCCGCGTCGTTCCGCAGGAGTTCGCCAGGCCCCAAGACGGCACCGTCGGCGAGGGACAGATCGACCGGTTCGATCTCCACTTCCGCATCCGTCTCTGATTCCGGCTCCGACAGTGCGGGGAGCGTCGATGCCCAGCCGCGCCCTGCAGGGGCCAGAGGGTCGCCGGGCGCTTCGGCGCCACCCGGATGATGAGACCGCCAGACGCCCCCGCTCTCGAACATGTCGTCAAGCGTGATCCGGGATCCGTTCTCGAACAGGCCCTGTTCACTGTCCCGTCGGACCACATCGGCGAGTGAAATGTTCGCGCGGCAGACCGCCGCGGCGTACCCCACGCCCCTGAGCAGTTCCGTCGCACCGGGGAACTGGCGAAGTCGCGGCCCGACCGCCGTGTACACCGTGACGGGGACGGCCAGGCCATGGCGCCGCCTCGCCGGAGTGACCGCATGTTCCACCGCGGCAGCGAGAGTGCGGAAGTCGTCGCCTCCCAGTGGTCCGGCATCGCCCCAACACTCCGCGAGCGAGGTCCGGGTCACGGCGTAATGGCCCCACGTGCGCAGCGACGGGCTGGAGGCCAGAACGCCCCTCACCGTGTCGAGCAGACCAAGGAGGCCAGCCCTCAGTTCGTCGCCGCTTGTGCCGCCCACGAGTTCGGCGAGGGACACGGGAACGTAGGGACTGAGCAGCTGCTCCCTCGCCGTGGTCAGGAGGTGGTCCGCGTAGGCCGTCAGGTCGTCGTACCGGGCCGCTTCCGGGGACGGGTAGGAGACGTCGACGACGACGTGCCCGTCTTCGTTGATCCAGCGCCGGCGCGTGCGTAGACGGTGGAGCTGAGTCAGCGACAGGCTCAAGGCCGGGCCGAATGCCTGGAGGTCCGGGACCAGGAGCTCCCTTCGCCGGAGGGCCGCGCCGGTCGCCGGCCTCCCCGGGCCCGTGGCCCCGGCAGGCGCCCCGGAGACCCAGTCCGGTACGTCCCCGAGGGCCCCCACTTCCGGGTGTGCGCCCTCGCGGTGGACGATTTCTGCGTACAGCGGGTCCGATCCCGTGGCTACGCACACCATGGCACCTACCGGGAGCGTAGGCGCGTACCCGCCGAGGGTGATCACGGGGAAGTCGTCGAGGCGCAGCGGGGTACCCCCATAGCCATCGCCCCCGAGGTCGTACCCGAAGTACACGGCGTTGAAGGCGACGGCGGTGTGTACCGGTGCCCGACGGGTGGCAACCACCGCCTCGAGATAGCGCAGGAGCAGGTGTAGTTCCCCGGCAGGTACGGCGTCGTAGCCTTTCGTCATGGCGGGAGTCAGCAGAGTCTGGTCACCATACGGATCCGGCACCGCCGTTCGCCCGTGATCGCGGATGATTGCTGACACATTCGGGTCCCCACCCATGGCACCTCCGCCACACTGCCGACCACCCCGGCCCGCCTGCGGTAATTCCCGCAGACTACGCCGAGGCTTGGTTGCCTGTGGCACTTTCCCCACATTGCGACTGTCGATGGCCACCTGCACCCGACTTGTACGGATCATCACACCTGCCGCGTCCAGGTGGAGTCCTTCTCCGGCCTGGCGGAGGCCCTCTTCCACCGTCTCCGGCACGGCAAGGCCCGAGTAGTACCCACGAAGGCCGTGCCCTCGCGGCTCCTGGCCCACCGACCCCTGGGATGCCAGGCGGGGCCCCGTCTCCCTCCACCCCGACGGGACCGTCATGCCTTGCGCCGGCTCCACCTTCGCGATCGAACAGATCCAACCGGGGCGCACCGCGCCGGGCAACTGGGGTTACCGAATCGGCAGCCACTAGTTGATCGGGAGTGGAGACCAAAGACAGCCGCCGAGGCGTACCGAGCCCACGGGACGCGAATGCCAGGAGGGTGATGGTGTCCCAACGCAACCGGGACACCGCGCCAGAACTCGCCTTCCGACGCGCCCTCCATTCCTTGGGCTTCCGCTACCGCGTGAACATGCCCATCCCCGGGATGCCGCGCCGCCGCGCTGACGTCACCTTCACCAGATGGCGAACCGCAGTCTTCGTCCAAGGATGCTTCTGGCACGCGTGCCAGAAGCATCTGCACCTCCGAAGCACAACTCCGAATGGTGGCGCCGAAAACTCGAAGGCAATGTCCGCCGCGACGAGGAGACCGACGCCCACCTCGTACACCTGGGCTGGCTGCCGCTGCGCATCTGGGAGCACGAAGGCGTGGACGACGCCGTTGGCAGGGTGACTGCGGCACTGGCGACCCGTGACCATCCCCGGGCCCTACGTCTGGGGGGCCAGCGCATGGCCAAGTGACATGACCTGGTGGGGCCGCTTCGGTCGGTCCGAACAACACCTCCGCGTCCGCCGTACTTCTGTCGCATCAGGGAACGGGGCGGATCACACTGCGGCCGTGTCCGGTTCGTCTGCAGCCGATGGGTGCACGTGCCTACCGGGGTTGAACGGTGTGAACCAGGCACCGAACGCCATGGGTGCAATGCCGAGGGCCGAGCCCACCGCGCCCTCGTCGATCCCGTCCATCGAACCGTCGTACAGCCACTCGTGGTCCATGTCCTCGTAGACGTTGTCGGCGAACACTTCTAGGGCGTTCGAGACGCCGTCGTCGAGCAACCCGAACAACTCCAGGGTGACGGTCGTCTGGCTCAAGAGCAGCCTCAGGGCAAGTTCCTCGGCGACGCAACTCAGCTGGTCGAAACTGCCGTTGGTGAAGCGGGTGGTCATGGCGATCACGGTCACCAGAAAGCGGCGGGCGAAACGGGTGTCGTACTGGAGGACGTACATCTCCGGCAGGTCCTCCAGGTGCCACAGCGGGCCGTCGCACTCGCCGACGCTGGTGCCCTCCTGCTCCAGGGTGTGCACGTCCTCGAACAGCTCGTCGATCAAGACATCGGTGGCGTAGATCAGTGCGCCGGCGGCCAGCATTGCGTCGTCGGGCGCGACTGCGAAGCCGTAGTCGTCGCCGTCCTCCTCCCCGGGGTCGTCCTGCACACCGAACATCACTGGTGGAAAGGAACGCAGCTCGTCCGCCAGCACGAGCATCCGGGCGCGCACTTCCTCGGCCTTCGCTTGCGCGTCGTACTCGCCTCCTTCGGCTGCTGCGGGCGGCTCGGCATGGCGGGCTTTGCGGGCCGCGGGGTCGTCCGGCGGGCCGTTCGGGCCGTCGGCGGCGGCGAGGCTCTCCTGAGTGATCTCGGGGTGCAGTTCGACTTCGCACCGCTCGACCGTCCAATCCGCGAGCAGCTCGGAGCGTCGAAGCACTTCGCTCACGACGTCCCGGACGGCGTCCTCCGCGAATTCGAGCGCCTCGGCGTCGACGAACACCTTGAGCAGTGCCCCGCCCGGATACACGCCCACGATCGTGTCGAGGAGTTCGACCTCCATGCCGTCCGGCCCGTCGATGCCGTCGACCGAGGCGAAGCCGCTCTCGATCAGCGCGACGGCCCCGGCACGCTGCAGCGGGTCCATCTCCGGGGTTTCCTCCGAGATGCAGATGTCTACGGTCACTACGTACGTCACGTGTCCGAGCCTGGCAGACGGAACGTAACCGAGGGGGAGAATCGAATCGGTTCGTCAAGCCGTCGCCCCACGAAGGCAACCGCCACCCCCGGTCCTGCTCGCTTGCACTCCGTTGCGTAGCTCCGCACGACGCTTGAAACAGGCCCTGGCCAGCGGCGCCCCGTCCTCCCGGGCAGCAGCGGCTGGGGAGAATCTGGGGAGAACGAAGGCCCGTTGGGGAGCGGCTGGGGAGGATCGGCCGTACAAACTGGCAGCACGGTGAAAGAGGCGGAAAGGCTGATCGTTGCAGGTCGAACCGCCTGTTCGGGCTATTTCCGCAGGTCAGCGGGGTGAGGGTGACGACTTCAAGAAGGTCTCCTCATGGGCTGCCATTTTGTTTGCTCCCACACTCGTCGGAACTATTGATCAGAAACTCAAAGGGTTCTCTTCGATGGTGTAGCGGACGTGGGGGCCGTGGAAGTAGCCGCGGACGATGTGAGGCTGGCGTTGCCGTCGT
>NZ_JBIWAE010000027.1:0-117146 GCF_044759865.1 Streptomyces sp. NPDC099050 | reverse complement strand
CGAAGCAGAGGACAGGGCGCCTAAATCATGCAGTCCAGGCCGACACCCCACCCCGCCCCCGGCACCGACCCCCCACCCGCAGCCACCGAGCCCCGGCACACCCCAGCCCCGCCGGCGCTTGAGGCGCAGGGGCCCGGGGACTGGTCCCCGGCAACGGCGCCGCACCCACCAGCGCTACGCCGACTGGCGAACGTGCGCGCGGACCCAGTCAACGATGGCCGTGGTCGTCGCACCCGGAGTGAAGATCTCGGCCACGCCCTTCTCCTTCAGCGGAGCGATGTCCGCCTCCGGAATGATCCCGCCGCCGAACACCTTGATGTCCTCCGCGTCGCGCTCCGCGAGGAGTTCCAGCACGCGCGCGAACAGCGTGTTGTGCGCACCCGACAGGATCGACAGACCGATCGCGTCGGCGTCCTCCTGGATCGCCGTGTCGACGATCTGCTCGGGGGTCTGGTGGAGGCCGGTATAGATGACCTCCATGCCCGCGTCCCGCAGGGCCCGCGCGATCACCTTGGCGCCTCGGTCGTGGCCGTCGAGGCCCGGCTTGGCCACCACCACACGGATCGGACCGGTCACACCCATCGCACTGCCTCCCGAGTGAACGAACGTTAAGTACAGCATTGCGCACACCCCCGTTTCGCGGTCAACCACGAGGGGGAAATCACACGTGGGATGGCGTACCACCGCTCCGCGCCGACAGCCGCACGGCACGGGGCGGTCGGACGCCCCGGTCCCGAGTCGCCAGGACCTACGGGGGGGTCGTCCATGGGGCTGACCATGTCCGGCGCCGCACTGCGGGCCGGCGTACTGGAAGCGATCGTGCTCGGCGGGCACATCCTGCTCTATCCCACCGGAGTACTACCGGAGCGACCCGCCGCCACAACGACGACCACCACCACCACCACCTCCACCACCACCACCACCACCCACGAGCGTCCACCGGTGGTACTGCTCCACGGTTTCACCGACAACCGCTCCGTCTTCGTCCTGCTGCGCCGCGCCCTCGGGGCAGGCGGCCGGCGGCAGGTGGAGGCGTACAACTACTCCCCCTTCACCCGCGACCTGCGCGTGACGGCCCGGCACCTCGCGCGCCGCGTCGAGGAGCTGTGCGAGCACACGGGTCAGGACCGGGTGGACCTCGTGGGGCACAGTCTCGGCGGACTGGTCGGGCGGTACTACGTCCAGCGCCTCGGCGGCGACGCGCGCGTCCGCACGCTCGTCACGCTCGGCACCCCGCATTCCGGCACCCGCGTGGCGCCCTTCATGAACGCGCACCCCCTGGTCCGGCAGATGCGCCCGGATTCCGAGGTGCTCGCCGAACTGCGCGCACCCGCGCCCGGCTGCCGGACCCGGTGCGTGGCGTTCTGGAGCGAGTTCGACGAGCTGATGGACCCGACCGGCACGGCCCGCATCGAGCACCCGGACCTACTCGTGGAGAACGTGCAGGTCACCGGCATCGGGCATCTCGCCCTGCCCGCGCACCCCACCGTCATCGCGGCGGTCCGGCGCGCACTCGACGGGCCCAGGCCGACCGCCCTCCCGCACCCCGGTGCCGCTTCCGTCGCCTGACCGGCCGGCCCCCTCCCGCACCCTCGACCGCGGGAGCGAAAGACGGCCCCCAGTCGAACGTTTTTCGAACTCAAGGCCAAGGGTGGGTCTTCAGCCGACCGAAAGGCGGCCGAATGCCCGGTTCCGCCCAGCACAAATCCCTCCGAAGATTGTCGTTGCGAGTAACCGCCGGGTACAGTCACGCCACTGCTCTCCTCCGAGGACCCCACATTCCTCGGCCACCCAGGCCCCCCGCTGCCGAGGCGAAAGAGAAGTTGGTGAACGACCGCCCCCCGTCGGGCCAGTACCCCGATTTCGGGTACGACGGCCTTTCCACCACCACTTTCGCTGGCGATTCAGCGTTCACGTCCTATGAAACGCAGGGTCAGGGCTACAACTACGGCGCCACCTACGGTTCCTACGACACCGGCTCGTACGACACCACGGCATGGACCGCCCCCCAGAACGGCTACACACAGCAGTCCGCCGACGGATACGCCGCCGGTTACGCCGCCCACGACGGCTACCTCTCGACCGTCCCCACCCAGGGTGGCGTCTCCCCGGACCATCAGTCCACCGCTTTCGGCTACGACACGTCCGCCGAGCAGACCGGCCACTGGTCGGTCCCCGGCTACGGAACCGAGACCGGCACCTACGACGCCACCGCCTGGAACACGGCCTCCGAGCAGACCTACGGCTACACCGGTTACGAGCAGCCGCAGCAGCAGCAAGTCCCGGAGCCGGCGCAGGACCAGGCCTACACCCAGGCCCATCCCCAGGCCCACGAGCAGCAGTACGCCTACGACTACGGGTACGAGGCCTACGCCGCCGCCCCCTCGCCCGAGGGCGAGACGGCCTACACCGAGACCGCCGTCTTCGAGTTCCTCTCCGCCGAGGTCGGCCTCGAGTCCGACCTCGAGGCCGCAGACGCGGATTCGGACAAGGACCGCGAACTCGACCTGGACCTGGACCTGAACCCGGACGCCCAGGTGCACGATCTCCCCACCCAGACCATGCCCGTCACCCCGGCCGCGCCGGACGGTCCGCGCCCCTCGCGCCGCGCCGGCTCCAAGCCCAGCTCCAAGCCCGTCGCCAAGGCGGGCAAGGCGGGCACCGCCAAGGCCGGTGCCAACAACCGCCGTCGCACCCCGGCCAAGCGTTCCGCGCTGCTGACCGTGGCCGTTCCCTCCGCCTGCGTGATGGGCGTCGCGGGTGTGGCCGCCGCCTCCGTGGGCGGGCTCACCGGCACGGAGAAGCCGACCGAGGAGACCACCACCCTGGCCGCGCCCGACCCGGCCTCCATCAAGCCGGTCGCGGCGAACAGCAAGCTCGACACGCAGCTCGCCGCCCTCAGCGCCGACGCCGGCGACTTCGCGGACCGCGCGAGCCGCACCCAGGAACGCATCGACCTGCGCCTGCGCCAGGACGAGGAGAAGAAGCGGAAGGCGCAGGAGGCGGCGGCCAGGGAAGCGGCCCGCCCCAAGTTCGCCCTCCCCGTCGCACGGCACGGTCTGAGCGCCGGCTTCGGCCAGGCGGGCGTCAACTGGATGTCCGTGCACACCGGCATCGACTTCCCGGTGGGCTACGGGACTTCGGTCATGGCCGCCACCGACGGCACCGTGCGCAGCCAGTTCAACAGCGCCTACGGCAACATGGTGATACTCACCGCGCCCGACGGTACCGAGACCTGGTACTGCCACCTCAGCAGCGCCAAGATCCGGTCCGGCAAGGTCAAGGCCGGCGATGTCATCGCGTACTCCGGCGACACCGGCAACTCCACCGGCCCGCACCTCCACTTCGAGGTGAGACCGGGCGGCGGATCCCCGGTCGACCCGCAGGCATGGCTGCGCTCCAAGGGCCTGAACCCGAACTAGTAGGACAGTGCACGACGTGGAAGGGCCCGCCCCCTGAGAGGCGGGCCCTTCCACGTCGTCTACCCGACCGGACCGGACCGCGCGGCGCGGCACCGTGCCCCGCCCCGCCCCGCCCCGCCCCGCCCCGCCCCGCCCCGCCCCGCCCCGCTAGAGCTTCTGCACCGGCGCGTACCGCAGCAGCAGCCGCTTCGGCTTCTCGTCCCCGAAGTCGATGGTGGCCTGCGCGTCCGCGCCCGCTCCCCTGACCTCCATGACGGTGCCCAGCCCGAACTGGTCGTGCGTGACCCGGTCGCCGACCACCAGCGCGATGACCGGCTTGTCGGCGGCCCGCCGCGTCGCGAACCCCGACGGGCCCGACTTCGTGCGCGACGAGGACAGGAAGGCCTCCGGCGAGGTGCCGAAGGTGGCCTTCGATCCGCCGCCGCCCGAGCCCGAGGACCCGTACCCGGAGCTGCGCATCGGGCCCGCCGGCTTCTGCGCCGCGCCCGTCCGCTTCCATTGCAGGTATTCGGCCGGGATCTCTTCCAGGAACCGCGACGGCGGGTTGTACGAGGGGGTGCCCCAGGCACTGCGCATGCTCGACCGCGTCAGGTACAGCCGCTCGCGCGCCCGCGTGATGCCGACGTAGGCGAGGCGGCGCTCCTCCTCCAGTTCCTTGGTCTGGCCCAGCGCGCGCATGTGCGGGAAGACCCCGTCCTCCATGCCGGTCAGGAAGACCACCGGGAACTCGAGGCCCTTGGCGGTGTGCAGGGTCATGAGGGTGATGACCCCGTTGCCGTCGGTGTCCTCGTCCGGGATCTGGTCGGAGTCGGCGACC
Organism: Streptomyces sp. NPDC099050; assembly: GCF_044759865.1. NCBI lineage: Bacteria > Bacillati > Actinomycetota > Actinomycetes > Kitasatosporales > Streptomycetaceae > Streptomyces > Streptomyces sp. NPDC099050. The sequence continues at coordinate 112,907 of NZ_JBIWAE010000027.1, read as the reverse complement.
AGCGCGACCTGCTCCAGGAACTCGGCGAGGGTGCCCGGGCCGACCGGCGGGGCGCCGTTCTCGGCGGCCTCGGCCGCCGCCGCCACCCGTGCCTGCTCGAATTCGAGCGCCACGGCGGCGAGCTCCTGGAGGTTCTCGATGCGCGTCTCGTCCTGCGGGTCGGTCGAGGCCTGGAGCTCGGCGAGGTAGCCCGTACGCTCCAGGACCGCTTCCAGGACCACCGCGGGGCCGGCACCCGAGTCGACGATGGTGCGGAGCTCCTCCATCAGCACGTTGAAGCGCTTGACGGCGTTGGTCGAGCGGGCGGCCATGCCGAAGGCCTCGTCGACCCGGCGCAGCGCCTGCGGGAAGGTGATCTTCTCGCGCATCCCGAGCGCGTCGATCATCGCCTCGGCGCGCTCGCCGATGCCGCGCTTGGGCACGTTCAGGATCCGGCGGAGCGGGACGTTGTCCTCGGGATTCGACAGGACGCGCAGGTACGCGAGGACGTCGCGGACCTCCTTGCGCTCGTAGAACCGGACGCCGCCGACGACCTTGTAGGGCAGTCCGACGCGGATGAAGATCTCCTCGAACACGCGGGACTGCGCGTTGGTCCGGTAGAAGATCGCGACGTCGCCGGCCTTCGCGTCGCCCGCGTCCGTCAGCCGGTCGATCTCGTCGGCGATGAACTGCGCCTCGTCGTGCTCGGTGTCCGCGACGTAGCCGGTGATGACGGCGCCGCTGCCGGCCTCGGTCCACAGGTTCTTCGCGCGGCGGTTCTCGTTGCGCTCGATGACCGCGTTGGCGGCGGACAGGATCGTCTGGGTGGAGCGGTAGTTCTGCTCCAGCAGGATCGTGGTCGCGTCCGCGTAGTCCTCTTCGAACTGGAGGATGTTGCGGATGGTCGCGCCGCGGAAGGCGTAGATGGACTGGTCGGCGTCACCCACCACGCACAGCTCGGCGGGCGGCAGGTCCGGGTAACCGGTGCCGACCAGCTCGCGCACGAGCGTGTACTGGGCGTGGTTGGTGTCCTGGTACTCGTCGACCAGCACGTGCCGGAAGCGGCGCCGGTAGTGCTCGGCGACGTCCGGGAAGGCCTGGAGCAGGTGGACGGTGGTCATGATGATGTCGTCGAAGTCGAGCGCGTTGGCCTCGCCGAGGCGCCCCTGGTACATCGCGTACGCCTGGGCGAGGGTCTTCTCGAACCCGTCCGCGGCCTGCCCGGCGAAGGCGTCCGCGTCGATGAGCTCGTTCTTGAGGTTCGAGATCTTGGCGCTGAAGGCCTTCGGCGGGAACTTCTTCGGGTCCAGATCGAGGTCGCGGCAGACGAGCGCCATCAGGCGCTTCGAGTCGGACGCGTCGTAGATCGAGAAGGAGGAGGTGAAACCGAGCCGCTTCGACTCGCGGCGCAGGATGCGCACGCACGCGCTGTGGAAGGTGGAGACCCACATGGCGTTCGCGCGCGGGCCGACCAGGCCCTCGACGCGCTCCTTCATCTCACCGGCGGCCTTGTTGGTGAAGGTGATCGCCAGGATCTGGCCGGGGTGGACCCCGCGCGCGCCCAGCAGGTGGCCGATGCGGTGGGTCAGCACGCGCGTCTTGCCGGAGCCGGCTCCGGCCACGATGAGCAGCGGGGAGCCCGCGTGCACCACGGCGGCGCGCTGCTCCGCGTTCAGCCCCTCCAGGAGGGCCGCCGGGTCGATGACGGGCCTGGGGGCGCCGTCCCGGTAGTACGCGTCCCCGCGCACCCCTCGGCCGTCGGCATCGTCGAACCGGCCCCCGAAGAGATCGTCCGCGCCCGACTCGGGCGCGGCGTGGTCTTCGGGCGGCGGGGGGACCTCTTCGGAGGGGGAGAGGTCGGCCAGGAAGCTGTCGTCAAAGAGGCTGCTCATCGCCTTCCGAGTTTAGAGGGCGGGACCGACAGCCGGTCCCGCCCCGGGAAAATCCGGTCCCGCCCCGGGAAAATCCGGTGCCGCCACCGGAAGATCCGGTCCCGCCCCCCGCGAAATTTCGGCGGCATATGCCCTGCGGACCCTCCCGCCCCCTTCCGGGGAAACGCCTGCGCCGCTAGCGTGCTCCGCCAACCGGAAGGAGGTGCCGGCCCGTGTACACGTACGGATTCCCCTCGTCCCACCCCTCCCCCCACCACCGCAAGCCGCGCACCCGAAGACATCCGAACGCCCCCGCCGCGGTCGTCACGACCGCGGCCCTTTCCTCCTTGGGCCTGCTCCTCCCCCACCAGGCCGCGGCGGCGCCGGCGCCCCGCCCCTCGGTGGAGGAGGTACGGACCCGGGTGGACGAACTGCACCGGCAGGCGGGCACGGCCACCCAGGCCTACGACGCGGCGGCCGGGCGGACCGAGGAGCAGCGGGCCCTGCTCTCGGCGCTCATGGACCAGGTGGCCGCCACCACCCAGAAGCTGAACGAGACCCGGCGGCTGCTCGGCAGCTACGCCGCCGACCGGTACCGCGGGGCCGGCGGGCTCGGCGGGACCGCGACCCTGCTGCTCGGCGACGACCCGCAGGCCTTCTTCGCCCAGACGCACCTGCTGAACCGGCTCGGCGGCCGTGAGGACGCACTGCTCACCCAGTACACCCGGGCCAGGGCGGAGACGGCGGGCAAGCGCCGGGAGGCGGCCGTCGTGGTCTCGGAGCTGGAGCGGGCGCAGGAGCAGCTGCGCGGGCGCAAGCAGGAGGTGCAGTCCCGGCTCTCGGAGGCGAACGCGCTGCTCGCGCAGCTCACCGCGCCGGAGCGGGCGCGGGCCCTGGCCCCCCGGGCCCCGGCCGCCCCGGGACCGCGGCCGGGGGACGCCCCCGCGTCGGCGTCCGGCGCCAGGGCGGTGGCCTTCGCCCGGGCCCAGCTGGGGAAACCGTACGTCTGGGGCGCGACCGGCCCGCGCTCGTACGACTGTTCCGGCCTGACCCAGGCCGCCTGGCGGGCGGCCGGGATCACGCTGCCGCGCACCACCTGGGACCAGGTGAAGGCGGCGCCGCGGATCGCGACCAAGGATCTGCGGCCGGGGGACCTGGTCTTCTTCTATGCGGACATCAGCCACGTCGGGATCTACATCGGCGGCGGCCGCATGGTCCACGCCCCGCGGCCGGGGTCGTCCGTCCGCGAGGACTCGGTCTATTACCAGCCGATCTACGGGAGCGTCCGGCCGGGGTGAACGCGCCCCCGGCGTGTCCGTCACTCAGCGCCACCGAGCGGCAGGGCCTCCGGCGTGGTGCTCACCGTCCGTATCAGAGGAGTTGGCGGAGCGCCCGCCAACTCACCCTCCCCGTTGGTCCGTTTGTGCCGCTCGATTCGCAGGTTCCGCCAACCGGACCTAGCGTCGAGCACATCGAGGAGTATTTACTGCCTTTTGCGGACAAAATGTTCGGGGCTGCGCCTCGGGGACCCGGAGGATCCACCATGCGTGCGATACGCGTCGCATCCGTAACCCTGCTGTCCACCGCCGCCTGCGCGCTCGCCGCGCCGTTGGCCTCGGCCAACGACGGCGGGACCACGCCGAACGTCACGTCCTTCGGTTTCACCGTCTCCCCCACCACCGTCGCCGCGGGTGGCACCGCCACCCTGAACGCCACCGCTTGCGAGGAACCCCTGGTCAAGGTCTCCTCCGGCGTCTTCGACGCGGTCGAGCTCAATGAGGGCAAGTCCGCCACCGTCAAGGTGGACGCGGATGCCAAGGCGGGTGCCCGGTACGAGGTCACCTTCGACTGCAAGGGCGAGAAGGGCACGACCACCCTCACGGTCGCGGGCCACTCGACCGGCACCGGCACAGGCACCGGCACCGGCACCGGCACCGGCACCGAGACCGGAACGACCACTCCTTCCAAGGGTGTCAAGGCCGGCCTCGGCGGCGGCGCCGGCGGCCTGAACGGCACCGAGATCGCGGCCGGTTCCGCGCTGCTGGCCGGTGCACTCGGCGGTGGCGTGTACCTCATGCGCCGCCGGGCCGACGGCAGCGCCTGACCGCCGGCCCCTGACACCTCACCCCTCACCCCCTGACCGCCGGGCCCGCCCGACCCGCCCCTGGCCACCGGACGGGCCCGGTCCAGCGCCCTCCCCACAGTCGCCCTCCCCACAGCCCCCGCCCCACAGCCCCCGGCGCCACCGCACCACGGAAGGAGCGCGCATCATGCCCCGCCCCCAGGAGCGCACGAGGCCTCGCGGCGGCTGGGGCGTCGTTGCCGTGGTCGCCCTCAGCGGCACGTTCCTCCTCACCAACGGGCTCGACCTCAACGGCGGTCCGCCGCAGCCCGCGCAGGCCGCCTCCCTGGTCAGCGACCCGGCCCACGACGAGGCAGCCCGCCGCCTCCCGCCCGCCCCGCGGCCGCTGAAGTCCTCACCGCCGACCCGGATCCGGATCCCCGCCGTACAGGTCGACGCCCCCGTCACCCGCGTCGGACTCGACGCCGAGGGCTGGGTGGACGCGCCGCCGCCGCAGGACGGGAACCTGGCCGGCTGGTACGGGGGTTCCCCCGCCCCCGGCGCCCAGGGCACGGCGGTGATCGACGGTCACGTGGACAACAGCCTGGGTCCGGCCGTCTTCTACACCCTCGGCTCGCTCAAGCGGGGCCGGCACATCGAGGTGGACCGACGGGACGGCCGTACCGCCGTGTTCACGGTGTACGGCATCGAGGTCGTGGGTAAAAAAGACTTCCCGGCGGCCCGGATCTACGGACCCAAGGGCGCTCCGGAACTGCGCGTGATCACCTGCGGCGGCGGCTTCTCGAAGCAGGAGGGCTACGACGGCAACGTGGTCGTCTTCGCCCGCCTGACGGAGATCCGCGGATAGAGCCGACCCCGGTACGGACACCCGACGCACCAGGTCCGGTCACGTACGGCCACTTTCGATCATCTCGTCATCCAGTCGTAACCTTCGGGTCTAGCGTCCTCCCCCAAGCACCGACGGAGGAAGGACGTGAGGCCCTCGTGGCCAGTCATCGAAAGCCCAGGCAGCGCCCGCTCAACGGCGGCACGGCACGGAGCACCGTACGCACCACCGCCGCCACCCTCGCCCTCGCGGGCGCTGCCACCGCCACCGCGTTCGAAGGCACGTCCCACGCCGATCCGCAGCAGACGCCCTCGCAGGTCAAGGCGGAGATGGACCGGCTCTACGAGGAGGCCGAGGCCGCGACGGAGCGGTACAACGGGGCGAAGGAGAAGGCCGACGAGGCGCAGCGCGCGCTCGACGGGCTGCGGGACCAGACCGCTCTGAAGACCGACCGGCTCAACACGGCCCGCAGCGCGCTCGGTTCGCTGGCCGCGACCCAGTACCGCAGTGGCACGCTGGGCGCCGCCGTACAGCTCGCGATGTCCGACGATCCGCAGGAGTACCTGGACCGGGTCGCGCTCATCACCCGGGCCGGGAACCGCAGGGCGGCCGAGATCTCGGCCGTACGGCGGGGGCTCGACGAGGTCGGGAAGCTCAAGGACCAGGCCGCCGGGCGCCTCGCCGACCTGCGGACCCAACAGCGCGAACTCGCCGGGCACAAGGCCGAGATCGAGCAGAAGCTGACCGCCGCGCAGCGGCTGCTGGCCAAGCTGACGGCCGAGCAGCGTGCGGCCTACGAGGCCCGCTCGGCCGGTCCCGCCCCGAGCGGCCCCGCCACCCGGGCCCCGCTGCCCGCCGACGGCTCCCGCGCGGCCCGCGCGGTGGCCTTCGCGTACGGGGCGATCGGGAAGCCGTACGTATGGGGGGCGACGGGCCCGGGCTCGTACGACTGCTCCGGTCTGACCCAGGCGGCGTGGCGCGCGGCCGGGGTGTCGCTGCCGCGCACCACCTACACGCAGATCAACGCGGGACAGCGGGTCTCGCGCGACGCGCTGGCCCCCGGCGACCTGGTGTTCTTCTACTCCGGCGTCACGCACGTCGGGATGTACATCGGCAACGGCCAGATGATCCACGCCCCGCGCCCCGGTTCCACGGTCCGCGTCGCGCCGATCGACTCGATGCCCTGGGCCGGAGCCTCCCGGCCCGCCTGACCCCCGGATGGAGACCCTGCCGGGCTCAGATCAGCCGGCGGGCCGTCGCCCAGCGGGTCAGCTCGTGGCGGTTGGAGAGCTGGAGCTTGCGCAGCACGGCCGAGACGTGGGATTCCACCGTCTTGACCGAGATGAACAGCTGCTTGGCGATCTCCTTGTACGCGTACCCGCGCGCGATCAGCCGCAGCACCTCGCGCTCGCGCTGGGTGAGGCGGTCCAGGTCCTCGTCTACCGGCGGGGCGTCCGTCGAGGCGAAGGCGTCGAGCACGAAGCCGGCGAGGCGCGGCGAGAACACCGCGTCCCCGTCCTGGACGCGGAAGACCGAGTCCACCAGGTCGGTGCCGGTGATCGTCTTGGTGACGTAGCCGCGGGCGCCGCCCCGGATGACTCCGATGACGTCCTCGGCGGCGTCGGACACCGACAGGGCCAGGAACCGTACCGGGTCCTCGACGGCGCCCATCAGCGGGGCGCAGCGGCGCAGTACCTCGACGCCGCCGCCACCGGGCAGGTGCACGTCGAGGAGCACCACCTCGGGGCGGGTGGCGGTGATGACGGTGACGGCCTGGTCCACGTCGGCGGCCTCGCCGACGACCTCGACCCCGGTCCGCTCGGTCTCGCCGATCTCGGCCTGTACCCCGGTGCGGAACATCCGGTGGTCGTCGACGAGCACCACCCGGACCCTCCTGGTCGCGCCGCCGGTGCTCGCGCTGTCCTCGGTCATGCTGCCTTCGCCGCCCTCTCCATCTCCAGCTCGACTTCCGTGCCGCCGTCGGGCGCGGACCGCAGTCGAGCGGTCCCGCCGTTGCGCTGCATCCGGCCGATGATCGATTCTCGTACGCCCATGCGGTCGTCCGGTACCGCGTCGATGTCGAAGCCGGGTCCGCGGTCCCGTACGGACACGAACACCGTCTGGCCCTCCACCTCGGCGTACACCTGGACGGGGCCGCCGTCGCCACCGTACTTGGCGGCATTGACCATCGCCTCGCGCGCGGCCTGCATCTGTGCGGCCAGCTTCTCGTCGAGGGGGCAGTCGCCGACGACGACCACCTCGATCTGCACCCCGTGGTGGTCCTCCACCTCGGCGGCGGTCTTCTTCACGGCCTCGGCCAGCGTCGTGGGCTCCTCGCCCTCGTCCTTGCCGGTGCCCTCGGGCTTGTACAGCCAGTTGCGCAGCTCCCGCTCCTGGGCCCGGGCGAGGCGGCGCACTTCGCCGGGGTCCTCGGCGTTGCGCTGGATCAGGGTGAGGGTGTGCAGCACGGAGTCGTGGACGTGGGCGGCCACTTCGGCGCGCTCCTGGGCGCGGATGCGCATCAGGCGCTCCTCGGAGAGGTCCTGGGTCATCCGGATCAGCCAGGGTCCCGCCAGGAGGGCGACGCCGACGAGGACGGCGAGGGTGGCGGTCAGGACGTTGCCCAGCTGGGCGGCGGAACCGCGGACCACGATGAAGACGGTCAGGCCCACGCCGACCAGGGCGACGCCGGCGAGCGCGCGGGCGGCCTGCAGCAGCCGGGCGTGCCGGCCGGCGGCCGCGTTCCAGTGGGCGCGGCGGGCGTTGTCGGCCTGGCGCCAGACGAGGACCACGCCGGCGCCGACGAGCAGGGTCGGCCATACGTACCGTCCGGAGCTGCCGCCGACCTGGACCTTGGAGATGAAGATGCCCGCGCCGACGCACAGCGCGATCAGCGCGATGATCTGGCCCCGCTCGGGCTTGCGCAGCCGCCGGGTGCCGTCGGGGAGGGTGTCGAAGTAGGAGCGGTGGCCGCTGCGGCCGCCGACGCCCAGCGGTACGAAGACCCAGAACGCGGCGTAGAGCAGCACACCGAGTCCGTCGCCCCACATGAACAGGCCGAGGAAGGTGAGCCGGACCCAGACGACGGGCAGGCCCAGGTGCCCGGCGAGGCCGCGCGCGACTCCGCCGAGCATCCGGCCGTCGGCGCTGCGGTAGAGCTTGCGCTGCGGCGTCTCGTCGGAGTCCGGTGCGTACGGCGGGCGGGGGGCGGCTGCTACGGGCATGTCACCGATGGTCACACGCTTGCGGCGCCCGTGACATCAGGGCAGCCCCCCAGTTCTCTCGGGGGGATATCAGGGTTGCGCCAGGGTAGATCCGGATGCCCGCGGCGACCCCGGACCGTCACCATGTACGCATGACCGAAGTAGACGATTCCCCGCCGCCGGACGCAGGAGCCGGCAGGAGCGCGGCCGGCGCGGGCGCCGGCTCCGCTTCGACGCTCGCCGAGCGCCCTCCCCTGCGGCGCGGCAAGCGCGACAAGGTGCTCGCGGGCGTGTGCGGCGGGCTGGGCCGGTACTTCGGTCTCGACCCGGTGATCTTCCGGATCGTGCTCGGGGTCCTCGCCGTCACCGGCGGCGTCGGTCTGATCTTCTACGGCTTCGCCTGGCTGCTGCTGCCCCAGGAGGGCGAGGAGGACAGCGAGGCGAAGAAGCTGCTGACCGGCCGGGTCGAGGGCTCGACGCTGGCGGCGGTTTTCGCCGCGCTGGTGGGCTGCGCCCTGTTCCTGTCGATGCTGGACAACGGCGGGCTGGCGGTCTTCTCCGTCCTGGCCGTCCTGGCCCTGGGCGGCGCGGCGTACTGGTCGCAGCGCCGGCGGAGCGGATCCGGCGCTGCGCCCGAGGAGAAGGTGGCGGCCGCGGGCGCGGAGTTCGTGTACCCGGCGGCGACCCGGACGGGGCACCGCACCGCGCACAGTCCGGCGCCGCCGGAGACCCAGGCGCCGCCCGCGCCCGGCGGCCCGTCGTGGTGGCGGGATCCGCTGGTCAAGGACGGCACCACGGGGCCGGTCGGCTCGACGGGGTACCTGTGGGGTCCCGAGGACTCGGTGCCCGCCGGCCCCGGCGGCGGTCCGGCGGCGGCTCCGCCGTCCGGGGAGCGCCTCCCCTGGAAGCCCCGCGGCGGCATCGGCGGCCGGGTGTTCGTCCTGGCCGCGCTGGCCGGGAGCACCGCCACCGCCGCGGTCTGGGAGGGCAGCACCCTGAGCCACGCCCTACAGGTCGGCTTCGCCGCCGGCCTCGCCGTCTTCGGCCTGGGGCTCGCGGTGAGCTCGGTCAAGGGCCGCACGGGCTTCGGCACCATCCTGCTCTCGGTGATCACGGCCGTCCTGCTGGCCGGGGCGGTCGCGCTGCCCAAGGACATCAGTACCGACTGGCGCGTCGTGGACTGGCATCCGACGGCGGTGTCCGAGGTGGCCCCGGTGTACGAGGCGGGTACCGGGCTCGCCACCCTGGACCTCAGCCACGTGGACGTGCCCAAGGGCACCACCGTGCCCGTCCGCGCTTCCATCGACGCGGGCCGGCTGCGGGTGATCCTGCCGAGGGAGGTCACCGCGAAGACGGTGGCGACGATCAGGCTGGGCGACATCCAGATGCCGGGCGACACCGGCGAGGACGTACGCATACAGAGCCAGGACGAGACCCGGAGGGTGACGCTGCCCCCCGCCTCGGGCACCAAGGCCGGAGGCACGATCGAGCTGCACCTCAGCGCGGGTGTGGGACAGGTGGAGGTGACCCGTGTCGCGTCATGAGTTCCAGCCGGGCCGGCTGATCGCGGGACTGGCCCTGATGGCGACCGGGGTGCTCTATCTCCTCGGCGCGGCGGGCGAGGCCGATCCACCCTGGTTCTTCGTCCTCATGATGACCGCGGGCGGTCTCGTCTTCGCCGCCGTCGTCGGGCTGGTGACCTACGCCGTGCGCCGCGACCAGCGCGAGCGGATCAGCGAGTCCAGCGAGAGGTAGGGCGCCCCGGCGAGGACCAGCGGGGTCCAGGCCAGCAGGTAGACCAAGTCGTTGCCGTAGTAGTACGGGGTCACCGCCCAGGACACGGTGAGCCACAGGCTGAGCGAGATCAGCGCCCCGCCGACGGACGCGATCCGGGTCAGCAGTCCGGCCAGGACCCCCAGGCCGACCAGCAGCTCCCCGATGGCCAGGGCCACGGCGAAGCCGACGGGTGCCTTCAGGGCCAGGTCCACCATGGCCTGGATCGCCGAGGTGTCGCGCACCCCCTGCATCAGCTCGCCGATGGAGCCGCTGCCGGTGGCGGAGAGGAACGCCGAGTCGGTCAGCTTGTCCAGACCCGCGTAGACGAAGGTCACCCCGAGGAAGATCCGCAGGGGCAGGAGGGCGTGGCGGGCGGCGAGCTCACGCAGACCGCGCGGGCCGCGCGGGCCGCGCGGGCCGCGCGGGCCGTTCGGTCCGGTGGATCCGGTGGGTGCGTCAGAGGCGCCGGAGGGGACGTCAGTTCGGGTCACGCGTCATGTGTACCCGCTTCACTCCGCCACGTCGATGGTGCACCGGTTTGATTCCACCCCCGCGGCGGTGACGACCTGGATCTCGATCCGTCCCGGCTCCACTTCGGCCGGGACGGGCACGGTCAGTACGGCGTCGGACGGGTTGGTGAAACCGCCCGCCACCGGGACCAGCGGTACGTGCACATGGACCGCGCCCACCCGGACCACCAGCCGGGCCAGCATCTCCGGCGTCTGCGCCCCCGGCGGGACGAAGCCCACTCCGCGGATCTCGATGTCGTCGCCGGGGCGGATCGCCGCGTCCAGATCCCCGGGCTCGCGTCTGCGCACCACCGACAGGACCAGCGGGCGGCTGCCCTCCGCGTACTTCGCCGCCAGGTACACGGCCGCCGACAGCGCCACCAGCAGCGCCAGCGCCCACGGGAGCGCCGGCAGCCGGTCCGGGAACCGGGCCAGCGAGACCCCCGCGAAGCCCAGCACCACCGTGGAGACCAGCACGTACTGGGCGTCCGGGAAGGAGCCCCGGCCCGCGTCGTCCGTCAGCAGGTCCGCCCCGGTCGGGCGGTCCGCCGGCAGCTTCTGCAGCCGCTGCCCCATGATCCGTACGGAGACCACCCGGCGCACCAGCACCGCGACCCCCGAGGTCAGCCCGAGCACCGCCAGCAGCGGCAGCGCCCGGTCGAAGGCGAGTCCCTCGTACAGCGCCTGGCGCTCGGGTCCCGGCGAGGAGGCCGCGAGCCGCAGCGCGGGCAGCAGCGTCGCGAAGGCGGTGAGCACCAGCCAGGCGCTCGGCACCACCTTCGAGGTGGACAGCCGGTTGTCCTCGCCGACGAGCGGGGCCAGCAGGCCGCCCCGGAACGTCTGCGCACGGGCCGCCACCGTCAGCAGCGCGGCCAGCACGAGCGCGGCCAGCAGCCCGGCGGTGCGCGTCGTGGACCAGCCGGTGCCGAGCGCGGTGCCGACCTGGACCAGGAGCAGCACCCCCGCGGCGATCCACACTGCGAGGACGGCCCGCCGGGAGAACAGGTAGAGCCAGGAGCTGCCCGCCTCCCGGCCCCGGTCGGCGACCGTCCGGGCCGACAGGGTCAGCTCGTCGGAGACCCACTGCCGGGAGGCCCCCAGGGAGTGCGCCACCGCGTCCGGCACCCCGTGCCCGGAGGCGAACTCGTCGCGCTTCTCCAGGAACGCGGCGACCGCGCGGCGGTGCCCCTCTCGTGTGCAGTCCTCGCAGGCACAGGCCGCGGTATGGGTGCTTCTGGACATCTCTTGGACAGCCACGAACGTGCCGCCTCTCTGAACTCCGGTGCGATGCCAGCGAATTGTGCACCACTGCGGCAGTGTTCCGGATTGCGCACGATGTCAGAGCAGGTGATTAACCGTTCATGATGTTGACGCACCCGGTCCGGCGGCCTCCAGCAGCGGCTGGCAGTTCACCCAGGCCGCGAGATCGGATCCGAACCGCTCCCGGGTCGCGAGCGCGCTGTGGTGGCTGATGAGCACCGTCTTCCCGGCCGCCCGCGCGATCAACTGGACCTGCGCGGCCCGCTCCGCCGCGATGAACCACCACGCGGCGGCCTCCACCGAGTCACCGACCGTCAGCAGCCCGAGGTTCCGCAGCACCAGCGCCTTGTAGGGGCCGAGCGCAGCCGCGATCCGCTCGGCGTCCCCGCCGCCCGCGGCCCCGCTGCCCAGGGCCCCGCCGCCCAGAAACTCGTCGAGCAGCGCGTGGTCCTCGTAGAAGGCGCAGGCCTCCTGGGTGACGGGGGCGAGCAGTTCGCCGAGCGCGGCGAGCGCCCTGCCGTACGGGGCCTGCGTGCGCACGACGGCCACCACGGCGGGCCGGGCCCGGTGGACGGCCGCGTGCACGGCGAAGGCCAGCTGGTTGACCCTGCGCCCGCCCTGTCTGACCCGCCCCTCCCCGTCGACGAGCAGCAGGTCCTCGGGGCCGATCGCGCCGAAGGCCCGGCCGAAGGGGTTCACCCAGTAGCAGTCCTCGAACTCCGGGTCCCGGGCGCTGACGTGCCCGCCCACCCCGTCCTCGTACCCGAGCCGCCCCAGCAGCCGCAGCACCCCGGCGAGCCGCTCCTTGCGGTGCGCGCGCTCCTCCCCGGCGGTGGCGAACACCGGCGGCATCTCGAAGCCCAGCCGCTCGACGGGCACGGGCGCGGGTGCGGATACGCTGGCCGGCTGCTCGGACATGGCTCCTCCTCCAAGGTCGCGCGCAAGGTACCGGCGGGCGGGCCAAGAGGCCATACACGCGACAAGGCCGCCGCTCCCCGGCAGGGAGCGGCGGCCTTGTCACCTACGTGCGGGCGGGCGGGACTACTCCCACTCCGGGTGGGCCTACTCCCACTCGATGGTGCCCGGGGGCTTGCTCGTGCAGTCCAGGACCACGCGGTTGACGTCCGGCACCTCGTTGGTGATGCGGGTGGAGATCCGCGCGAGCACCTCGTACGGCATGCGCGTCCAGTCCGCGGTCATCGCGTCCTCGGAGGAGACGGGGCGCAGCACGATCGGGTGGCCGTAGGTGCGGCCGTCACCCTGGACGCCGACGCTGCGGACATCGGCCAGCAGCACGACCGGGCACTGCCAGATCTCGCGGTCCAGGCCGGCCGCCGTGAGCTCGTGGCGGGCGATGGCGTCGGCCTCGCGGAGCAGGTCCAGGCGCTCCTTGGTGACCTCGCCGACGATGCGGATGCCGAGGCCGGGGCCGGGGAACGGCTGGCGCTGGACGATCTCGGCGGGCAGGCCGAGCTCCTGGCCGACCATCCGGACCTCGTCCTTGAACAGCTGGCGCAGCGGCTCGACGAGCTCGAACTCGATGTCGTCGGGGAGCCCGCCCACGTTGTGGTGGGACTTGATGTTGGCGGTGCCGGTGCCGCCGCCGGACTCGACGACGTCCGGGTACAGGGTGCCCTGGACCAGGAAGGCGACCGCCGGGCCGTCCTCCTGGAGGATCTCCAGCTGGGCCGCCTCGAAGACGCGGATGAACTCGCGCCCGATGATCTTGCGCTTGGTCTCCGGGTCGGAGACCCCGGCCAGCGCGTTCAGGAACCGCTCCTGCGCGTCGACGACCTTCAGCTGCACGCCGGTGGCGGCGACGAAGTCCTTCTCGACCTGCTCGGTCTCGCCCTTGCGCATCAGACCGTGGTCCACGTACACGCAGGTGAGCTGCGAGCCGATGGCCTTCTGCACGAGGGCCGCGGCGACCGCCGAGTCCACGCCGCCGGACAGGCCGCAGATGGCGCGCTTGTCGCCGACCTGCTCGCGGATGAGCGCGACCTGCTCCTCGACGATGTTGCCGGGGGTCCAGGTGGGCTGGAGGCCGGCGCCGCGGTAGAGGAAGTGCTCCAGGATCTGCTGGCCGTGCGTGGAGTGCATCACCTCGGGGTGGTACTGCACGCCGTAGAGCTTCTTCTCGTCGTTCTCGAAGGCCGCGACCGGGACCACGTCGGTCGACGCGGTGACGGTGAAGCCCTCGGGAGCGGCGGAGCAGGCGTCGCCGTGGGACATCCACACCGACTGGTTCTCGGGGGTGCCCTCGAAGAGGGTGGATCCGGCCTTGGAGACGGCCAGCGGGGTGCGGCCGTACTCGCGCGAGCCGGTGTTGTCGACGGTGCCGCCGAGGGTGACCGCCATGAGCTGGAAGCCGTAGCACATGCCGAAGACGGGGACGCCGGCCTCGAAGATCGCGCCGTCGAGCTGGGGGGCGCCCTCTTCGTACACGGAGGACGGGCCACCGGAGAGGATGATCGCCTTCGGGTTCTTGGCGAGCATCTCGGCCACGGGCATCGTGCTGGGCACGACCTCGGAGTAGACCCGTGCCTCGCGGACGCGGCGGGCGATCAGCTGCGCGTACTGGGCGCCGAAGTCGACGACGAGAACCGTGTCCGGGGCGCTGTCGTGGGTGGCGAAGGTGGCTTCTGGCACGGGGCAGGCCTTCCGGCGGAAAGAGGGGGTTGTTTTGTCGATTCTAACGGGGGACGGATACCCCTCTTCGTCTCACCGTCCGAACCGGCTTGGCACGGAGCGGGACAGAGGGTCATAATCCCTCCATGCGCAAGCAGCTGAGCTTCCTCTTTACCTATGGCACCGGCCGGTCCGGTCGCCATGGGTCATCGTGATGCTCGCTTGAGCCACTGACTTCCCAGAGCGCCCCGGTCCGACAGGACCGGGGCGCTCTGGCGTTCCCGCTCCGGTCGGGCCCTCACCCACAGGAGACCGACATGAGCACGACCACGATCGCCACGGCCACGACCACGACCACGGCGACCGCCACCACCGCCACGGCCACGGCCACGGCCCCCGAGCAGCTGATCGCGGGATCCCGCGAGCGGATCGACGCCATCGACGACCGGATCATCGGTCTGATCCAGGAACGGATGGCCGTCTCGACCGTCATCCAGGAGGCCCGGATCGGCTCGGGCGGCCGCCGGGTGCACCTGTCGCGGGAGATGGAGGTCCTGACCCACTGGAGCGACGCCCTCGGCAAGCCCGGCACCACGCTCGCGATGACCTTGCTGGAGCTGTGCCGCGGCCGGGTCTGAACCTCGCCGCGGTGCCCGTGACGCCTGTTCGTCACCCGTCCGGACCGTGACCGCCCCCACGGCCCTTCGTTGATGCGGATGACCGTGCCAGCCAGGTGCGGACCGCAGCACCACGCGTGGCTCCGCTGGAGCGATGAGACGTACCCCCTGCGGGGCGTGCGTCGTGGGACCTCGCTCCTTCTATGTGACCGGACGGCAGGGGACAGCAGCCCGGTCACCACACAAAGGACGGCCGGCCCGGGGGACGCCCCGGACCGGCCGTTCTTCTGCTTCCCCCGCGGGTCCCCCGTGGATCCCCCGTCGTTCCCCCGACTACGCCGTTACGCGCGGCCGGTGGACCGGCGCCGGAACGCCAGGAACACCGCGCCGCCCGCGGCCACGAGGACCGCACCGGCGATCAGGATCGGACCGGCGGTGGCGCCGGTCTCGGCGAGGCCGCCGCTCGGCGTCTTGCCACCGGTACTGGCGCCCGGGCTCGGAGTGGTGCTCGTGCTCGGCGTGGCCGTCGGGCTCGTGGAAGACGTCGGCTTCGGGCCGGGGGTCGTCGTGGTCGGGGTCGGCGTGGGCGTGATCTGCTTGCCGTTGATCACGAAGGCGGCCTTGTCGTTGGCGTGCTTCGGGTCCCAGCTGATCGGCGCGGCGCCGTTGGGGGACCAGCTGCCGACGGTGACGGACCCGGTGGCCTCCGCGATGACCTTCTCGATCTTCAGCTCGAACGGGAAGGCGAACTTCTGCTTCTCACCGATGACGTGCGAGGTCGGGCAGAAGTAGCGCGGTGCGCCCAGCTGACCCTCGCGGTGGCCGCCCGATGCCGTGACGGCGCTGCAGGCCTTCGGCGCCTTGGTGACCTTCGCGCCCGCCGGGATCACGATGTCCGCCATGGCGACGTCCTCGCCCGAGCGGAGGTAGGCGACCCACGCGGGGCCGTCGTTGCGGAAGCCGATGGCGGCCTTGACCGTCTCGCCCGCCTTGCCCTTCACGGAGAGGGGCTCGGCCACCAGGTCGGCGGTGTTCTTCACCGAGAAATCGAACTCGTGCCGGTTGTTCCACGGGTCCAGGTCCACCCCGCGCGGGGTGGCCTTGGCCGAGCGCGTCTTGAGGCCCAGCTTCTTGCCCGTGCGGGGCGTGCTGAGCTTCTGCGTGGTCTTCGGCTCGGAGCCGGCCTCGTGCACGCCGTAGAGCAGCCCGTCGAGGAAGGCGTGCGGGGCGGCCTTGAGGGTCAGCGCGCCGGCGATCTCCCAGACCTCGCCCGGCTTGATCTCGTTGTCGAAGGTGCAGACCGTCGTGCCCCAGCTCACGTTCCAGGGCTGGCCCGCGTCCTCGTTCTGGCTGAAGGCGCAGTTGTCGTACTGCTCGACCAGGCCCACGCCGTGCGTGGTGATCATCTCCAGTGCCACGCCCTTGACGGACTCGGTGCCCGCGTTGGCGAAGACGATCGGGAGCGGCTGGGTCTCGCCCGGCACGAGCTTCGCCTTCAGCTTGGCCTTCTCCAGCACCAGGTCCGGGCCGCCGACCCTGACCTTGGTGGTGGTGGGCGTGAAGGTGGCGCCCTGCGCCGAGGCGGTCATCGTCAGGTCGACGACCGTGCCGTTCTTGCTGCCCTTGGCGGCGGTGAGGTCCAGGGACACGACCTCGCTGCCGTACGTCCAGACCGACCAGTCCGTGCAGGTGACCTTCGCCGCCGTGAGGGTGCAGTCGTCGGAACGCTCCGGGGTGAGCTTCACGTCGGCGACGCCCTTGAGGGGGGTCAGGTCGATCGTGTAGGTGCTGTGCTCGCCGAAGTACTCGCCGGTCTCGTTCTCGACGCCGAAGCCGACCGTCGTGGTCTGCGGCTTGCCCGCGCCCCCGGGGTGCGGGTGCAGACCGATCTCCGCCGGGCTGGTGAGCGTGAATACCGGATCCGCCGCGTTAGCGGGGGTGGCGGCCAGACCGACGGCCACCAGGCCGGCTGCCGCCAGCAGGGAGATGCGCTTTCTCATGCCGTCCTTGACCAGCGAGGACCCTCCCTGGTTGCCCCCTTCACCCTGTGACGCACACCACACCTCCGTCGCGGGATTCGGCTACAACCATCCGGGCCCCACGGCTGTCATGTATGTAGTTCGGCGGGTACCGCGCTCGGAGGGGGAGCGCGGTGCCCGCCGAAGTCGTTCGGCGGCGGTGCGCTGCCGAACGGCTTCGGCCACCGGCGGCTATTCGGCGGGCGAGGCCGCGCGCGGCGGGACCTCGGGTACCGCCAGGAACGGCAGGCGCAGCGCCCCGAAGGCCTCCTTCGGCACCGCCGGACGGGCCGGTTCCACGGCCGCCAGACGGGCGTAGGCCGCCCCCTGCTCCGGGCGCGGGTCGCGCTCGCCGTTGTTCGGCCAGTAGGACATCGCGCGTTCCGCCTGCGCGGTGATCGTCAGCGACGGGTTGACCCCGAGGTTCGCGGAGACCGCCGAGCCGTCCACCACCGAGATGCCCGGGTGTCCGTAGAGCCGGTGGTACGGGTCGACCACGCCCTCCTCGGGCGAGGCGCCGATCGGGCAGCCGCCGAGGAAGTGCGCCGTCAGCGGGGTGCCCATCAGCTCGCCGATGTTGCTGCCCGGGAACCCGTTGATCTCCTCGGCCAGCAGGGTCGCCGCCCGCGTGGCCTCGGCGATCTGCACCGGGTTGGGCGCGCCGTGGCCCTGCCGGGCGGTGAGTAGCCCCTTCCCTATGCCGCCGGGCTTGCGGTAGGTGGTCAGGGAGTTGTCGAGGGATTGCATCACCAGGCCGATGATGGTCCGCTCCGACCAGCGCCGGTTGGAGAGGGACCGCAGCAGCTGGAGCGGGTGCCGGGCGGTGCGCCCGAGCCAGGCGCGGACCCGGTGGCCCGAGTACGGCACCTGGAGGATGGTCATGAACCCCATCGCGTTGGAGCCCTTGCCGTAGCGGACCGGCTCGATGTGCGTGTCGGCGTTCGGGTGCACCGAGGAGGTGATGGCCACGCCCCGCGTGAAGTCCGCCCGCTTGTCCTTGCCGTGTCGCTTGCGGTAGCGGCGGTCAGTGGTCTGCGCTCCTACGAGGCCTTCGGAGTTGGTCCGGGTCAGATCGCCGAGGCGGTCCGAGAGGCGGGGCAGCTCGCCGAGGTCCTTCATCGTGTGCAGGAGGGTCTGGGTGCCGTACGTACCCGCGGCGACGACCACGTAGCGGGCGCGCAGCACCGTGGGCTGGGCGCGGCGTCGCCCCTCGGTGGGGACGGTGCGGACGCGGTAGCCGCCGTCGGGGTGGTCGGAGAGGGCGGTGACCGTGGTCATGGGGTGGATGACGGCGCCGGCCCGCTCGGCGAGGTGCAGGTAATTCTCGTTGAGGGTGTTCTTCGCGCCGTGCCGGCAGCCGGTCATGCACTCGCCGCACTCGGTGCAGGCCTTGCGGGCGGGTCCGGCGCCGCCGAAGTACGGGTCGGCGACCTCGTCACCGGGGCGGACCTTGTCCTGGCACTCGGCATCGTCGCCGTCCCCGAAGAAGACGCCGACCGGGGCCATGTGGAAGGAGTCCGCGACGCCCATCTTGGCGGCGGCCGCCTTGAGGTGGACGTCGGAGGGGGTCGTCGTCGGGTTGAGCCGGACCCCCAGCATCCGCTTGGCCTGGTCGTAGTAGGGGGCGAGCTCGTCCCGCCAGTCCGTGATGGAGGCCCACTGCCGGTCCTCGAAGAAGGCGGTGGGGGGCACGTAGAGGGTGTTGGCGTAGTTGAGGGAGCCGCCGCCGACGCCCGCGCCCGCGAGGACCATCACGTTGCCGAGGAGGTGGATGCGCTGGATCCCGTACAGGCCGAGGGCCGGGGCCCACAGGTAGTTGCGCAGGTCCCAGCTGTTCTTCGGCAGGCTCTCGCGGGTGAAGCGGCGCCCTGCCTCCAAGACGCCGACCCGGTACCCCTTCTCGGAGAGCCGCAGCGCCGAGACCGACCCTCCGAAACCCGATCCGATGACGATGACGTCGTAGTCGTACGACACTGCGGTGCCTCCCCGAACGGAACGGAACGGACGGAACGGAACGGAACGGACGGAACGGAACTGACTAGCGGAGCCGGAAGGCCTTCATGACCTGGAGGCTGCGGGTCATGAAGGCCGCGTACTTCTCGTCGTCCATCCCCAGCGAGGGCCCCATCGGCAGCAGCCGCTGGTGGGCGACGGTCTGGGCCTCGGTGTACTTGAGGATGCCCTCGGAGCCGTGGCGGCGGCCGAGGCCGGATTCCTTCATGCCGCCCATGGGGGCCTGGGCGCTGCCGTAGGCCGGGGCGTAGCCCTCGTTGATGTTGACGGTGCCGGTGCGCAGGCGGGCCGAGACGGCGTGGCCGCGGCGGGCGTCCTTCGTCCACACGCTGGAGTTCAGGCCGTAGGAGGTGCCGTTGGCCTCTTCGATGACCTCGTCTTCGTCGGTGAACCGGTAGATGGAGACGACCGGACCGAAGGTCTCCTCCCCGCACACCGCCATCGCGGACTCGACGCCGTCGAGGATGGTCGGCTCGTAGAAGAGCGGGCCGATGTCGGGGCGGGCGACGCCGCCGGTGACGAGGGTGGCGCCCTTGGCGACGGCGTCGTCCACGTGGCGCTGTACGGCCTCCAGCTGGCGCTCGCCTGCCAGGGAGCCCATGTCCGCGCCGTAGGCGAGGGAGGAGCCGAGGCGCATGGCCTTCGTGCGGGCGGCGAACCGGGCGACGAACTCGTCGGCGATCGACGCGTGCACGTACAGCCGCTCGATGGAGATGCAGAGCTGGCCCGCGGAGGAGAAGCAGGCGCGGACGGCGCCGGCGGCGGCCTTCTCCACGTCGGCGTCGCGCAGGACGAGCATGGCGTTCTTGCCGCCGAGTTCGAGGGAGACCCCGATCAGGCGGGCGGCCGCGCCCTGGGCGACCTCGCGGCCGGTACGCGTGGAGCCGGTGAACGAAACGTAGTCGGCGCGGCGGACCAGCTCGGGGCCGACGACCGGGCCCTCGCCGAGGACGATCTGGAACACCTCGGCCGGCAGGCCCGCCTCGATCATCAGGTCGCGGGCCCACAGCGCGGTGAGCGCGGTCTCGGTGTCGGGCTTCATCACGACGGCGTTGCCCGCGACGAAGGCGGGCAGGGCGTCGCCGATGGACAGCTCGAGGGGGTAGTTCCAGGGGGCGATCTGGCCGATGACCCCGCGCGGCTGGCGCAGCTCGGTGACCTTGGTGAGGGTGGGCATGGCGCCCGTGTGGCCCTTGGGGCGCAGGTACGAGGGGGCCTTGCGGCCGTAGTGCCGGGCCGCGATCGAGACGGCCTGGACCTCCTCGTGGGCGTGCAGACGGGCCTTGCCGGTCTCCAGCTGGATCAGGTCGAGCACCTCGGCCTGCCGGGACAGGACCAGGTCGTGGAAGCGCAGCAGTACGGCGGCCCGCGCGCGGACGGGCACGGCGGCCCAGGCGGGCTGCGCGGCGCGGGCGGCGGCGAAGGCGCCCTCCACGTCCTCGGGGGTGGCCTCGGGGAGCTCCGCGAGCCGGTCCCCGGTGAAGGGGCTGTGGTTGGCGGTGCGGCCGGAGCCGGCCACTCCGCGGGTCAGCCGGGCGACCAGTTCGGGGGTCACCACGTCGGCGGCGCTCCGGGCGCCGGCCGGGGCGGGGGCGACCGGGTTGGTGGGCTGCGGGGCGCTGCGGAGGGGGGCCGGGGCCTGCGTGTCCGTCATGGGCGTGAGCGTATTCCGCCGGGGGGCGCTTTGGGTACCCGCCGGTAACCGGATTTTGCCATTTCTGCCAGTGCTCACTGGCGGGATGGCGGAAATCCGGGCTCCGGTGCCCTTGGGAGGGCGGCCGCCTCAGGGGCCGGGGCCGGCCGCCTCAGGAGGCTGGGGGGGGCCGCCTCAGGAGGCCGGGGCCGGCTGCCAGCCGCTGAGCACGATGTCGAACTGTTCCCGGGTGATGTCCCAGTCCGCGACCGGACCCGACATGTACACCGCGTACTCGGTGCCGTCCGGCGCGTAGTACATCTGCTCGATGGCCTTGCGCGGCCCGGTGAAGGCCCCGGTCCTCTCCGTCCAGACGAACTCCCACAGGGCGGCCTTGACCTGCCCCCGGAAGGTGTTCGGGTGCAGGGTCAGACGCACGTAGTCGGAGCGCTTCTGCACCTGCTTCTCCAGGTCGAGCAGGTGCGCGTACGGGTCCTTGAACTTCGGATCGCGGTCCACCGCGATCCGGATGAAGTGCTTGCCGTCGTCCCGGGTGTAGTCGATCTGCGTCCCGTCCTCGCGGCGCTTCCAGCCGTCCGGGACGAAGAGGGAGAAGCCCGCCCTGTCGACCGCCTTCACCCAGCCCGGCGGCGGAGCCTTCTCCACCTGCCCCTTGGCGTCCCCGGCGCCGGACGAGGCACCGGCCGACGCGCCGGCCGACCCACCAGACGACGCGCCGGCCGAACCGCCCGCCGACGCGCCCTGCGTACCGGCCGTCCGGCCCGGGATCCCGCCGTCCGTGGTCGAGTCGCTGGTGTACTTCAGGATCCCGAACACCCCGCCGCCGCCGAGCAGCGCCGCCACCACCGCCACGGCCGCGGCCCGCCTGATCCGGCCGGGGGCTCCGGTGTCGCGGCCGCCCCGCCCGCCCGGTCCGGCCTCGGAACGCGCGGCGAACACCGGCTCCGGCCCCGGCTCCGCCCCCCGCCCCGGCTCTCCTCCACCGGACGGCTCGGCGGTGTCCGCCGGCTCGCTCCGGGCGGCGCCCAGCTCCTCGGAGCCCATCGCGCGCGTGGGTACGTACGCCTGCGCCGACTTCGGCTCCCGGCCCTCCATCGCCTGCAGCAGCATCTGCTCGGCCTCGTCCGCCGACGGCCGCTGCGCCGGGTCCTTGCGCAGCAGCGCCGTGATGACGGGGGCCAGCGCGCCCGCGTGCGTGGGGGCGGGCGGCTCCTCGTTCACCACGGCCTGCAGGCTCGAGATGGGCGAGGTGCGGCGGAAGGGCGAGCGGGCCTCGACGGCCGTGTACAGCGTCGCGCCGAGCGACCACAGGTCGGAGGCCGGATCGGGGGAACCGCCGGTGACCCGCTCGGGGGCCAGGTAGTCGATGGAACCGATGAGTTCACCGGTGCGCGTGATGGAGGAGTCGCCCTCGATCGCGGCGATGCCGAAGTCGGCGAGCATCACCCGCCCGTCCTTGGCGAGCATCACGTTGCCCGGCTTCACGTCCCGGTGCAGCACCCCGACCGCGTGCGCGGCGCGCAGCGCGCCGAGCACGTGCAGCCCGATCCGGGCCGCCTCCCGGGGCTCGATGCGGCCCGCCGTCTTCGCCGCGTCCGCGAGGGAGGGACCGTCGATGTACTCCATGACGATCCAGGGCCGGTCGTCGTGTTCCAGTACGTCGTGGACCGTGACGACCGCCGGATGCTGGATCCGGGCCGCGGCCCGGGCCTCCTTCTGCGTCCGGGCGTGCAGGACGTCCCGGTCCGCCTGGGCGACGTACAGCCCGGCCGTCAGTTCCTTGACGGCGACCGTCCGGTGCAGCAGCTCATCGTGCGCGCGCCACACCTTGCCCATGCCGCCCCTGCCGATGGGCTCCACGAGCCGGTACCGGCCCGCGAGCACCGCACCCGCACCTGTCTGCTGTTCCACGAATCCCCGCCGCCGCTCTGTGCACTTCCGGTCAGACTACGGAGATCGCGGGTGACGGCGGAACCACTCGGAGGCGGTTCGGCCGCACTGTGACGCAATCGCCGTACTGATACCGCGTCAGCCGCCGCTCTTGTAGCTGGCCGTCGCCTGCTCGAAGGTCTCGGTGACCTTGCCCTCCTGGTCCTGCGGGCCGGTGACCATCACGACGTGGTAGGAACCTCCGAGCGCGACGACGAAGTTGCGGGCCACGACGGAACGGCCGTTGCCGTCGATCCAGGTGTACCGGCCGGTGACGCGGAGCTGGTTGCCGACCTTGGTGGACCTGATGTCGCTCACGCTGGACCAGGTGGAGGAGCGGTACGGAGCCAGCTCGGGCTCCTTGTCCTTCTGGTAGGTCGCCGGGTCGGGGGTGCCCTGGACCTTGTCCCGGCCGGGGACGACGGTCAGGACGAAGTCCCCCTCGGTGTAGCGGACCTGACCGGACTCGTTCATTCCGCGGCGCTCCCAGCCGTTCGGAACGTTGATCGAGAAGTGCTCGGCGTCCTGCTGGGTGGTGTACCCGGACGGAGCGGGGACGCCCGGCTGCGGGGCCGGCCCGGACGCGGGCGGGCTCGGGTTCGCGGAGGGGCTCGGGCCCTGGCCGGACCCGCTCGGCTTCGGGCTCGGCTTCGGGCTCGGGTTCGGATTCGGGTTCTGCGACTGGGGCGCGGCGGGCGGCCTCATTCCGGCCGCCTTCTGCCCGCCGCCCTGCGGATCGGCGGAGCGGGGCATGAAGAACAGGGCGTAGGCCACGGCTCCCGAGAGGAGGACGAGGATCCCCAGTAACAGGGAACGGCCCAGCGAGCGCGGCTTGCGGGGGTGTTCGGCGCTGCGGTGCCGGCCGTGCAGATCGGCTCGCCGCCGTGCGATGGGGAGCCTGGCCGGATCCTCCACCACCGGCGGCAGCATGGCGAAGCCGCCGTCGGGCTCCGGGGCGGAGCGCACGAGGGAGCGCAGCCAGCCGCGGAGCTCCTCGAAGTCGGGGCGCTCGGTGGGGTCCTGGCGCAGCAGGGACTCCACGATCGGGCGCAGCGGGCCGCACTCCTCGGCGAAGGCGGGGGGCTCCGCGCAGACCATCTCCACGAGCTCGGCGACGCTGTCCTCGGGGTACGGGGCATGGCCCTGCACGGCCCGGTACAGCAGCGCGCCGAGCCCCCAGAGGTCGGTGGCCGGCCCGACCGGCGCGGCCAACTGCCACGGCCCGTGCACGGCCTGCGCCTGCTCGGGAGCCCACCGCTCGGTAACGGCCCCGACGACGGCCATCCGCGTCTGCCGGGCCCGCTCGGCATCGAGCCCGCTCCGCGGCCCGCTCCCCCACCCGCCGGCCCCGCCCCCGCCCCGCCCCGCCCCGGAGCCACCGGCTCCGGGGGCGGGCGCGTACCCGGGGGCACCCTGCGGACGCCCCTGCGGCCCAGCCTGCGAACCGCCCTGCGGCCCCGTCCGGCCGGAGCCACGGACGCCGGGAACCTCCAGGTATCCCGCACCGCCGTACGGACCGGCCGGCCGGCCGCCCTGGCCGTAACCGCCCGCTCCCTCGGCCTGCGAAGCACTCTGCGGGCCGCCTTGGCCGTAGCCGCCCGTCCCGGGGGCCGCCGCGTATCCGGCAGCGCCGTGCGGAGCGGTCTGCGGGCCGCCGCCCTGGCCGTACTCACGGGCCGCGGGATCCGCTGCGTACCCGGCGCCGGTCTGGGGGCCGGGCTGCCCGTAGCCGCCTGCCCCGGCAGCGTTCGCGTTCCCGGCGGTGGCCTGCTGTCCGGCCTGCGGGCCGCCGTGGTCGGGGTCCGCCGGATCCGGGCGGCCCGGCCCGAGCTGGAGCTGCCCGCCGTACCCGGCGCCGTCCCGGCCGGCCGGCCGGCCGAGGCCCGCCTGATCCCGGGCCGGGTGGCCCGGTCCCGGCGAGGTCGGCCCGTAGCCGGGCCCGTGCTCCCCGCCGCCCTGCGGATGCGGCTGGCCGTCGGGGGAGACCCGGGGCGTGCCGCCGTCCGGGGTGTCCGCCTGGTGGTAGCCCTGGGGAAGGGCGAGCTGCGCCGGCAGCGCCGCACGGGCCGGCGGCTCCGCTTCGGCCGGCGGCAGGGCCTGGCGGCGCGGGGTGGCGCCGTGCCAGGTCGCTCCGCTGTCGGGGCCGCCGTACGGGTACGAGTACCCCTGCGGCAGCTTCGACCCCTCCGGCCTCGGCTCCGCCTCGGGCTCCGGCGCGGGCCCGGCCCCGGACCCGGTCTTGCGCTGCTCGGTGATCCGCGCGGCGGCCTGGGCCCCGGCCCGGTACGCGGCGATGGCCCCCGCCCGGGCTGCGGCCTTCAGGTCGGGCCGCTCCCCGGCGGCACCCGGGGTGGAGGAAGTCCCGGGGGTACCGGCAGGCTCGAGGGCGCCGGAAGCACCGGGCACGCCGGGCACGGCACGGGCGCCCGGGGCACCGGGGACGCCCGGGGCACCGGCCGCGCCATAGATTTCGGGGGCTCCGGAGACGCCATGGGTGTCGGCCGCGCCAGGGCCACCGGAGGCGCCGGGCGCACTCGGAGCCCCGGGGGTACCGGAACTGCCGGGGCCGTAGGGGCCGTCGGGGCCGCTCCCGGTACCGGGGTTTATGTGGTCCCGGTAGCGCGGCCCGGTGTCGTAGCCGGGAGCCACGAGCGGCGCGTACTCCGCCGCGTTCCCGCCGCGCCGGACACCGGCCGTGTCCGCACCGGTCCCAGCGTCGTACCGCCCGGAGCGCTCCCCGGGCCCGCCCCCGTACGGTGCGTCGTACGAGTCGTCGTACCGGTCGCCGAACTCCCCGCGCAGCTCACCGCGCAGCTCCCCGCCAGGCTCCCCGCCCTGCTGCCCGCCGGCGAGGCCCGCACCGAGCCCGGCCCCCGGCTCGTACCCGGCATCCGCCCCCGGCCCGCTCCAGGAGCCCCCCGGGGAACCGCCGCCGTACCCCGAGCCCGCCTCCGGCCCGGCCAGGGCGCCGCGGCCGTACCCGCCGCCGCTCTCGGGCCGGCCCGCCGCGAACCCCGGGCCACCCGGGCCACCCCGATCGCCCGGTTCACCGCCCGGCCAGGGCCAGTGCTCCGCGGAAGGGTCCGTACCGTCCCGCGGCGGGACCGGGTCGTACCCGCACAGGGCGTCCTCCGCCGCCCCCGCCGCCAGACCCGTCAGGACGACCCGCCCGTCCTCGCAGATCAGCACCGTCCTCATGGTGATGTTCCGGTGCGTCCACCCGTGCGCGTGCAGCACCCGCAGCGCGGTCAGCACGTCCGCCGCCACCTCCGCCGCCCGGTACGGGCTCAGCGGTTCGTCGGCGATCAGCGCCGCCAGCGGTCGGGCCGGGACGAGTTCGCTCACTATCCACAGCGACCCGCCCTCCGCGAACACGTCGAAGACCTGGTCCAGCCGCGGATGGTCCGGCACGGACGCCGCCGCCTGCGCGGCCTCGATCGCCCTGCGTACGGCGGGCAGTTCACCGTGCGGGACGCGCCGGCCCCCGGTCACGGGCGGCCCGCCCCGCGTGCCGTCCAGCAGCTCCGCGTCGACGACCTCGGGCAACGGCACCTGCCGTACGAGGACTTCCTGACCGCTGCGCGTGTCGAAGGCCCGGGTCTCGATCAGTTCGTAGGCGTCGGACGGCGGCAACGGCAGACGGTAGCGCTCGGCCAGGATCCGGCCCGAGTAGTCCTCCACATCGCCTCCCCCGAGAGCTGGGGACCCGTCCCCCAGGCCCCGCTGACACGATACGACGCCCAGGGCGCCCGCGTCCCGGCCCTGGCGAGGCTGACCCGAGCCCGCTCGGTGCGCGCGTCAGCCCAGCGGCTGGAAGGTGTCGAACGCCGTGGTGCGCAGCTGGGTACATTCCGCCGCGTCCCACTGGTCCGCGAGGCAGGTGATCATGATGGCGTAGCCGTGCTTCGCGTCCATCCTGAACCCGCGGTCGAGCACCCGGACCCGCGAGCCCTTCTGGTCCCGCTCGAACTCCCAGTCCGCGACGGTCGGGTACCCGCGGTACTCGACCTTTTCGAGGCGCAGCAGCTTGTAGTTGCTGCTGCTGCTCGCCACGCTCGGAGCCAGCGCCAGCCAGGCGGCGCGGGCATCGTCCTTCGGCGAACTGTTGAAGTCGATCTGGATGCGCGGGAATCCGCCGTCGCGGCTGTAGATGACGCCGTCGTTCTTCCCTATCACGCCGGTCTGCTTGAAGTCCTCGGGCATGCCCATCGCGAAGTGGAACCCGGGGTCGTTGACCTGGGCGTACCCGGGCGGCAGCCCGGGCAGGGCGCCCCCGGGCGTGCTGCCCTGGCCGGGGTCGGTGCCCGAGCCGGGCGACTGGCCCGGGTCCGGCGAAGCGGCCCCCGCGCCGGGCGACTCGCCGGTCTTCGGCGAGGGAGAGGGCGAGGGCGCGGGCGAAGCCGGGGCCGGGGTCGAGGAACCGGGCGCGGGGCTCGACGCGGCGGCCTTGCTGCCGCCCTTGCCGTCCTTCGGGGAGCCGCCCTTGTCGTCGTCGCCGTTGATGACGTACGCGATGACCGAGCCGATGACGGCGAGCGCCACGACCACGCCGGCGATCGCGAGCGCGATGGTGCGGCGCGGCAGGACGTCGGTGATCGGGGCCGCTACGGGCGCCGGGCGCGGCGAGGGGGACTCGGCGGCGGTCGCGGCCGTGGCCGTGGCGGCCGAAGCGACGGCGCTGGCGGCCGCCGCCTTGCGGGCCGACTTCAACGCCGCGCGGGCACGCTCGCGCTGCTCGCGCTCACGGCGCTCGCGTTCCTTCTTCTCCGCCTTCTCCGCGGCCTTGGCCGCCTTGTCGGCCGCCGCCTGCTCGGCGGCGTCGCGGGCCTCGGCGAGCGATATCTGGCGGGTCTCCTCGGCGCCCGGACCGGCTACGGGGGCCGGCGGCTCGGGCGCGTCGATGACGGCGGTGAGCAGGGCCCGCGCGCGGTCGTCGTCGAGCCGGTGGGCGGGGTCCTTGACGAGAAGACCGTAGATGACCTCGGTCAGCGGGCCCGCGTTCTTCGGCGGCTCGACGGGTTCGGTCATCACCGCGGTGAGCGTCGCGAGGGCCGACCCCTTGTCGTACGGGGGAACCCCCTCGACGGCGGCGTACAGCAGGCCGCCGAGCGACCACATGTCCGCCGGCGGGCCGGGACGCTGGCCGCGGGCCCGCTCGGGCGAGATGTACGAGGGCGCGCCGACGAGCATGCCGGTGGAGGTGACGGAGGGGTCGCCCTCGACCTGGGCGATGCCGAAGTCGGTGAGGACCACGCGGCCGTTGCCGTGGTCGGCGAGCAGCACGTTGGAGGGCTTCACGTCCCGGTGCAGGATGCCCTGACGGTGGGCGGCACGGAGTACGTCGAGCACGGCGAGGCCGACTTCCGCGGCGCGGCGGGGGGTCAGCGGGCCGCTCTCGCGGATGAACTCCGCGAGCGAGGGGCCCTCGATGAGCTCCATGACGATCCACGGCCGGCCGTCCTCGTCGACGACGTCGTAGACGGTCACGGCGCCGCCGCTGCGGATCCGGGCGATGGCCTTGGCCTCGCGCAGGGTGCGGGTGATGAGGCGGCGCTTCTCGTCGTCGTCGACGCCGCTGCCGAAGCGGAGTTCCTTGACGGCGACGGTGCGGCCGAGGGTCTCGTCCTCGGCGCGCCACACGGTGCCCATGCCGCCCTTGCCGAGGACGTCGCCGAGCCGGTACCGGCCCGCGAGCAGCCGGCCCTCGTCGTGGGGGCCCTCTTCCGCCTTGGCCGCGGCGGCCTTGACGGCGGCGGCCACCTCGTCGGCCTTGCTCACCGCGGCGGACTTCGGCGCGGCCCCGCCCGCGGGCTTCACGTCCGCGGGCTTCACGTCCGCGGGCCCGACACCCTTACCCGCAGGCTTCGCGTCCTGGGGCTCAGCCCCACCGGTGGCCTTCGCCGCAGCCGGCTTCCGCAGCTCCGCCTTCCGCGGCTCGGGCTCCGGCTCCGCCGCGGAAGCACCCGGCTCCGCGTCTCGACGGCCGGCCTCACCGGCGGCTTCGGCCGCGGCCGGCGTGGCCTTCGCGGCCCCCGTCCCGGCGGGCTTCGCCGCGGCAGCCCGCTTCGCGGCTCCCGCCGCGGGCGGCTCGGCCGGAGGCTTCGGGTCCGTCGGGGGCGCGGCCGGAGGCACCGGCGATCCCGTCCCGACAGACGGCTCCGGCGACTCGGTGTGCTCCGGCTTCGACATGCGTCCCCTCTGCGTTCGTGCCGCCTGCTCCGGTTGCCCTGGCAGCGGCCGGGGTGCCCGGTAACCCGCCCCGGCAGAACCCTCATTGTCCCTTACTCCGCAACGGACGGGAGCCCCGGGTCCGCGGTTCCTCCCGCGAAGTGACGGAGTTACAACGGGATGATGTCCGGCGCCCCCAGCCGTGCCGCGTCCGCCGTCTGGTCGTCCGGCTGGCGCTGCGATTCCCGTTCCGCCTGCACCCTCTTCTCGTAGTGCTCCACTTCCTTCTCGATCTGCTGCTCGTCCCAGCCCAGCACCGGAGCCATCAACTCCGCGCATTCGCGGGCCGATCGCGTCCCCCGGTCGAAGGTCTCGATCGAGATCCGCGTCCGCCGGGTCAGCACGTCGTCCAGGTGCCGCGCCCCCTCGTGCGAGGCCGCGTAGACCACCTCGGCGCGGAGGTAGTCGTCGGCGCCCGTCAGCGGTTCCCCGAGCGAGGGGTCCTCCGCGATCAGCGACAGCAGCTCCTCCGTCAGCGAGCCGTACCGGTTCAAGAGGTGTTCCACCCGCACCACGTGGAGTCCCGTCCGCGCGGCGATCCGCGCCCGGCCGTTCCACAGGGCCCGGTACCCCTCGGCCCCGACCAGCGGCACGTCCTCCGTCACGCACGGCGCGACCCGCTGGTCGAGGCCGTGCACCGCCTCGTCCACGGCGTCCTTGGCCATCACCCGGTACGTCGTGTACTTGCCGCCGGCCACGACCACCAGCCCCGGCACCGGGTGCGCCACCGTGTGCTCGCGCGAGAGCTTGCTCGTCGCGTCCGACTCCCCGGCCAGCAGCGGCCGCAGCCCGGCGTAGACCCCCTGGACGTCGTCCCGGGTGAGCGGGACCGCCAGCACCGAGTTGACGTGCTCCAGCAGGTAGTCGATGTCCGCGCTCGATGCCGCCGGGTGCGCCTTGTCCAGGTCCCAGTCGGTGTCCGTGGTGCCCACGATCCAGTGCCGGCCCCACGGGATGACGAAGAGCACCGACTTCTCGGTCCGCAGGATCAGCCCGGTCGAGGAGTGGATCCGGTCCTTGGGAACGACGAGGTGGATGCCCTTCGACGCCCGGACGTGGAACTGCCCGCGCTCCCCGATCAGCGCCTGGGTGTCGTCCGTCCACACCCCCGTGGCGTTCACGATCTGCTTCGCCCGGATCTCGTACTCGCCGCCGCCCTCCACGTCCTGGACCCGCGCGCCGACGACCCGCTCGCCCTCCCGCAGGAAGCCGACGACCCTCGCCCGGTTGGCGCACTGCGCCCCGTAGGCGGCGGCCGTACGGACCAGGGTGGCCACGTATCGCGCGTCGTCCATCTGGGCGTCGTAGTACTGCAGGGCGCCCACCAGCGCGTCCTTGCGCAGCGCCGGCGCGATCCGCAGGGCGCGCTTGCGCGAGAGGTGGCGGTGCGTCGGCAGCCCGCGCCCGTGGCCGCTGGAGAGCGACATGGCGTCGTAGAGCGCGACGCCGGAGCCGGCGTAGAACCGCTCCCACCCCTTGTGCTGCAACGGGTAGAGGAACGGCACCGGCTTCACCAGGTGCGGGGCGAGCCGCCCCAGCAGCAGGCCGCGCTCCTTGAGCGCCTCCCGCACGAGGGCGAAGTCGAGCATCTCCAGGTATCTGAGCCCGCCGTGGATGAGCTTGCTGGAACGGCTGGAAGTACCCGAAGCCCAGTCCCTCGCCTCCACCAGCCCGGTCGCGAGGCCCCTGGTCACGGCGTCGAGGGCGGTACCGGCGCCCACCACGCCGGCCCCGACCACCAGCACGTCCAGCTCCCGCTCGGCCATCCCGGCGAGCGCCTCGGCGCGCTGCACGGGCCCCAGCGAGGCCCTCCCACCGCCCCCGCCCATCCCGGCACCCATCCCGGCGCCCGTACCCATCCGTGCCCCTGCCCCTGCCCCTGTTCCAGTGCTCACGGCTGCCTGCCTCCCGTTGACGCGGGTCGCCCCGTCCGTCCTGTGCGGCCATCCCACCTGTCGTGGGTGATCCCGCTCACATCGCCCGTTCATGATTCTCACCGGCCGCACCCACATCAGCCACCGCCTGTGGATAACACGGAGGCGACCAAGACCACCGAATACGACATATCTGTCATATATACGCCTAGTCTGACATTGCGCCAGCTCTCCTCCTCCACAGGACTTGCGCGCTCCGCCCCCTCATGCATGTCAGGGAAGGGAAGGGACGGCACCCCCATGCCCGCAGATCTCGCCGTCATCGGACTCGGCCATCTCGGCCTCCCGCTCGCCCAGGCAGCCGTGGCCGCCGGGATCGAGACGGTCGGCTACGACAGCGGTCCGGCGACGGACTCCACCCTCACCGCCGCCGAGATCCGCCGCATGTCGGCGGCCGGCTTCCGGGTCACCACCAACCCCGCCGAACTCGGCCGGGTCCGCACCGCCGTCATCTGCGCCCCTACCCAGCTCGGCGCGGATCGTGCACTCGACCTGTCCGCGGTCGGCGAGGCGGGCCGTACGCTCGCCGCCCGGCTGCGTCCGCACACCACCGTCATCCTCGAATCGGCGGCCCACCCCGGCGTCACCGAGGACTACCTGCGCCCGATCCTCGAATCGGGCTCCCGCCTGCGCGCCGGCCGGGACTTCCACCTGGCCTACTCCCCCAGCCGCCTCGACCCCGGCAACCGCACGCACGGCATCGCCAACACCCCCAAGGTCATCGGCGGCCTCACCCCCGCCTGCACCGAGTCCGCGCACGCCTTCTACGCCCGGCTCACCGACAAGGTGGTGCGCGCCCGCGGCCTGCGCGAGGCCGAGACGGTCCAGCTCCTCGAGACGAACTACCGGCACGTCAACATCGCCCTCATGAACGAGATGGCTGTGCTCTGCCACGACCTGGGCGTGGACCTGTGGGACGTCATCCGGTGCGCCGAGACCAAGCCGTACGGGTTCCAGGCCTTCCGCCCCGGCCCCGGAGTCGGCGGCCACGGAGTCCCCCTCGACCCCAACTACCTCCCCCACACCACCCGCACCCCGGGCCACCCGCTGCGCATGGTCGGTCTGGCCCAGGAGATCAACGACCGGATGCCGCAGTACGTCATCCAGCGCAGCGCCACCCTGCTCAACGAGCACGGCAAGTCCGCGCGCGGCGCCCGCGTCCTCCTGCTGGGCGTCACCTACAAGCCGGACCTCGCCGACCAGGAGGGCTCCCCGGCACGCGAGATCGCCAGCCGCCTCATCGACCTCGGCGCCCTGATCAGCTACCACGACCCGTACATCGCCGGGTGGCGCGTCAGGGACCAGCCCGTCCCCCGCGCCGAATCGTTGTACGAGGCAGCCGCCAACGCCGATCTGACGATCCTGCTCCAGCACCACCGCACCTACGACCTGCAAGGCCTCGCGGTGAAGGCCCAATTGCTCCTGGACACCCGCGGCGCCAGCCCGGCGGGCGCCGCGCACCGCCTCTAGGGCCTGTCGGCAAGCTCCCGCCTGCCGCGCGACGCCCGGCACGTGCTCTCGCCGCACCGGGCGGAAGGCCTGGTACGTCTAGGGCCTGTCGGCCGCCTCTTTCGGATCTCGCCGGGCCCGCGGCGACCCGCACCGCGGGCTCGGCCGGCCAGATCCGAAAGGGACGCCCCGGCCGCGGACCGCCCCTCCGAAACCCCTCCACGGATGTCGCAGCCTGCTGCTAGCCTGCGGCGACTTATCTCGCGCATACACCCCCACGTCAGCCGTGCGGGCCCCGTGTGCCCCACGATCCACGATCCCTGGGGGGATTTCTCCATGAGCCAGCAGTTCCCGTCGTCCGCGCCGGACTCCGCCACGCCCGCCACGCCCGCGCCCGAAGCCGCCGCCGTCCCGGCCCCCTACCCGGGCCCGTCCGGCGCCGACTTCCTCCAGGCCCAGGCCCCGGCCCCGGCGCGCCCCGCCAACGTGGGCCTCGGAATCGCCGCGGCCGTGGGCGCCGCCCTGGTCACCGCCGCCGTCTACGGCGCGATCATCGGGCTGAGCGGGTACCAGGTCGGCTTCGCGGCCGTCGGCGTCGGCGCCGCTGTCGGCTTCGCCGCCGGCAAGCTCGGCGGGGGCAACCCCCTGCTGCCGGTGCTCAGCGCCGTGCTCTCGCTGGCCGCCGTCTTCGGGGGCCAGATCTTCGGCCTCGCCATGATCGGTGCGGACGAGCTGGGCGTGGGCACCCTCGACGTGCTCGACCTCGGCGCCTCCCTGCTCGTCGACGCCTGGAAGGAAACCTCGGGCCCGATGACGTACCTCTTCCTCGCCCTCGGCGGTTACACCGCATTCCAGTCGGCCCGCAAGGCCGCCTGACCCCGGTCCCTCACACCCCGGTACGCCCGAGGCCCGGCTCCCCCGAAGGGGAGCCGGGCCTCGGGCGTGTGGTGCGGTACGGGCCTCAGCGGCGGTGCTGGGAGTCCGCGACCGTGACCTCGACCCGCTGGAACTCCTTGAGCTCGCTGTAGCCGGTGGTGGCCATCGAGCGGCGCAGCGCGCCGAAGATGTTCATCGAGCCGTCCGGGGAGTGCGACGGGCCGGTGAGGATCTCCTCGGTGGTGCCGACCGTGCCGAGGTCGACCTTCTTGCCGCGCGGCACGTCCTCGTGGACGGCCTCCATGCCCCAGTGGTTGCCCTTGCCGGGCGCGTCCGTGGCACGGGCCAGCGGGGAGCCGATCATCACGGCGTCGGCGCCGCAGGCGACGGCCTTCGGGATGTCGCCGGACCAGCCCACGCCGCCGTCGGCGATGACGTGCACGTAGCGGCCGCCGGACTCGTCCATGTAGTCGCGGCGGGCCGCGGCCACGTCGGCGACGGCGGTGGCCATCGGGACCTGGATGCCGAGCACGTTGCGCGTGGTGTGCGCGGCGCCGCCGCCGAAGCCGACCAGGACACCGGCCGCGCCGGTGCGCATCAGGTGCAGGGCCGCGGTGTAGGTGGCGCAGCCGCCCACGATGACCGGGACGTCGAGCTCGTAGATGAACTGCTTGAGGTTCAGCGGCTCGGCGGCGCCGGAGACGTGCTCCGCCGACACGGTGGTGCCGCGGATCACGAAGATGTCCACGCCCGCGTCGACGACGGCCTTGGAGAACTCGGCCGTGCGCTGCGGGGAGAGGGCGGCGGCGGTGACGACACCGGAGTCGCGCACCTCCTTGATCCGCTGACGGATCAGGTCCGCCTGGATCGGAGCGGAGTAGATCTCCTGGAGACGGCGGGTGGCGGACTCCTCGTCCAGCTCCGCGATCTCGTCGAGCAGCGGCTGCGGGTCCTCGTACCGGGTCCACAGACCTTCGAGGTTCAGCACGCCGAGGCCGCCGAGCTCGCCGATGCGGATGGCGGTCTGCGGGGAGACGACCGAGTCCATGGGGGCGGCCAGGAACGGGAGCTCGAAGCGGTAGGCGTCGATCTGCCAGGCGATCGAGACCTCCTTCGGGTCCCGGGTACGGCGGCTGGGGACGATGGCGATGTCATCGAACGCGTACGCCCGGCGGCCGCGCTTGCCGCGCCCGATCTCGATCTCAGTCACGTGTGGTGGCCTTTCCTGTGGGTCTGCCCGTCCAGTATCCCCGAACCCCGGCGCGCCGCGTTCCGGTGACCGCTGTACGGACGCACGCACCGGCCGTACGGACGCACGCACCGGCCGTACGGAGGCACGCACCGCTGTACGGACGCACGAACCGGGCACGACGGAGGGGCGGGCCCGCGCGGGCCCGCCCCTCCGGTACTGCGCTGGTGCTGCTCCGATCAGCCCTTGCGGCTGTAGTTCGGCGCCTCGACCGTCATCTGGATGTCGTGCGGGTGGCTCTCCTTGAGCCCAGCCGAGGTGATCCGGACGAACCGGCCCCGGTCCTGGAGCTCCGGCACCGTGCGGCCGCCGACGTAGAACATCGACTGCCGCAGGCCGCCGACCAGCTGGTGCACGACCGCGGAGAGCGGGCCGCGGTACGGGACCTGGCCCTCGATGCCCTCGGGGATGAGCTTGTCGTCGCCGCCCACGCCCTCCTGGAAGTAGCGGTCCTTGGAGAAGGACTTGCGGTCGCCGCGGGACTGCATCGCGCCGAGCGAGCCCATGCCGCGGTACGACTTGAACTGCTTGCCGTTGATGAAGAGCAGCTCGCCCGGGGACTCCTCGCAGCCCGCGAGCAGCGAGCCGAGCATCACGGTGTCGGCGCCCGCCACGAGGGCCTTGGCGATGTCGCCGGAGTACTGCAGGCCGCCGTCGCCGATGACCGGTACACCGGCCGCCTTGGCGGCCAGCGAGGCCTCGTAGATCGCGGTGACCTGCGGAACGCCGATGCCGGCGACGACGCGGGTGGTGCAGATGGAGCCGGGGCCGACGCCGACCTTGATGCCGTCGCAGCCGGCGTCGATGAGGGCCTGGGCGCCGTCGCGGGTGGCGATGTTGCCGCCGATGACGTCGACCGCCGAGTTCGACTTGATCTTGGAGACCATGTCACCCACGAGGCGGGAGTGGCCGTGGGCGGTGTCGACGACGATGAAGTCGGCGCCCGCCTCGATCAGGGCCTGGGCCCGCTCGTACGCGTCGCCCGCGACACCGACGGCCGCGCCGACGAGCAGCCGGCCGTCCTTGTCCTTGGCGGCGTTCGGGTACTTCTCGGCCTTGACGAAGTCCTTGACCGTGATGAGGCCCTTGAGGAGGCCGGCCTCGTCGACGAGCGGCAGCTTCTCGATCTTGTGGCGGCGCAGCAGCTCCATCGCGTCCACGCCGGAGATGCCCACCTTGCCCGTGACCAGCGGCATCGGGGTCATGACCTCGCGCACCTGGCGGCTGCGGTCCGACTCGAAGGCCATGTCGCGGTTGGTGACGATGCCGAGCAGCTTGCCCGCCGGGTCGGTGACCGGGACGCCGGAGATGCGGAACTTCGCGCAGAGCTCGTCGGCCTCGCCCAGGGTCGCGTCGGGGTGCACCGTGATCGGGTCGGTGACCATGCCGGACTCGGAGCGCTTGACCAGGTCGACCTGGTTGGCCTGGTCGGCGATGGAGAGGTTGCGGTGCAGGACGCCGACGCCGCCCTGGCGGGCCATCGCGATGGCCATCCGGGCCTCGGTGACCTTGTCCATGGCGGCGGAGAGCAGCGGGACGTTCACGCGCACGTTGCGGGAGATGAGCGAGGACGTGTCGATGGCGTCCGGGGACATGTCCGAGGACCCCGGGAGCAGGAGCACATCGTCATAAGTGAGGCCGAGCGTGGCGAATTTGTCGGGCACTCCGTCGGCGTTCACAGTCATGACACCTTCCAAGATGGTCTTGCTCAGCGCGGATGTCCATGCTAACGGGATCCCGACGCGTCTCATTCCACGACCAAGATCAAGGGCAAGATTCGTAGTTTCCTACGGGAAAAACCCCGTACGGCCTACGGGAGAACTCGTACGGCCTACTGCTCGGCGAGCGCGCGGAGCCGGCTCAGCGCCCGGTGCTGGGCGACGCGCACCGCCCCGGGGGACATCCCGAGCATCTGCCCGGTCTCTTCGGCGGTCAGCCCGACGGCCACGCGCAGGACGAGGAGCTCGCGCTGGTTCTCCGGAAGGTTGGCGAGCAGCTTCTTGGCCCAGGCGGCGTCACTGCTCAGCAGCGCGCGTTCCTCCGGCCCCAGGGAGTCGTCGGGCCGCTCCGGCATCTCGTCGGAGGGCACGGTCGTACTGCCCGGATGGCGCATGGCGGCCCGCTGGAGATCGGCCACCTTGTGCGCGGCGATGGCGAAGACGAAGGCCTCGAAGGGGCGTCCGGTGTCGCGGTAGCGCGGCAGGGCCATCAGGACGGCGACGCAGACCTCCTGCGCCAGGTCCTCCACGAAGTGACGAGCGTCACCCGGAAGTCGCGACAGGCGGGAGCGGCAGTAGCGGATGGCGAGGGGGTGCACGAAGGCCAGCAGATCGTGGGTGGCCTGCTCGTCGCCCTCCACCGCACGGCGCACGAGCGCGCTGACGGTACCGTCGCCGCTGTTCCGGGAGGCGCCGCCGCCCCCTGTGGTCGCGGGTGACCCCGGGGCCTCGTCGTCGCGCATCAATCCATGGTGCCTTGGCGCCGGGGCATTCGCGGCACCGCGGCCCGTGTTGTGCGTCGAAGCGTTATGCGTCGACGGGTTGTGCGGGGTGGGTGCACCGGAACTCATGGTCTGGCCCTCCCCTCCCGCTCGGCCGAATCGTCCCCGCGGCGACATCTCCAGGATGCGCCACACCCTCAAGCATGCGGCATCGCGCCCGAAGCGACACGTCCCCCGGATTGTGCACCGTCAATCCCCCGGGCGCACAGGGTGCGGCGGATCGGACGGCGGGAGATTCCGGAGGGCGGCCGGGGCCGCGGAACCGGGCGCCGCGGAATCCGCCGCGAAATCCGGGGCCGCGGAATCCGGGGCCACAGGATCCGCGGCCGCGTGGAATCCGGGGCCGGGCGGGCCCGCCCGCCCGCGGCACCGCCGGCCGGTGAGGGCCGGCGGACCTGCGGTCAGCGGACCAGGCCCCAGCGGAACCCGAGCGCCACGGCGTGCGCCCGGTCGGACGCACCCAGCTTCTTGAACAGCCGGCGTGCGTGCGTCTTGACCGTGTCCTCGGAGAGGAAGAGCTCGCGCCCGATCTCCGCGTTGGACCGGCCGTGGCTCATGCCCTCCAGCACCTGGATCTCGCGTGCGGTGAGCGTGGGCGCGGCGCCCATCTCGGCCGAGCGGAGCCGGCGCGGGGCCAGCCTCCAGGTCGGGTCGGCGAGGGCCTGGGTGACCGTGGCCCGCAGTTCGGCGCGCGAGGCGTCCTTGTGCAGGTAGCCCCGGGCGCCGGCGGCGACCGCGAGGGCCACACCGTCCAGGTCCTCGGCGACCGTCAGCATGATGATGCGGGCGCCGGGGTCGGCCGAGAGCAGCCGGCGCACCGTCTCCACACCGCCGAGCCCGGGCATCCGTACATCCATCAGAATCAGGTCGGAACGGTCGGCACCCCAGCGGCGGAGGACTTCCTCGCCGTTGGCAGCCGTCGTCACACGCTCGACGCCGGGCACGGTGGCAACCGCGCGACGGAGCGCCTCTCGGGCAAGCGGGGAGTCGTCGCAGACGAGGACGGATGTCATGACCGCCCTCCGCAGCTGCTGATGCGCGTCACCTTGAGCCTCCAGGCTGGTACGTATCGTCACCTGTGCGGTCGATGCCCCCGGACACATGTCCGAGAACTTCTTGGTTCAACCGCCTTCGCACTCTCAACGATGGTCACTCGAAAGAGTTACGGGTCGGACGGACACCTTCGGCACTCTACGTGAGGAAGCGAACACGAGGCAGGAGCCACTCACCGCGTGTCCTCCAGATGACGGTATGCCCTATTTGGCGGCTTTCCTTCCGTTTGGCGCATGTCTGAGGCTAGATTCCCAATGAGTCATATTTACATCTACTACGACAGTAGGTGTGGAGACATGGACCGTATCCGCCTCAGTACCGGCACCAAGAGGACTACCAATGGCAGATTTCTCCCGCCTCCCCGGACCGAACGCCGACCTCTGGGACTGGCAGCTGCTGGCTGCCTGCCGCGGGGTCGACAGCTCCCTCTTCTTCCACCCGGAAGGCGAGCGGGGCGCGGCCAGGAGCGCGCGCGAGACCTCGGCTAAAGAGGTCTGCATGCGATGCCCGGTGCGTTCTGAATGCGCCGCGCACGCACTCGCCGTCCGCGAGCCCTACGGGGTGTGGGGCGGCCTCACCGAGGACGAACGCGAAGAACTGATGGGCCGCGCCCGCCATCGCCTGATCCCGGCGACGACCGCGATCGGACCGAGCACGCCGATCGCTCCGCACTGACCGGGCTCCACACGAAACGACCGAAGGAACGTTTCTCCGATCTCATCGGTACGCAGCACACCGGCGTGCCGCGTACCGGACCGGGCTGCCACCCGACCGGCCGTACCGCCGTACGGTCCTTCGCGTGGCGGCCCCGTCCGGCGCGGGGTCCGGCCACCCGGCCCCTCGGCGCCCGGGCCGTCCGGCGGTCAGCGCCGGGCGGCCCGCTCCAGCTGAACCAGGGTCGCGGCCACCGCCGGGACCCTGGCCAGGTCGGGCAGGGTCAGGGCAACGACCTCCCGCTCGACGGCCGGTTCCACGACGAGG
Organism: Streptomyces sp. NPDC099050; assembly: GCF_044759865.1. Lineage (NCBI taxonomy): Bacteria > Bacillati > Actinomycetota > Actinomycetes > Kitasatosporales > Streptomycetaceae > Streptomyces > Streptomyces sp. NPDC099050. Next base: position 74,271 of record NZ_JBIWAE010000027.1, on the reverse strand, counting down.
GTGCTCACGCCCTTGGCCCGTACGGACTCCACCGCGAGCTCCGGCAGCACCGCGACCCCGAGCCCGGCCCCGACCAGGCCGACCACGGCCGGGTAGTCGTCGGTGGCGAAGTCGATGCGCGGGGTGAAACCGGCCGCCTCGCACACCTCCACCAGATGGCGGCGGCAGCGCGGACAGCCCGCGATCCAGGGCTCGTCGGCCAGCTCCGCCATGCCCACCCGCTCCGCACCCGCCAGCCGGTGCCCTTCGGGAACCAGTCCGACGAGCCGGTCGGTCAGCAGCGGCCGGACCACCAGGTCCTCCCACTCGGCCGCCGACCCGGAGGCCCCGCCGTAGCGGAAGGCCAGCGCGAGGTCGCAGTCGCCCTCGCGCAGCATCTCCACCGAGCGCGGCGGCTCCGCCTCCACCAGCGAGATCCGGGTCCCCGGATGCTCGGCGCGCATGGCCGCCAGTGCGGTCGGCACCAGCGTGGAACTGCCGCTGGGGAAGGAGACCAGCCGGACCCGCCCGGCGCGCAGCCCGGCGATGGCCGCCACCTCCTCCTCCGCGGCCGTCAGCCCGGCGAGGATCCCGGCGGCGTGCCGGACCAGCGCCTCACCGGCCTGGGTGAGGCGCATCTCGCGCCCGGTGCGGATCAGCAGGGGGGTGCCGGCGGACTGCTCCAGCGCCTTCATCTGCTGGGAGACGGCCGGCTGGGTGCAGCCGAGCTCGCGGGCGGCGGCGGAGAAGGACCCGGTTCCGGCGACAGCGCGCAGAACTCGGAGATGACGTGCCTCGATCACCCTTCGAGCATAAGGGGTGCTTTGATCCCGATGCGAATAATCCCCCTTCGCCTTTTAGGTGATCGGCTAGCGTGGTGCCATGCATCTGATCTCCGTGAACCTCGGCCGCGCGACGGCCGTCGACCACACCGATGCCCCGGGCGGGCTGACCGGTCACGGCAAGATCCCCGCGCCCGGCCCCGTACGGGTCTTCGCGCCGGGCCCCAAGGGCGTCGGCGCGAGCGGCGTCGAAGGGGACGACGTCTGCCATCTGCGCCATCACGGTGGTGACCACCAGGCCGTGTACGCGTACGCCCGCGAGGACCTGGACTGGTGGGAGCGGGAGCTCGGCCGCGAACTGTCCGGCGGGATCTTCGGCGAGAACTTCACCACCGCCGGCCTCGACGTGAACGGCGCACTGCTCGGCGAGCGCTGGCGGGTCGGCCCCGACCTGCTCCTGGAGGTGGCCTCGGCCCGCATCCCGTGCCGGACCTTCCAGGGGATGCTCGGCGAGAGGGCCTGGGTCAAGCGGTTCACCCGGGAGGCCCGGCCGGGCGCCTACCTGCGGGTCCTGCGGGAAGGCTCGGTCTCCCCCGGGGACACCGTCGAGGTCGTGCACCGCCCGGACCACGAGGTGACGGTGGAGTTCTGGTTCCGCGCCTTCACCACCGAGCGGGAGCTCCTGCCGCGCACGCTGGCGGCGGGCGAGGCGCTGGAGCCGGAGGCTCGGGACAAGGCGCTGGCCCACGTGGAGAAGTACGGGAACCGGGGCGACTAGGTTGCGCCTATGACGACTGCGTTGATTACGGGATCCACGGCGGGCATCGGCGCCGCCTTCGCCCGGCGGCTCGCCGCCCAGGGGCACAACCTCGTCCTGGTGGCGCGGGACACCAAGCGCCTCGGCGAGCAGGCCACCGAGCTGCACGACCGGCACGGCATCGAGGCCGAGGTGCTGGCCGCCGACCTCTCCACCGAGGAGGGCATCACGGCGGTCGAGGAGCGCCTCGCCGACCGCAAGCACCCGGTGGACCTGCTGGTGAACAACGCGGGCTTCGGCAACAAGGGCCGCTACCTCGAAGTGTCCATGGCCGACGAGCTGACCATGCTGAAGGTCCACATCGAGGCCGTGCTGCGGCTGACCTCGGCGGCCGTGGAGCCGATGCGCTCGCGCGGGCGCGGCGGCGTGATCAACGTGGCCTCGGTGGCCGCCTTCCTGCCGCGCGGCACGTACGGGGCGAGCAAGGCCTGGGTCGTGCAGTTCACCCAGGGCGCGGCCAAGGACCTGACCGGGTCGGGCGTACGGATGATGGCGCTGTGCCCGGGCTTCGTGCGCACCGAGTTCCACGAGCGGGCGGGCATGGGGACGGACAACATCCCCGGCTGGATGTGGCTGGACGCCGACAAGCTGGTGGCCGCGGCGCTGGCCGATCTGGCGCGGGGCAAGACGGTGTCGATCCCGGATCCGCGGTACAAGGCGCTGATGGGCGTGGTGAAGCTGACCCCGCGGGGGCTGCTGGGCGGGATGTCCTCGCGTACGGGGCGCAAGTACGGGCCCCAGTGACCGCATCCACCGGTCCCGTGGTGACCTGTGGGTAAACGCGGCATATGGGTGAAATCTCCCTAGACTGGATGTGTCCCATCCAGCGCGGGAGGCGACGCGATGACATTCGTACAAGTGATCGATTACGAGACCAAGCGCTTCGACGAGATGAACAGTCTCATCGACCGCTATGCCGAGCAGACCGCCGGCAAGCGCACGGTCACCCACACCCTCATCGGCAGGGACCGCGACTCCAGGACCCACTATGTGGACCTCGTCGAATTCCCCTCGTACGAAGAGGCCATGAGGAACTCTCAACTCCCGGAAACCGACCGGATGTTCCAGGAGATGGTGGCGCTCTGCGAGGGCATGCCGAAGTTCATGAACCTCGACGTGGTCCGCGACGAGTACCTCAACAAGCTCGTCGTGAACCGCTTCTTCGAAGAGGTCTTGGGCAAGGGCAACTTCGACGTCGTCGAGGAGTGCATCGCGGCGGACTACGTCACCCACGACATCATGGAGAGCGCCGGCGAGGGCAACGGCCGCGAGGGCATCCGCAAGACCGTCGGCATGTGGCGGGGCGCCTTCGAGATGAGCATGGACATGACGCGGCAGATCGCCGAAGGCGACTGCGTCACCACCCTGTGGGACTGGGAGGGCACCCACAAGGGCGAGTTCATGGGGGTCGCGCCGACCGGCAGGGAATTCACCATGTCGGGCTGTACGACCTGCCGGATCGAGAACGGTCAGATCGCCGAGGACTGGTGGTACTACGACGCACCGGGCCTGATGCGCCAGATGGGCATGATGCCCGGATAGCACCGGACAGCACAGCACTGGACAGCGCAGCACCGGACAGCAGACGGGAAAGCCCCGGTCACCGCCGCTTGGCAGCGGTGACCGGGGCTTTGCCGTGCTTGCTGACGAGGTCAGTGGCTGTGGCCGTGGCCACCGTGGCCGTGACCGGCGTCGCCCTCGTCGTCGGCCGGCTTCTCGACGACCAGGGTCTCGGTCGTGAGCAGCAGCGACGCGATGGAAGCGGCGTTCTCCAGCGCGGAGCGGGTGACCTTGACCGGGTCGATGACGCCGGCCTTGACCAGGTCGCCGTACTCGCCCGTGGCGGCGTTGAAGCCCTGGCCCTTTTCGAGCTCGGCGACCTTCGCGGTGATGACGTAGCCCTCGAGGCCGGCGTTCTCGGCGATCCAGCGCAGCGGCTCGACGGCGGCGCGGCGCACGACCGCGACACCGGTGGCCTCGTCGCCCGACAGGCCGAGGTTGCCTTCCAGCACCTTCACGGCGTGGACGAGAGCGGAGCCACCGCCGGAGACGATGCCCTCCTCGACCGCGGCGCGGGTCGCCGAGATGGCGTCCTCGAGACGGTGCTTCTTCTCCTTGAGCTCCACCTCGGTGGCGGCGCCGACCTTGATGACGCAGACGCCGCCGGCGAGCTTCGCCAGGCGCTCCTGCAGCTTCTCGCGGTCCCAGTCCGAGTCGGTCGACTCGATCTCGGCCTTGATCTGGTTGACGCGGCCGAGGACCTCTTCGGAGGAGCCGCCACCGTCGACGATGGTGGTGCTGTCCTTGGAGATCGTGACGCGGCGGGCGGAGCCCAGTACGTCCAGACCGGCCTGGTCGAGCTTGAGGCCGACCTCCTCGGCGATGACGGTGGCACCGGTGAGGGTGGCCATGTCCTGGAGCATCGCCTTGCGGCGGTCACCGAAGCCGGGCGCCTTGACGGCGACGGCGTTGAAGGTGCCACGGATCTTGTTGACGACGAGGGTGGAGAGCGCCTCGCCCTCGACGTCCTCGGCGATGATCAGGAGCGGCTTGGAGGCGCCGGCCTGGATGACCTTCTCGAGCAGCGGCAGGAGGTCCTGGATGGAGGAGATCTTGCCCTGGTTGATCAGGATGTACGGGTCATCGAGGATGGCCTCCATACGCTCCTGGTCGGAGACCATGTACGGGGACAGGTAGCCCTTGTCGAAGGCCATGCCCTCGGTGAACTCGAGCTCCAGGCCGAAGGCGTTGGACTCCTCGACGGTGATGACACCGTCCTTGCCGACCTTGTCCATCGCCTCGGCGATGAGGTCGCCGACCTGCTGGTCCTGCGCGGAGAGCGCGGCCACGGCGGCGATGTCGGACTTGTCCTCGATCGGGCGGGCGGTCGCGAGGAGCTCCTCGGACACGGCCTTGACCGCGGCGTCGATGCCCTTCTTCAGGGCGGCCGGGGAAGCACCCGCGGCAACGTTGCGCAGACCCTCGCGGACCAGCGCCTGCGCCAGGACGGTGGCGGTGGTGGTGCCGTCACCCGCGACGTCGTTGGTCTTGGTCGCGACCTCCTTGACGAGCTGCGCGCCAAGGTTCTCGTACGGGTCGTCGAGCTCGACCTCACGCGCGATGGTGACGCCGTCGTTCGTGATGGTGGGAGCGCCGAACTTCTTGTCGATGACGACGTTGCGGCCCTTGGGACCGATCGTCACCTTGACGGTGTCGGCGAGCTTGTTGACGCCACGCTCAAGGGCGCGACGGGCGTCCTCGTCAAACTTGAGAATCTTCGGCATGGGAGCGGTTCAGCCCTCTCGTTGCTATCCCCGGCCGCTCACCGCGACCGCCTGTCAGACACGAACTACGCCCCTCGCCGCCCGGCATCAGCAGGGGTGACCAGGGGCGTAGCTCAAAGCAAAACTGGAGAAGTGATTACTTCTCGACGATCGCGAGCACGTCGCGGGCCGAGAGGACGAGGTACTCCTCGCCGTTGTACTTCACTTCGGTGCCGCCGTACTTGGAGTACAGGACGACGTCGCCGACGGTGACGTCCAGCGGGAGACGCTGGCCGTCCTCGAAGCGACCCGGACCCACGGCGAGGACGACGCCCTCCTGGGGCTTCTCCTTCGCGGTGTCCGGGATGACCAGGCCAGAGGCCGTGGTCTGCTCGGCGTCGAGCGGCTGGACCACAATGCGGTCCTCGAGCGGCTTGATGGCAACCTTGGAGCTGGTGGTCGTCACGATCTGACCTTCCGCTTCGGAGATCCGGGGTTAATTGTCTGAGGTGGCGACCAGGTCGATCCGTCGTCGCGGGTGCCGGATCCGTCTGTCGCCGTGTTGGCACTCACCAGGGGCGAGTGCCAGACGCGAGACTATTCCGGGGATTAGCACTCGGTCAAGCGGAGTGCCAATACGCGCCGCTGGTTTCGCAGCCTTGGCCGCCTGCGCGGGGCCCGTTCCCGGGTTCTCGGGGGCGCCCCCGGCCCCCGAATCCTGCGGCGCCGTTGCCGGGGACCGGTCCCCGGGCCCCTGCGCCTCAAGCGCCGGCGGGGCTGGGGGTGGCCTGGGTGGGGGCTGGCTGCGGGTGGGGGGGGGGGGGGGGGGGGGGGGGGGGGGGGGGGGGGGGGGGGGGGGGGGCGGGGGGGGGGGTGGGGTGTCGGCCTGGACTGCATGATTTAGGCGCCCTGTCCTCTGCTTCGACAGTGATGCCGAGTAGGGCGCCACAAATCACGCTTTACGTCCCGGCCAACACCCCACCCCGCCCCCGTCCCCGACCCCGGCACGCAGCCCCCACCGACCCCGCCCTTTCAGCCGTCCGGCGTTTGAGGACCGGGGTCTGGGGCGGAGCCCCAGGGGTCCGGGCGCAGCCCGGGACCCCTGCTCTTCAGCCGGTCCGGCGTTTGAGGACCGGGTCAGGGCGGAGGCCTGGGAACGGTGGAAGGGCGGGTAGGGGAACTCCGCCCCGCAGGGCCCACCCAGCCGCATCCGCGCACCGGGCTGGAACGCGACATAGCGTGATCGGGCAGGTGCGTCAAGCCCCGAATGCGAGTGGCGTGACGCGGATCCCGGCCGAGGGTTTATTTGGAGTACGCCCTCACCGGGAAACGCCGGAAGAGCCAGAGGGCAGGAAGTCACCCCGAATTCCCTCTCTTGATTTTCCGAATGGAGAACGGCCATGTTCAAGATTCTTTCGACCCGCCGCCTTGTCCTTGCTTCCGCTTCCGTCGCCCTGCTGGGTGGTGGCATAGCCCTTCCCGCCACGGCGATGGCGGCCCCCGCTCCGCAGCACGCGGTGTCCTTCCTTCAGGACGACAGTGCGGATGGCATCGGTACGGGTGGCGACGCCAATGCCGAGAACACGACCGTCGGCGGGACCTCGCAGGGTGGCAACGCCGACAGTGGTGTCGGCAGCTGTAAGGGCAAGTGCACGATCACTACGGGAGATGCCCGGGGTGGGGACTCCAGTGCCGATGCCATCAATAGCGGTGACGCCACCGCCGTGGGCGGCGACGGTACCGGTACGGGTGGGAACCTGAACAAGGTCGACAAGCAGGTGGTGAAGAACCAGGTCAAGAAGGACCTCAAGGCGAAGCTGGGCAAGTGAGCCCAGGAGGTCACCCAGCAACGGCGGCGCCCCGGGAACCCCCGGGGCGCCGCCGCGCAGCCGTGCGAGGCCGGAGTCAGGAAGGACTGGGGGTGGGGTCCAGGTAGACGCGGCGGATCGCCGGGAAGCGGTCGCGGAGCTGCGTTTCGGCGATCTCGCAGGCCGCCTCCACCTGCGCGGCAGACGCCAGATCGTGGAAGTCGATCTTCGCCGCGATCAGCACCTCCGACGGCCCCTGCACCAGCGTGGTCAGCTCCAGCACGGCCTCGATGTGCAGCACCGACAGGAGCTCCTCCCGTACCTGCGCCCGCATCCCCTCCGGCAGCGGCCGCCCGATCAGGTACTGCGCGTTCGAGCGCCCCAGCTCCCACGCCACCCACACCAGCAGCAGTCCGATGAGGAGCGAGGCGACCCCGTCGTACACGCCCGAGCCCGTGAGCTGTGCTCCCAGCAGGCCGCCCGCCGCCAGTGCCAGGCCGATCAGCGCGGCTACGTTCTCCAGGAGGACAGCCTTCACCGCCGTGTCCGGGGTGTGTTTCACGTACAGCCCCAGCGGCGCCCGCATCCGCGCCGCCTCGCTCTTGACCTGCCGCCAGGCGACCAGGAGGGAGTATCCCTCCAGGGCGGCGGCGACGGCCAGGATGATGTAGGAGAGGGTCGGGTTTCCGGGGTCCTCGCCGTGGAGGAGGGTGTGGATGCCGTCGTAGACGGCGAACACCGCGCCGCCGACGAAGGTGGCGACCGAGGCGAGGAGTGCCCAGATGTAGCGCTCCGGCCCGTAGCCCAGTGGGTGCGCCTCGTCCGCCGGCTTCGCGCTCCGCTTCAGCGCGGTCAGGAGCATCACCTCGGTCACCGTGTCGGCCACCGAGTGCGCCGCCTCGGAGAGCATGGCGCTGGATCCGCTCAGGATGCCGCCCACGGCCTTGGCCGCGGCGATGCCGAGGTTGGTGACCACGGCGACGATGACCGTGCCGATGCTCTCGTTCTCGGCCTGGCCGTCGGTTCCGTTTCCGTCCACCATCGCATCGCTGCTGGTCATGGTGTGACGTTACGTCGGACGGCCGTACTACGCGCGCGGGACGCGCACCACGCCCTCCTGAATGACCGTCACGGCGAGCCTGCCGTCCTGGGTCCAGATCCTGGCCTGGCCGAGGCCCCGGCCGGCCGCCGCCGAGGGCGACTCCTGGTCGTAGAGCAGCCATTCGTCGGCGCGGAACGGCCGGTGGAACCACATCGCGTGGTCGAGCGATGCGCCGACCACGTCGCCGACCGCCCATCCGCCCTTCCCGTGCGCGAGCAGCACCGAGTCGAGCAGGGTCATGTCGGAGACGTAGGTGGCCAGGCAGGTGTGCAGGAGCGCGTCGTCGCTCTCCAGCTTGTCGGAGGTGCGGAACCACACCTGCGAGCGCGGTTCGACCGGTTCGCCGACGCTGCCCCAGGGCGGGACCGTCGCGTACCGCAGGTCGACCGCGCCGCGCGCCTCGATCAGGCGTTCCACGGTGCCCGGGTCGCGGAAGACCCCGCGGAAGAGCGGGAGCGATTCCGCGGCCGTCGGGAGGGTCTCCGGATCGGGGGCGTCGGGCATCGCGGCCTGGTGGTCGAGGCCCTCCTCGTACGTCTGGAAGGACGCGGAGAGGTGGAAGATCGGCTGGCCGTGCTGGACGGCGACGACGCGGCGCGTGGTGAAGGAGCGTCCGTCGCGGATCCGGTCCACCGAGTACACGATGGGCGCGCCGGGGTCACCGGCGCGCAGGAAGTACGAGTGGAGCGAGTGCGCGGTGCGGTCCGCGGGGACGGTCCGGCCCGCGGCGACCAGCGCCTGGGCGGCGACCTGGCCGCCGAAGACCCGCGGTACCAGCGCGGAACGACTGGTACCGCGGAAGATGTTCTCCTCGATCTGCTCGAGGTCGAGCAGATCGAGGAGAGTCGTGAGGGCCTCGTTCATGGGGGAAGGCTAGATGCCTTACAGGCCCATCGACTTGGCGATGATGGACTTCATGACCTCGCTGGTGCCGCCGTAGATGCGGTTCACGCGGTTGTCGGCGTACAGGCGGGCGATCGGGTACTCGTTCATGTAGCCGTAGCCGCCGTGCAGCTGGAGGCACTTGTCGATGACGCGGTGCGCGACCTCGGTGCAGAACAGCTTCGCGGAAGCGGCCTCGGCGGCGGTGAGCTCACCGGCGTCCAGGGCCTCCAGGGCGCGGTCGGCGACGGCCTCGGCGGCGTCCACCTCGGCCTGGCAGGCGGCCAGTTCGAACTTGGTGTTCTGGAAGTGCGCGACCGGCTTGCCGAAGACGGTGCGGTCGGTGACGTACTGCTGGGCGAACCGGACGGCGGCCTTGGACTGCGCGTACGCGCCGAAGGCGATGCCCCAGCGCTCGGACGGCAGGTTGGCGCCGAGGTAGTAGAAGCCCTTGTTCTCCTCGCCGAGCAGGTCCTCGACCGGGACCTTCACGTCGACGAACGCCAGCTCGGCGGTGTCGGAGGTGCGCAGGCCGAGCTTGTCGAGCTTGCGGCCGATCGAGTAGCCCTCGGACTTGGTGTCCACGGCGAAGAGGGAGATGCCGAAGCGGCGGTCGTCCTCGCTGGGGGCGGAGGTGCGGGCGCAGACGATCACGCGGTCGGCGTGCACGCCGCCGGTGATGAAGGTCTTGGAGCCGTTGAGGACGTAGTGGGTGCCGTCCTCGGAGAGCTTCGCGGTGGTCTTCATGCCCGCGACGTCGGAGCCGGTGCCCGGCTCGGTCATCGCCAGGGCCCACATCTCCTCGCCGGAGACGAACTTGGGCAGGAAGCGCTTCTTCTGCTCGTCGCCCGCCAGCATCTTGATGTAGGGGAGGGCGAGCAGGACGTGCACGCCGGAGCCGCCGAAGTTGACGCCCGCGCGGGAGGTCTCTTCGTAGAGGACGGCCTCGAACTTGTGGGTGTCCAGGCCGGCGCCGCCGAACTCCTCGGGGACGTTGATGCCGAAGATGCCCAGCTCGCCGAGCTTGTAGTAGAACTCGCGCGGGGCCTGGCCGGCCGCGAACCACTCGTCGTAGACCGGGACGACCTCGGCCTCGATGAAGGCGCGGATGGTCTCGCGGAACGCCTCGTGGTCCTCGTTGAACACCGTACGGCGCACGGCCGACTCCCTTCGTCGCGGCAGTCAGCCGCCCAATCTAAGCGCTTGCTCAGATTAAGTTACCGGCGAGTTGGTCGTGCTGTCCAGAGTGAGGTCGGGCACGTCGGTCCGGAGGCCGGTCAGAAGCCGTCGCAGACGGCCGAGGCGAGGGGGCCGGTGGCCGTCGCCGTGACGGGCGGGTCGTCGTCCACCGTCACCGAGCAGGTGGCGGTGCCGCCGTCGGGGCCCAGGGTGACGACGAGGGAGCCGCCCTTGACGAAGCCCTTCGTGGTGAGCTCCTCGGTCCAGGGCAGGGCCCGGTCGCTGACCTGGCTGGTGGACAGGTTCCCGTCGCGCCAGGTCGAGTAGGTGATGGCCACGCCCGAGGCGGTGCCGGTGGCCGCGTACGTGATGCGGGCCGGGCGCGCGGCCTCCTCGGACACCTCGTCGACGAAGACGGCGAAGAGGGCGGTGCAGCCGCCGAGCAGGAGCAGGAGCAGGCCCAGGAGTACCCATGGCCATCGGCGGCGCCTCCGGGGCGGCGGGTGCGGCTGCGGCTGCTGGGGTGGGCGCGGTCCCCAGTGAGGGGGGTCCGAGGGGTCCGAGGGGCTGTCCGGCCGGTTCATGTCCCCAGCGTCTCCCCGTCCGTCGCACGCCGCGACACGGCCTACGGGCCGTCCGGGCCGTCGGTGTGGCGCAGCGCGAACCACAGCTCCATCCGGGTGTCCGGGTCGTCCAGGTCGGCTTCGCCCAGCAGGCCGGCGATCCGGGAGATGCGCTGGCGGACGGTGTTGCGGTGGATGCCGAGGGCGGCCGCGCTGCGGTCCCAGCTGCCGTGGTGGGCCAGCCAGGCGTGCAGGGTCTCCCGGAGTGCGGAGGAGAGGGGCGCGAGCACGGCCTCGGCGTGGGCCCGGGCCTCGGCAGCGCCGACCAGGCCCGAGAAGCCGGGGTCCCGGTGCCGGACCAACCGGGTACGGGCCGCCTCGGCGCGCTCCAGGGCCCGCCCGGCCTGCGCGTCGGCGCCGGGCAGGCCGCCGGGCTCGGCCGCGGCGCTCACCCCGAGCCGCCAGCCGGGTTGCGGGGCGGGCTCGCGGCGGGTGAGTAGGCGTACGGAGCCTGGGGGTACGGAGCCTGCGCGTGCGGAGCCGGGGGGTACGGAGCCTGGGTGTGCGGAGCCTGTGCGTGCGGCGTCCTCGCGCAGGGGATCCCCGGGTACGGAGGACCCGCGCGGGTCCAGCAGTACGGTGCCCAGCGCGGCCGCCAGGGCCCGCGGGTCCCCGGTGCCGCGGGCGTGGACGGCGTACCAGGGCCCGGGGCCCAGTGCCGTCGCCGGATCCCCGTCGAGCAGCAGCCGGGTCAGGGCGGCCTCCGACCCGGCGGGGCGGTGGGCGGTGAGCAGCGTCAGCAGGACGGCCGCGACCGAGGCGATGGTGTGGTCCCCGGGTGCCCGCGTCGGGTTCGCGAGGGCGAGGACCCGCCCGTCGCCCAGGGCGTGGACGCTGAGGTGGAGGCCGCCGTGGGTCGCCGTGGCGGTGACGGCGGAGCCGGGTGCGACCCGTCGGGCGAGTTCGGTGAGCACGTCGAGCGCCTCGGGCGCGGGCGCCGTTCCGGCGGAGGCGCCGGGGGCGGTGAGGGTGGCGAGGGTGGCCGGGCCGGCCGTGCCGGAAAGTCCCGCCGTTCCCACCTTTCCCGCCGGTCCAGAGGGTCCCGCCGGTCCTGCGGGCATCGGCCCGTGTTCCGCCCCGGCGGCGCCCGCCCCGAGGCCCTGCTCCTGACGGGCGTCCGGGCCCTCCGGCGCGGTGGGCGCGGCCCCGGTCCCTGCTGTGGTGGGTTTCGGCCCGACTCCTGTCCCGGCGGGTGCGGTCCGGACGGCCCCTGTCCCGGTGGGCGCGGGCCGATCGGCGCTTGCCCTGGTGGGCGCAGGCCCGGCCCCTGTCCCGGTGGGTGCCGACCGATCGGCGCTTGCCCCGGTGGGTCCGGGCCCCGTCCCTGCTTCGGTGAGTGCAGGCCCGGCCCCTGTCCCGGTGGGCGCGGGCCGATCGGCGCTTGCCCCGGTGGGTGCGGGCCCCGTCCCTGCTTCGGTGGGTGCCGCCCCGGATCCCGCTGCTGCGGGTCCTGCCACCGTGGGCCCCGGCATGGTGGCCCCCGGGGCGTCCGGCCGGGTGGTGGGGAGGAGGCCGGCCCAGCCGCCCAGGGCCGCCGCCAGGCGGCGCAGGACGGCCGGGACCGGGTCCGGGCGGGCGGCGGCCGCCGCCAGGGACTGCTGGGCCTCGGTCACCCGGCGGAGCTCGGCGGTGCGGGCCCGTGCCATCAGCCGCCAGACGCTCCGACCGACCGCGGTGAAGGGGGTCCCGGGCGGCACCTCGATCAGCGGCAGCCCGTACTGCTCACAGGCCTCGACGAGGGACCGCGGCACGGTCTCGTGCACCGGTGTCACTCCGAAGCCGACAGCCCCGACCCCGGCCCGGACCAGCCGCGCGACGTACGGTCCGGCCTCGATCAGCCCGGCATCCGCGTGTCCGGCGCCAGCGTGTCCGGCACCCGCGCGCCCGGCATCCGCGCGCCTGGTGCCGGCCTGGTCCGTACTGCCCGCCCCGCTGTGGGCACGCCCGCTGTCCGCGTGTCCCGCGCCCCCGTGGCCGGGGCGAACGTCGGCGAGCCCGACTCCCGCCGGACCGCCGCCCACCCCCGATGGCTCCGCCTGGCCGCCTGCGGCGTGGTCCGTGTCCCGGGTCGGCGAGGCCTCCGCCCCCGAGGGCTCCGCCCGGCTGCCCGGGGCGGGTTCCGTCCCCCCGGCCGGCCAGGCCACCGCCGCGAGGCCCGCGCCCGCCGTCAGGAGGAGTTCGCCGCCCAGCAGGTACGGGGACGGGTCCGCCATCTCGGAGGCGTGGACCCCGTGCAGTTCCGCTTCGGCGGGCCCCGCCAGGTGGCGCAGCCCCAGTTCGTGGTCGGCGAGCAGCCGGCCGAGCGCGACCGGCGGGGTGGGAGGGGCTTCCATGAGTGGATACTCCGTACACATCGGGGGAGCCTGATGGATGAAACGTACACTTCGCCCACCCCGGGTGTCCGTTTACGCTCGAAGGACCGCACCGCACACCTCCCCGGAAGGCCCCCCATGAGCACGCAGCCGCGCGGCCCCGTCGACTCCTCCCGCATCCCGCGCTACGCGGGCCCCGCGACCTTCGCCCGGCTGCCCCGCCTGGACGAGGTCGGCGGCAAGGCCGACGTGGCCGTCGTCGGCGTGCCGTTCGACTCCGGAGTCTCGTACCGCCCCGGCGCCCGCTTCGGCGGCAACGCGATCCGCGAGGCCTCCCGCCTGCTGCGCCCGTACAACCCCGCGCAGGACGCCTCCCCGTTCGCGCTCGCGCAGGTCGCCGACGCCGGCGACATCGCGGCGAACCCCTTCAACATCAACGAGGCCGTCGACACGATCGAGGCCGCCGCCGACGAGCTGATCGGCAACGGCTCCCGCCTGATGACCCTCGGCGGCGACCACACCATCGCGCTGCCCCTGCTGCGCTCGGTGGCGAAGAAGCACGGCCCGGTGGCGCTGCTGCACTTCGACGCCCACCTGGACACCTGGGACACGTACTTCGGCGCCGAGTACACGCACGGCACTCCGTTCCGCCGCGCCGTCGAGGAGGGCATCCTCGACACCGAGGCCCTGTCGCACGTCGGTACGCGCGGCCCGCTGTACGGCAAGCAGGACCTGGACGACGACGCCAAGATGGGCTTCGGCATCGTCACCTCGGCCGACGTCTACCGCCGCGGCGCCGACGAGGTCGCGGACCAGCTCCGCCAGCGCATCGGCGACCGCCCGCTGTACATCTCCATCGACATCGACGTGCTGGACCCGGCGCACGCGCCCGGTACGGGCACCCCGGAGGCGGGCGGCATGACCTCCCGCGAGCTGCTGGAGATCATCCGCGGGCTCTCCTCCTGCAACCTGGTCTCGGCGGACGTCGTCGAGGTCGCCCCGGCGTACGATCACGCGGAGATCACCTCGGTCGCGGCCTCGCACACCGCGTACGAGCTGACCACGATCATGAGCCGTCAGATCTCTGCGGCACGCGGCGCCAAGTAGGCACAGCGCGCAGGCGAAGGCGAACCCGAAGGGCAAGCAAGAAGTGACGCACGACCACGACCTGGTACTCCGTCCCACCGAAGCCCAGAAGGCGGCGGCCCTCGCGCCCCCGCCGGGGCGCACGGGCGGGGACCTGGTCGTGGAAACGCTGCGCTCCCTCGGCGCGACCACCGTCTTCGGCCTGCCCGGCCAGCACGCGCTCGGCCTCTTCGACGCCGTCGGCCGTTCCGACCTGCGCCTGGTGGGCCTGCGTACGGAGAACAACGCCGGGTTCGCCGCCGACGCGTACGGCCGGATGACCGGCGAGGCGGCCCCGCTCCTCCTGTCCACGGGCCCGGGCGCGCTCATGGCGCTCCCCGCCCTGGCCGAGGCGGCGGCGGCCTCCGCCCCCGTTCTGGCGATCTCCTCGCAGGTCCCGACCCCGGGCCTGGGCGGCGGCCGGCGCGGTCACCTGCACGAGCTGCGCGACCAGTCGGCCTCCTTCCGGGACGTGGTCAAGTCGGTGCACGCCGCCCGGACCCCCTCCCAGATCCCGTCCGTGATCGCCGAGGCCTGGGAGTCGGCACTGACCGCCCCGCACGGGCCGGTGTGGGTGGAGATCCCGGAGGACGTCCTGCGCGCGGAAACCGTCCTCCCGCAGGTCACGGGCATGGACGCGACCCCGCACGAACTGGCGCCGCGCCCGGAGCTGACCGCGCTGGCGGCGCACTGGCTGGAGAACGCCGAGCGCCCGGTGATCATCGCGGGCGGCGGGGTGATCCGCTCGGACGCGGCGGGCAAGCTGAAGCAGCTCGCGGAACGCCTGAACGCCCCCGTCGTCACCACCTTCGGCGGCAAGGGCGCCTTCCCCTGGACCCACCCGCTCTCCCTCCAGTCCTGGCTGGAGGACCGCCACATGACTGACTTCCTGGAGGACGCCGACGTCCTGCTGGTGGTCGGCTCGGGCCTGGGCGAACTGTCCTCGAACTACCACACGTTCTTCCCGGAGGGCCGGGTCGTCCAGATCGAGGCGGACCTCGGCAAGCTGGAGTCCAACCACGCGGGCCTCGGCATCCACGCGGACGCCCGCCTGGCCCTGCAGGCACTCCTCGAAACGGTCGCCGAACGCCCCGACCCGCAGGCCCCCGAGCGGGTCCGCCTGCTCCTCGCCGACATCGCGGACCGACTGGCCTCCCAGGAACTGACGCTGGAGCAGCAGCTCCTGACCTCGATCCGCCAGGCCCTCCCGCCCCGCTCCCCGTCCTTCTGGGACATGACGATCCTGGCCTACTGGGCCTGGTCGGCCTTCGACGCCAAGCACCCCAACACCATGCACTCGGCGCAGGGCGCGGGCGGCCTCGGCTACGCCTTCCCGGCGGCCCTCGGCGCGGCCGTCGCGGAGCCGGACACCCCGGTCCTCGCGGTCTCCGGCGACGGCGGCGCGATGTACTCGATCGCCGACCTGGCCACCGCCCGCCAGCACGACCTGGACGTCACCTGGCTGATCGTGGACGACGGCGGCTACGGCATCCTGCGCGAGTACGGCTGCGAGACGGGCACGACCCTGACCCGCCCCGACTTCGTGGCGCTGGCGGCCTCCTTCGACATCCCGGCGACCACGACCACCCCGGAATCCCTCCGCGAGGACCTGGCCAAGTCCCTGAAGACCCCGGGCCCCTCGCTCCTGCTCCTTCCGGCCAAGCTGAGGATGTTCGCACCCACCCACGTCTGAGGGGTGCGCGGTGAAGTCGCCGCCTACGTCGTGACCTCGGCCCAGACCGCCTTGCCGATGCCGTGCCGTCGGGGACAGCAGCCCCAGCGTTCGGCGAGGGCGGCGACGATCGCCAGGCCCCGGCCCCGCTCGTCCGTGTCCGGCACCACCTGTGGCGTGAGCTTCACGGCGGGTCCGGCGTCGGCGACCTCCACGCGCAGCAGTCCCTCGTAGCGGGCGAGCCGGATGCCGAGGTCGCGGCCCTGCGGTGCGCGGGAGTGCCGTACGGCGTTGCTGACCAGCTCGGAGAGCAGCAGCTCAAGCCGGCGCGGTTCCGCGAGGAGGTCCGTTCGCGGATGCCGAACGCCGAGGAGGCCGCGAGCCTCGGGCTGGCCGCCGGGACGCCCGTGGTGCTGGTCGTCCGTACCGCCTTCGACGCCGACGGGCGGGTGGTGGAGGTCAACGAGATGGTGCTCGATGCCTCCGCCTACGTACTGGAGTACGAGTTCGACGCCCCGTAGGCCCAGCACCGCGCGCGGAACCCGCGCAATCCAGTTCGAATTGTTGCGGCGGGATGAAATCCGCCGGTCGGAGCGTTGGCGCTTCCGGTAGAGCAGGACGAACGGGGAGGCAGTACGTGGCTACGGCGACGGCGGGAACGGCGGCTGGAAGCAAACAGGGGTGGGGGAGGCGGCTCGCCGCCTACACCTGGCGGTACAAGGCCAATGTGCTGCTGGCCCTCGGGTCCTCGCTCGGCGGCATGGCCGTCATGGCGCTCGTGCCGCTCGTCACCAAGGTGATCCTCGACGACGTCATAGGCGACCAGAGCAAGCCCATGACGCCCTGGGCCCTGATGCTCATAGGCGCCGCGGTCCTCGTCTACGTGATGACCTACATCCGCAGGTACTACGGCGGGCGGCTCGCCCTCGACGTGCAGCACGACCTGCGCACCGACATGTACGCCACCATCGCCCGGCTCGACGGCCGCCGCCAGGACGAGCTGTCCACCGGGCAGGTCGTGGGGCGGGCGACCACCGACCTCCAGCTGATCCAAGGGTTGCTCTTCATGCTGCCCATGACCATCGGCAACTTCCTGCTCTTCGGGATATCCCTCGGGATCATGCTGTGGCTCTCGCCGCTGCTGACCGTCGTGGCGCTGCTCATGGCACCCGCCCTCTGGTTCATCGCCAAGCGCAGCCGCAAGAAGCTCTTCCCCGCCACCTGGTACGCCCAGAGCCAGGCCGCCGCCGTCGCCACCGTCGTCGACGGGGCCGTCACCGGCGTCCGCGTCGTCAAGGGCTTCGGCCAGGAGGAGCAGGAGACCGGCAAGCTGCGAGACGCCGGCCGCCGGCTGTTCGCCGGGCGGATGCGCGGGATCCGGCTGAACTCGCGCTACACCCCGGCGCTGCAGGCCGTACCGGCCCTCGGCCAGGTCGCCATGCTGGCGCTGGGCGGCTGGATGGCCACCAAGGGCCAGGTCACCCTCGGTACCTTCGTCGCCTTCTCGACGTATCTCGCGCAGCTCGTCGGCCCCGTCCGGATGCTCGCCATGGTGCTGACAGTCGGCCAGCAGGCCCGCGCCGGCGTGGAGCGCGTCTTCGAGCTCATCGACACCGAGCCGGTGATCCGGGAGGGGAGCAAGGAGCTGCCCGCCGACGCACCCGCGACCGTCGAGTTCGACGACGTGCGGTTCGGGTACGACCCCGAGCGGCCCGTGCTCGACGGGTTCCGCCTGTCGATCGCCGAGGGGGAGACCGTCGCCCTCGTCGGGTCCTCGGGCAGCGGGAAGTCCACCGTTTCCCTACTGCTGCCGCGCTTCTACGACGCCGACCACGGCGCCGTCCGCGTCGGCGGCCACGACGTGCGCGAGCTGACCTACGACTCGCTGCGCGATGCCATCGGGCTCGTGCCCGAGGACTCCTTCCTCTTCTCCGACACCATCCGCGCCAACATCGCCTACGGGCACCCCGGCGCCACCGAGGAGCAGATCCGGGCCGCCGCCCGCGCCGCCCAGGCCGAGGGCTTCATCGAGGCGCTCCCCGCTGGCTACGACACCACGGTCGGCGAGCAGGGCCTGACCCTCTCCGGCGGTCAGCGCCAGCGCATCGCGCTCGCCCGCGCCATCCTCACCGACCCCCGCCTGCTGCTCCTCGACGACGCCACCTCCGCCGTCGACGCCCGCGTCGAGCACGAGATCCACGAGGCGCTGCGCGCGGTCATGGCCGGCCGCACCACCCTGCTCATCGCCCACCGCCGCTCCACGCTGGCGCTCGCCGACCGGATCGCCGTACTGGACCACGGGCGGCTCTCCGACGTCGGTACGCACGAGGAGCTGGAGCGCCGCTCCGCCCTGTACCGGCGGCTCCTCACCGACCCGGACGCGCTGGGCGCCGGCTCCCCGCGGACGCCCGAGGCGCCCGCCATGGAGGAGTTCGAACGCGACATCGAGCGCGACATCGAGCTCGAAGCCGAGATCGACTCCGAGCCGGTCAACGCCAAGCGCCGGGTGGCCGGCGGGATCACCCCCGAGCTCTGGCAGCGCCAGGAGGAGGAAGAGGAGAGGACCACCGCCGCCGCCGGGATGTCCGCCACCCCCGAACTGCTCGCGCAGGTGGCCGCGCTCCCGCCCGCCGACGACACCCCCGACGTGGACGAGACCCGCGCGGCGTCCGCCGAGGACAGCTACAACCTGGGCCGCCTGCTGCGCGGCTTCTGGGCGCCGCTCGCGATATCCCTCGGCCTCGTCGCCCTCGACGCCGGTTCCGGGCTGCTCCTGCCCATCCTGATCCGGCACGGCATCGACCAGGGCGTCGAAGCGGCCGCCCTCGGCGCCGTCTGGGCGGCGTCCCTCCTCGCCCTCGGCGTGGTCATGGCCCAGTGGGCCGCACAGTTCGCCGAGACCCGGATGACCGGCCGCACCGGCGAGCGCGTGCTCTACGCCCTGCGCGTCAAGATCTTCGCCCAGCTCCAGCGCCTCGGCCTCGACTACTACGAGCGCGAGCTCACCGGCAAGATCATGACCCGGATGACCACCGACGTGGACGCCCTGTCCAGCTTCCTGCAGACCGGCCTCGTCACCGCCGTCGTCTCGGTCCTCACCTTCGTCGGCATCCTGGTCGCCCTGCTCGTCCTGGACGTGGAGCTGGCGCTGATCGTCTTCGCCACCCTGCCCGTGCTGATCATCGGCACCGTCTTCTTCCGCCGGAAGTCCGTGGCCGCCTACGAGCTCGCCCGCGACCGGGTCGGACTGGTCAACGCCGACCTCCAGGAGTCCGTGGCCGGACTGCGCATCGTCCAGGCCTTCCGCCGCCAGCGCGCCGGCGCGATCCGGTTCGCCGAGCGCAGCGACTCGTACCGCGAGGCCCGGGTGCGCGGCCAGTGGCTGATATCCGTCTACTTCCCCTTCGTGCAGCTGCTGTCCTCCGGGGCCGCGGCCGCCGTGCTGATCGTCGGCGCCGGGCGGGTGGAGGCCGGCACGCTCACCACCGGCGCGCTGGTGGCCTTCCTGCTGTACATCGACCTGTTCTTCGCCCCCGTCCAGCAGCTCTCCCAGGTCTTCGACGGCTACCAGCAGGCCACCGTCTCCCTCGGCCGGATCCAGGGCCTGCTGCGCGAGCCCACCAGCACCCCGCGCCCGGCCGACCCCCGCCCGGTCCCCGAGCTGCGCGGTGAGATCGCCTTCGAGGGGGTCCACTTCTCGTACGGCACGGCCGAGGAGCGCGGGGAGAAGGAACAGGCACTCACCGGGATCAGCCTGCGCATCCCCGCCGGGCAGACCGTCGCCTTCGTCGGCGAGACCGGGGCCGGCAAGTCCACGCTGGTCAAGATGGTGGCCCGGTTCTACGATCCGACCGCCGGCCGGGTCACCGCCGACGGGGTGGACCTGCGCGAGCTGGACCTGACGGGCTACCGCCACCGCCTCGGCGTCGTCCCCCAGGAGCCGTACCTCTTCCCGGGAACGGTCCGCGACGCCATCGCCTACGGGCGGCCCGAGGCGAGCGACTCAGAGGTGGAGGCCGCGGCGCACGCGGTCGGCGCCCACGCCATGATCGCCACGCTGGACGGCGGCTACCTGCACGCCGTCACCGAGCGCGGCCGCAACCTCTCCGCCGGCCAGCGCCAGCTGATCGCGCTGGCCCGCGCCGAGCTCGTCGACCCCGACGTCCTGCTGCTCGACGAGGCCACCGCCGCGCTCGACCTGGCCACCGAGGCCCTGGTCAACCAGGCCACCGACCGGCTCGCGGGCAAGCGCACCACGCTGGTCGTGGCGCACCGGCTGACCACGGCCGCACGCGCCGACCGGGTCGTCGTCATGGACCGCGGCCGGGTCGCGGAGGACGGCACCCACGCCGAGCTGCTGGCCCGCGGCGGCCGGTACGCCGAACTGTGGCGCACCTTCGTGGGCGAGGACGAGCCGGCCGCGGCGGCGTAGGGCCGCGGCACGCGAACGGCGCCCCCGGGAATCCCGGGGGCGCCGTTCTGCTGGGTGGTGCCGGTGTGCCTAGTGGAGCTTCGCCTTCAGGTCCTTCTTGATCTGGTTCTTGACCGTCTGCTTGTTGACCTTGTTCAGGTTTCCGCCCTTGCCGGTTCCGTCGCCGCCGACGGCGGTGGCGTCGCCGGTGTTGATGGCGTCGGCGCTGGAGTCGCCGCCCCGGGCGTCTCCCGTGGTGATCGTGCACTTGCCCTTGCAACTACCAACGCCGCTGTTGGCGTCGCCGCCGCGGGATTCGCCGCCGACGGTGGTGTTCTCGGCGTTGGCGTCGCCACCGGTACCGATGCCGTCCGCGCTGTCGTCCTGAAGGACGGAGACCGCGTGCTGCGGGGCCACCGAGGGGGCGGCCATCGCGGTGGCGGGGAGGGCGATGCCACCGCCCAGCAGGGCGACGGAAGCGGAGGCGATGACGAGGCGGCGGGTCGAGAGGATCTTGAACATGGCCGTTCTCCATTCGGAAAAGAAAGAGGGGGAATTCGGGGCGATTTCCTGCCCTCTACTTCTTCCGGCGTTTCCCGGTGAGGGCGTACTTCAAATAAACCCGATGGCGGGATCCGCGTCACGCCACTCACATTCGGGGCTTGACGCGGATGGCCGATCTTGGTAATTCCCGTGGCCGCCGGGAACGCGCCGGGAACGCACGGGAGACGCCGGAGGGGCTGGGCCTCTCCGGCGTCCTGGGGATACGACGGCGCCCCGGGGGTTCCCGGGGCGCCGTTCTGCGGGGTGGTGGGGTCGGGTCACTTGCCGAGCTTGGCCTTGAGGTCCTGCTTCAGCTGGTTCTTGACCACCTGCTTGTTGACCTTGTTCAGGTTTCCGCCGGTACCGGTGCCGTCGCCGCCGACGGCGGTGGCGTCGCCGGTGTTGATGGCGTCGGCGCTGGAGTCGCCGCCCCGGGCGTCTCCCGTGGTGATCGTGCACTTGCCCTTGCACTTGCCGACGCCGCTGTTGGCGTCGCCGCCGCGGGATTCGCCGCCGACGGTGGTGTTCTCGGCGTTGGCGTCGCCGCCGGTGCCGATGCCGTCCGCGCTGTCGTCCTGGAGCAGGGACACCGCGTGGTGCGGGGCGGTGGCGGGGGCGGCCATGGCCGTGGCGGGGAGCGCGATGCCACCGCCCAGCAGGGCGACGGAAGCGGAGGCGATGACGAGGCGGCGGGTCGAGAGGATCTTGAACATGGCCGTTCTCCATTCGGAAAGGAAGGGGGGGTGAGAATCTCCCGGGGAAAGGATCCGGGAAGGGATCCGGAAATGATCCGGGGGGATTCTCCGCCCTCTGGGTTCCCGGGGTGTTTCCCGGGGAGGGCGTACTTCAAATAAACCCGATGGCGGGAATCGCGTCACGCCACTCTAATTCGGGGCTTGACGTGGATGGTCGATCTTGATAAATGCAGTGCGTCGCGCCCGCGCTCCCCGGGGCGGCGGGGTAAGGCGCCGGGGATGTGACAACACGCCGTGTGTGGGTGAATCCGTACGGTGGCGGGATCCGCGCGATAGCGTCGCCCCGAACAAAACCCAGCGCGCGCACGCTTGGCCACAGTCGAATTGCTCCGCACACGAATCCCGGAGAATTTCCGATGAACCAGCGTTCCTGGACCCGTCGCATCGTGCTGGCCACGGCCTCCGTGGCATTGGCCGGCGGCATCGCCCTGCCCGCGACCGCGATGGCCGCACCGGCGGTCCCGTACTACGGCCACAGCAGCATCAGCGCCCTCGTGGACGGCGCTTCCCCCGGAGCCTGTGAAGGGTTCTGCCAGGGGAGCAACAACATCGCCGCGGGCGAAGGCGCCTCCGGCAGCTGTACGGGCCTGTGCCGCGACAGCACCAACACCGCCGTGGGTGACCGGGCCTCCGGCCAGTGCACGGGCCTGTGCGGCGACAGCGTCACCACCGCGGTCGGGGCGGGTGCGTTCAACGAGTGCACGGGCCTCTGCGGCACCAGCACCAACACCGCCGTGGGTGACGGCGCCTCCAACCGGTGCAACGGCCTCTGCTTCGACAGCGTCAACACGGCCGTGACCGCGGACGTGCTGAGCCGTAGCAGCCGCGCGGCCGCGAGCTCGACCGGAAAGACGGTGCGCGGCGGGGACGGCGGCGGGGGCGACCAGGGCGACCGCAGGGGTGGCGACGCCAACGCCGTCAGCGGCTCCGCCACCGCCACCAACACCACCACCGGCGGCACGGCCGTCTCGGGCGACGCCACCTCCGGTGTGGGTACCTGCATCGGCCGGTGCACGATCACCACCGGGAACGCGACGAGCGGCAACGCGAGTGCCGACGCCATCAACACCGGCGATGCGACCGCAGTGAGCGGTGACGCGACCGCCACCGGCGGCAACGCCTGATACCGGGGGCGAACGCCCGCCGGTTCGCAACACACGACGGCGCCCCCGGGAATCCCGGGGGCGCCGTTTTGCGGGGTGGTGGACGGGTGGCCGGCTGAGCTCACTTGCCGAGCTTGGCCTTGAGGTCCTGCTTCAGCTGGTTCTTGACCACCTGCTTGTTGACCTTGTTCAGGTTTCCGCCGGTACCGGTGCCGTCGCCGCCGACCGCGGTGGCGTCGCCGGTGTTGATGGCGTCGGCGCTGGAGTCGCCGCCCCGTGCGTCGCCGGTGGTGATGGTGCACTTCCCCTTGCAGTTGCCCACGCCGCTGTTGGCGTTGCCGCCCTGGGAGGTGCCGCCGACGGTGGTGTTCTCCGCGTTGGCGTTGCCACCGGTGCCGATGCCGTCGGCGCTGTCGTCCTGGAGGACGGAGACCGCGTGCTGCGGGGCGACCGAGGGGGCGGCCATCGCGGTGGCGGGGAGGGCTATGCCACCGCCGAGGAGGGCGACGGAGGCGGAGGCGATGACGATGTGGCGGGTCGAGAGGATCTTGAACATGGTCGTTCTCCATTCGGAAAGGAAAGGGGGTGTGGGAATCTTCCGGCGAAAATGATTCGGGTGGATTCCCTGTCCTCTGGATTCCCGGGGTGTTTTCCGGGGAGGGCGTACTTCAAATAAACCCGATGGCGGGATGCGCGTCACGCCACTCGGATTCGGGGCTTGACGCCGGGGGCTGATGCGCGTAAAAGCGCGGTTCGCGTCTCCTCGGACACGCACCGGATCCCCGGGTCCGTCGTGCGGACCCGGGGATCCGGGGTGCTCTGGTGTCGGCCTCTGGTGTCGGTCTGCGGCGTGGGGTCTGCGGCGTCGGCCTCACTGCCTCGCGTGGTTGTAGACCACCGGGTCTCCGTCCGTCCCTCCACCGACGACCTCTTCGGGCGGCCCGCAGGGGGCGGCCACGCACTGGTACTCCGGCTTGTCGGGGGTCTGGAAGACGGGGCCCTGGGGAGAGTGCTTGCCGGGGCGCTTGCCGTGCTTTCCGTTGCCCCACTTGCCCGGACCGTCCTTGGCGGGCCGGTCCGTGCGGATCAGGCCCTCGTCGGAGTCGGTGCGGAGCAGGAGGGTGGACTCGTTGCCGGTGTCGTCGGCACTGACCGCGTGCGAACTCGCGGGGGTGGCGGCGAACGCGGCCGCCGGAGCGAGCACGCCGCCCGCGACGAGGGCTGCCGAAGCGGCGAACAGGACGAGGCGCGGCTTCCGGGAAACGTGGTTCATGACGGTTCTCCTCCGGTGAGCGAGGCGGATGGGGGTTGGTCCCAGTACGCCCCGCCACCCGCGCGGAGTCACGACCCGGCATTTCGCGTCTTGACGGAATCCGGATGCCCGGTTACACCGCCGCCGATTTCAGGGTTAGAGCTCGCCGAAGAGCAGGTTGCCCGGGGCGTCCTCCGCGGTGCCGGTGTAGTACTCCCGTACCGCGCCGAGGAGCTCGTCCACGGACAGGAACCCGTCGTGGTCCGCGTCGATCCGGGCGAAGAGCGCGTCGGTGTCCTCGCGGTTCAGCTTGGTGTCGAAGGCGAGCTGGGCCGCGTGGAACTCCTCGGGGCTGATCCGCCCGTCGTCGTCCTTGTCGGCGACCAGGAGCATCGCGTGCGCCATCGGCCGGAACGACTTGTCGTAGGCCGCACGGTCGTCCTGGAAGAGGCGCGTCATGCCCCGCTTGTACTCCTCCGGCGTGACCTTGCCGTCCCGGTCCATGTCCAGCTCGGTGAAGAGCTCCTGCCAGAAGTCGACCAGCCCGCCCATCACCTGGGTCGCCTTGGGGGAGGTCGCCGGCTCGCCGAGGGCCGACAGCAGGCGGGAGCCGAGCCCGATGATGTCGTGCTCGTCGATCACCTGGTCATCGTTGACGTCCAGGTGGGCGAAGGCGCGGTCCAGCTTGCGGTCGAGCAGGTCGTTCGTCATTTCAAGTGCCTTTCACGGCTACGGTACGGGGTTCTCCGTTCACGTAGCGTAATCTCCTGCGTGATCACGAACTCCCGTTATCCCGCTAGGAACTTGTGGATGCACTCTTACGAGGTATGGGTCAACGGCGTCGAGGAGCCCGGCACCCGTTGGGTCTACTCGCCCCGGGTGGGGCGGCTGCTCCGCGAGCCCTTCGCCGTGCTGGGGCTCAAGGCCCGGCTGGAGCGCGGCGAGGACCTGCCGTACGACGACCGGCTGCTGGCCGGCCGCGT
Organism: Streptomyces sp. NPDC099050; assembly: GCF_044759865.1. Classification (NCBI taxonomy): domain Bacteria; kingdom Bacillati; phylum Actinomycetota; class Actinomycetes; order Kitasatosporales; family Streptomycetaceae; genus Streptomyces; species Streptomyces sp. NPDC099050. The sequence goes on along the minus strand of NZ_JBIWAE010000027.1, from coordinate 49,680 downwards.
CGCCCTGTCCACCCCCGAGCAGGGGCTGCGCGCCCTGGCCGCCGCCCGCGCCGCCCAGCCGGGATGGGCGGGGATCCCGCTCGCGGACCGGCTGGAGCTGCTGTACGGAGTCCACCGGGCCGTGGTCGAGCGGCGCGAGGAGCTGACCGGGCTGCTGGTCGCCGAGGGCCACCCCGTACGGCTGGCCGCCTGGGAGCTGGACTCCGTGACCGCCTCCCTCCACCCGGACTCCGTCGCCGACTTCGCCGGGCGGCTGCGGGAGCCCGAGCGGACCGCCGCCGGCCGCCGGACCCGCATGGTGCGCAAGCCCGACGGGGTGGTGTGCCTGAGCCCGCCGCGCAACGCCCCGACCTCCAACTCCTTCTACGGGGCGCTGGCGCTCGCCGCCGGCAACAGCCTGGTCGTCAACGCGCCGCCCACCGCCCCGCTGGGCGTTTCCTTCGTCTACCGGGAGATCGTGGCCCCGCTCCTGGAGCGGCTCGGCGCCCCGCCCGGCACCCTGAACGTGCTCTGCACGCACGCCCGCGCCGTGGTGCGCCAGTGGCTGGACAGCCCCGACTGCGACGACCTCGTGTTCTTCGGCGGCTCCGAGCAGGGCCTCAAGCTGGAGCGGGAGTGCGTGGCCGCGGGGAAGAAGCCCGTACTCGAACTGTCGGGCAACGACGGGGTGCTGGTGTGGCACGACGCCGAGGCCGATCTCGCGGCGCGGGCGCTGTGCGAGCGGTACTACGGCTCCGGGCAGATCTGCATGACCCCGAAGTTCGCCATCGTGCATCCGGAGGTGGCCGACCGGCTGCTCAAGGAGCTGATGGAGCAGGTGCGGGAGATCCGGCCCGGGCCGCCGGAGGACCCGCGCACCGTACTGAGCCCGGTGGTCAAGCGGGCGGAGTTCACCGAGTTCCTCGGTGAGGTGCTGGAGGCCGGCGGGGAGCTGCTGTGCGGCGGGGAGTTCGTCGACGTGGACGACGAGCCCTCGGCGGCGGGGCCGTTCATCCGCCCGGCGGTCGTCCGGGTGGACGGGCTGGCCCGGGCCGCGCGGCTGCGCGCCTTCCGCGAGGAGACCTTCTTCCCGCTGCTGTGCGTGGTCGTGCCCGAGGCGCCGGTCCGGCTGGAGGAGGCCATCGGCTTCCTCAACGCCAACCGCTACGGCCTGCGCAACTCCCTGTGGAGCCGCGACGAGCGGGTCGTCGAGCGGTTCTGCGAGGAGGTGGTCAACGGCGGCATGCTGAAGGTCAACGACTCGCACATCGGCTGCCTGCCCCTGCTCCCGTACAACGGCGGTACGGGAGCGACGGGCGGGGTCTTCGGTGAGGCGAACATGCCCGCCGTGCGCACCACGCACCTCCAGTCGATCGCCGTCGCCACGCTGGTCAGGCCGCGGGAGTCGGTCTTCGACCACGCGGCAGCCTGCGGGACGTACCCGGCGGGAGCGGCGGACCCGGCGGGAGCGAGGGGTCCGGCGGGAGCGCCGGACCTGGCGGGATCGAGGGGACCGGCCGGTTCCACGGGCTGAGTTCTCGTCCCGAGCAACCATGCGGGGCGGCCCGGCGTCGTACGAACGTACGCACGTGGTACGTACGACCGATGGGGGACAGGGTGTTGAAGGCGCGCAACCGGCGCGGGCGATGGGCCGCCCGCGCCGTGGTGGTCACCATGACGCTGTGGCTGGGCGCGGCCGGCCTGCTGGCGGCGCAGCCCGCGCAGGCGGCGTCCGGCGGGTGCGCCGGGAGCCTGGTGCGGACGCTGCCCTTCTCCACGGGAGAGGTGCGCGTCTACAAGACCCGCGACCGGGCCTGCGCGATGGCGGTCGCCCGCGAGCCCGGTCAGCGGCGGGCGATGTCGGTGAGCATCCAGCCGCGCGGCGGCTTCCCGGTGCGCGACGCGGGGCGATTCACCCGGTACGCCGGACCCGTCAGCGCCCATGCGATCAGCCGCTGCGTGTATGTGAAGGGGAGCGTGGGGGCCGGATCCGTCGATTCCGGCTGGATCCTTTGCTGATGGGGCGGCCCAACTAGGTCTGTTCAGACGCATGTTCCCCCGGCTAGGTTCACGGCGACCGATGTGAACTCATGGGGAGTGTGAATGCGCAAGAAGCTCGGATGGCTGCTGTCGCTCGCGGTGCTGATCGGCACCGCGGGTGCGGCCGGCACCACGGCGCAAGCGGCCACCGCCGCGGAACCGTCCGCCGTCACGGATGCCACCGCCACGGATGCCAAGGCCGCCACGGAAGACATCAAGGACCGGATCCTCGCGATCCCCGGGATGAGCCTGATCGAGGAGAAGCCGTACCCCGGCTACCGCTTCTTCGTACTGAACTACGAGCAGCCGGTGGACCACCGTGCGCCGTGGAAGGGCACCTTCAAGCAGCGCCTGACCCTGCTGCACAAGGACGTCACGCGGCCCACGGTGTTCTTCACCTCGGGCTACAACGTCAACACCAACCCGCGCCGCAGCGAGCCGACGACCATAGTCGACGGCAACCAGGTGTCGCTGGAGTACCGATTCTTCACCCCGTCCCGCCCCGATCCGGCCAACTGGGCGAACCTGGACATCTGGCAGGCCGCCAGTGACCAGCACCGCGTCTTCACCGCCCTGAAGAAGGTCTACAAGAAGAACTGGCTGGCCACGGGCGGCAGCAAGGGCGGCATGACGGCCACCTACTTCGAGCGCTTCTACCCGCGCGACATGGACGGCGTCGTCGCGTACGTCGCCCCCAACGACGTGGTGAACAAGGAGGACTCGGCCTACGACCGGTTCTTCGCCCAGGTCGGCACCAAGGAGTGCCGCGACAAGCTGAACGCGGTGCAGCGCGAGGCGCTCGTGCGCCGCGAGCCGCTGGAGGCCAAGTACGCGGCCGCCGCCGCCGAGAACGGCTGGACCTTCAACACCGTCGGCAACCTCGACAAGGCCTACGAGGCCGTCGTGCTCGACTACGTGTGGGCCTTCTGGCAGTACAGCCTGCTCGCCGACTGCGCCACCATCCCGGCCGCCGCCACCGCGACCGACCAGGAGATCTGGGACACGATCGACGGGATCTCCGGCTTCTCGGCCTACGCCGACCAGGGCCTGGAGACGTACACCCCGTACTACTACCAGGCGGGCACCCAGCTCGGTTCCCCCGACATCAAGCAGCCCCACCTGGGCAACCTGAGCCGCTACGGCTACCAGCCGCCGCGCAACTTCGTGCCCCGCGACATCCCGATGACCTTCCAGCCGGCGGCGATGCGGGACATCGACACCTGGGTGAAGAACAACGCGAACCAGATGCTCTTCATCAACGGGCAGAACGACCCGTGGGGTGCCGAACCGTTCCACCTCGGCTACGGGGCCCGCGACAGCTACGTGATGATCGCTCCGGGAGCCAACCACGGGGCCAACGTCTCCAAGCTCGTGGAGGCCGAGAAGGCGCTGGCCACCGAGAAGATCCTCAAGTGGGCCGGAGTGGCCCCGGCCGCCACGCCCACCGGCGCGGCGAAGGCGGCGCCGCTGGCGAAGCCGGACGCGCAGCTCGACCAGCGCGACATCGAGCGCGAGCCGATGCTGCGCCCGTAACGGCGCCGTTGCGGGCCGCGGGAGGGGTACGGGCACCTACCCGTACGCCAGCCCGTGGCCCAGCGGGTAGCGGCCCGGCACCGGGACCGGCAGGCGCCCGGTGGGGCGTACCGTCCCGGTGAGCACCCGGGCCGCCGCCCGCAGCTCCACGTCCGTCCAGGTGTACGTGGCCAGCTCGGCCGCGCAGGCCGGCAGCCGGGCCGGGTCGTAGGGATTGCGGATCGCCACGAGGACCACCGGCACTCCGGTGGCCAGCAGTTCGGTGACCAGCTCGCGCTGCGGGCTCGCGCCCTCGGGGACGTTGTACGTGCACACGAGCACGGCCGCGTTGCCGGGGGCGGCCGCCGCCGCGCGGGCGGGCGGCAGGGCCGTGGCCCGGCAGCCCAGCGCGGACAGCTCCCGGGCCAGTACCGCGGTAGGGGGTCCCGTCGTACCCGTGGGCGAGACCGGGTCGGTCCCGGTGACCAGGAGCAGCGGCCGGTCCGCCGGATCCAGCGGCAGCAGCCCCACCGGATTGGCCAGCAGGGTCGTCGTGCGGTCCGCGATCTCCCCGGCGGCCGCCAGGTGGGCGGGGATGCCGACGGAGGCGTCCACCGCGTCCATCGCCGCCGCCGCGTCCACCTGCCGTGCCGCCGCGTCGAACAGGCCCCGGCGGGCCTTCAGTTCCAGGATCCGCAGCACCGACTCCTCGATCCGGGCCCGGGTCAGCTCGCCCGACTCCACGGCCGCCAGCACGCTGCGCACGGCCAGCCCCAGGTCCGGCGGGTTCAGCAGCTGGTCGCAGCCCGCCTTCAGGGCCAGCACCGGGACCCGGTCGTCCCCGTACTTCTGGCGGACCCCGGCCATGTCGAGCGCGTCGGTGACCACCACCCCGCGGAACCCGAGGCGTTCGCGCAGGATTCCGGTGACGATGGGCCGCGAGAGGGTCGCCGGATCCCCGGAGGGGTCGAGCGCGGGGAAGACGATGTGCGCCGTCATCACCACGTCGACGCCCGCCTCCACGGCCGCCCGGAACGGCGGCTCGTCCAGCTCCTCCCACTGCGCCCGCGTGTGCTTCATCAGCGGCAGCCCGACGTGGCTGTCGGTGCCGGTGTCCCCGTGCCCCGGGAAGTGCTTGGCCGTGGCGGCCACCCCGGCGCCCTGGTAGCCGCGGATCTGCGCGGAGACCAGGGCCGCCACGGCGTGCGGGTCGGCGCCGAAGGACCGTACGCCGATGACCGGGTTGGCGGGATCGACGTTCACGTCAGCGACCGGGGCGTAGTTGTGCCGGATGCCCATGGCCGCCAGCTCGGCGCCCGCGATGCGCGCGGCCCGGCGGGCCTCGGCGGTGGAACCGCCGGTGCCCAGGGCCAGGGCTCCCAGCGCCATGGCGCCCGGGAGCAGGGTCGCGGGCCGGCCCACGCGGGCGACGGCGCCGTGCTCCTGGTCGATGGAGAGCAGCAGCGGGATGCCCCCGCCCGAGCCCGCGGCCGCCCGCTGGAGCCCGGCCGACAGCTCGGCGATCTGACGCGGGGAGCGGGTGTTGTGCGCCCAGCCGAAGTAGACGATCCCGCCGAGGTGGTAGCGGGCGACCAGCTCGGCGGGGGTGCGCACCCCGAAAAGCTGCTGGTTGAGGGCGGCGTCCTCGGGGTCGGGCTCGGTCGCCGAGTGTCCGTACGCCCGCGATACGAAGAGCTGCCCGACCAGTTCGGCCAGGCTCATCCGCGCCATCGTCTCGCGCGGCAGGACCCGGGGCGCGGGGGAGCGGCCCGGCGCGCGGTCGCCCGGCCGGGAGTCGTCGGGGGCCGGGCCGTCGGGGCCGCGGTCGGGGCCCACCGCGGCGGAGGCGGCCCCCGCGGCGGTGACGGCGGCCACGGCGGCCACGGTGAGCAGGGTCCGGCGGGAGGCGTGGTTCGGCACGCGCCGGACCCTACTGCGGGGCGGGGTCTCCGGGGCGGGGGACACTCGCGGAGTCCCCCGGACGGGGGGCCACCAGGGGCCAGTGCTCGCGCAGGGTCCGTACGGCCTCGGTGATCGCCGGCCGCCGGGCGGCCCCGGTCCGCCACAGGGCGTACAACCGGCGTACGGGGCCCGGCTCCAGCGGTACGGCCACCGCGCCGGGCGGCAGCGTCCCGGTGCCCAGCCGCGGTACGACGGCCACCCCGAGCCCGGCGGCGACCAGCGAGACGATGGTGTGGTTCTCCTCGGCGACGTGCGTGATGTCGGGTTCGAACCCGGCCGTGCGCAGGGTCCGCACCAGCCAGTCGTGGCAGACCCGGCCGGGCGGCTGGCACACCCAGCGCTGCCCGCCCAGGTCCGAGCGGTGGATGACGTCGCGGGAGGTGAAGGGGTGCCCGGCGGGCACCACGAGGTCGCAGCGGTCGTCCCCGATCACCGCCTGCTCCACGCCCTCGGGGGCGGGCAGCGGGGCGATGTCCCAGTCGTGGGTCACGGCCAGGTCGGTGACCCCGCGCGAGACGAGGTCCATCGACAGGTGCGGATTGATCTCCGTGAGCCGTACTTCCAGGGCCGGGTGACGGTGGGCCAGGTCCGCGAGGACCCCGGGGAGCAGGCCGCGGGCGGCCGAGGCGAACGCGGCGACCCGCAGTCGGCCCACCGGCTGGCCCCGGGACTCCTCCAGCGCGGTCTCCGCCCGCTCGGAGATGTCCATCAGCTGCTGGGCCGTGGCGGCCAGCAGCTTGGCCTCCTCAGTGAGGGCGACCCCCCGGCCGTGGCGTTCGAGCAGGGTGGTGCGGGTCTCCCGCTCCAGCTTGGCGATCTGCTGGGAGACGGCGGACGGGGTGTACCCGAGGGCGGCCGCGGCGGCGCCGACCGAGCCGTGGACGGAGACGGCGTGCAGGGCGCGGAGCCGGGAGAGGTCGAGCATGCCGGCAGCTTAGGGCGCGGGCAGGGCAGTTGGATGGAGCTTGGATGAAGCAACGCTACATCCGACCCTGAAGACATCCGCGCTGGTGCTAAATGGTTGACGAGCGGATGCTCGGAGCATGCGACCCCTTCACATCGCCCTGGCGGTCCTCGTGGCCGCGGTCTGGGGCTTCAACTTCGTCGTCATCGAATTCGGGCTCGGATCCTTCCCGCCGCTGCTGCTGTCCGCCCTGCGCTTCCTGGTCGCGGCCCTGCCGGCGGTGTTCTTCGTCGGGCGCCCCAAGGTGGCCTGGAAATGGATCGTCGCGGTCGGCGTGGTCCTCGGCATCGCGAAGTTCGGGCTGCTGTTCACCGGGATGGCCAACGGGATGCCGGCCGGGCTGTCCTCGCTGGTGCTCCAGGCGCAGGCGGTGTTCACCGCCGTGTTCGCGGCCGTCGTGCTCAGGGAGCGGCCGGGCCGGCTGCGGATCGCGGGCATGACCGTGGCCTTCGCGGGGATCGCCGTGGCCGCCGTGGACGAGGGGGCCTCCGGGCCGGTGCTGGGCTTCACGATGGTGATCGCGGCCGCCGCCTGCTGGGGCGTGTCCAACGTGCTGACCCGCAAGGCCTCCCCGCCCGACGCGCTGAACTTCATGGTGTGGGTGAGCGTGGTGCCGGTGCTGCCGCTGGCGGGGCTGTCGCTGCTGATCGAGGGCCCCGAGCGGGACCTGGCGGCGCTGCGCGGGCTCGACTGGAGCGGGGTCGGGGTCATCGTGTACCTCGCCTGGATCACCACGGTGTTCGGGTTCGGGGCGTGGGGGTTCCTGCTGCGCACCTATCCCGCCTCCTCGGTGGCGCCCTTCTCGCTGCTGGTCCCGGTCTTCGGGATGAGCTCGGCGGCGCTGGTGCTCGGCGAGGACGTGAGCGGGCTGCGCTGGGTGGCGGCCGTCCTGCTGGTCGGCGGGGTGGCGGTGACCTCGCTGGTCCCCTCGAAGCCCCGGGCCGCGGCGCCGCGGCCAGCGGACGGTCCGGAGCCCGCGGTGGAGGTCACGCCGGACGCCGCGTCCGATGCCGCGGTGGAGGTTCCGCTTCCGGCGGCGGGCGGCCGCTAGGGCCTGTGGGCAAACTCCCGCCGTCGCCCGAAGGGCGGCCGCCCGCTCCGGCTTCCGGCAGGTCAGACGCCGTTGAAGGGCTCTTTCGCCAGCAGATATCCGGCGTGGAGCCGGTTGCGGGCGCCGATGCTCTTCATGATGTTCGCAATGTGGCGCTGACAATTGCGCAAAGAAATACCGACCACATGGGCTATTCTGTTGTCCGATTCGCCCTGAATGAGCAGCGAAACGATGGTCTGCTGAATGTCGGAGGTAATCACGGCGCGCGCCGGTTGATCGTTTTCCGGGGTGAATTTCTCGGCCGCGCTCCAGGCCCGCTCGAAGGCCTCCGATAGGAACGAGACAAGGTGGCTATTTCTCGATACCGCCGCCCCGTGCGATCCGTCCGCGAGCGGGATGATCGCCACTTCCTTGTCGAAGATGATGCAGCGCGGAAAGCCGCCGGCGAGCGTGCACACTTCCGCGCCGAGCGGTGTCACCCGCCCCACGAAGGACGCCGTGGCCGGGCTGAACCGGGCCGTGTGCTGGTAGAGGGTCCGCATGCGCACCCCTCGCCCCAGCAGGCGTTCGGTCCGCTCCAGGCTCTCGGCGAGCACCTCCTCGTCCCGCGCGCCGCCGGGCTGGGAGGTGAGCACCTCGGTCCGGCTGCCGTCCGCGAGCCCGGCGATGAGTTTGCGCACGTCACCCAGGCCCGGCACGACCTCCAGCGAGGTGTCGTCCTGGAGGTCCGCGGTCCTGATCGTCAACTCATCCAGTTCTCCGCGTAGTTGATCGAGGAAAGACTGGGTCTCGTTCAGGCTGTGCTGCGCCGGGTTGAGGACCTTGATGCGTGCGTGCTCCACGGGGTACGGGGTGTAGATGCCCGTCACGGGGCACTTGCTCAGCAGCCCCAGATCGTCGAGCGCGTCCGCCGCCCCCTCCACCTCCGCGGCGCTCATGTCCAGTGCCAGGGCCGCTGTTTCGCACGTTGTACCCGGTGTTCGGGTGACGAACCGGTAGAGACGGTCCCCGGCGTGGGTGAGCCGGGGCACTGCAAAAGGATGGACTTGTCTGATTGAGTTCAATTCATCCCCCTGTCATGTTTTCGCCAGCGGCAACATGATCCCAGAAAGGGATGGCTCCGGATGTGGCCGAACGGACAGGATGATGCCGAAGCTGATCCGGACCGCAAGACATCTTGAGGGGCAGGCAAGCATGCCACGTATAGCGAGTTTCCTCATCGCCATTGCGGCAACTTTCGCCGTGACCGTCTTCCTCGCCCCGTCGACGAGTGGTGCGGCGAACATCGCCGCCGCCACTGGTCCGGGTCAGGTAGTCAACGATCTCGGCTGGGGATGAGATGCCTCGTAGTAAGTCGTACAACACGTACTCCAACCTGCAACGCCCTGAGTTCCGCAAGCGCGTCGACGAGCTCCTGCTGAAGTTCGAGCGGGACTTCTACGAGCGCAGCGCGGGCGCCGACGGGATGCTCGACAAGGAGAAGTTCGACCTCGAGCTGTACAAGCGGCACAACGTCGAGACGATGATCCGGATCGGCCTCAAGCGTGCCGTCGACCCGCTCATCGCCAACTACTGGGCCACCCGGGACCCGCAGCTCTGCAAGGAGTGGGGCCTGTACGGCGCGGAAGAGGGCCGCCACGACCGCATGTTCGCCGGCGACCTGCACAAGGTCGGCATGACGGACGAGGAGATCTACGCGATCCGTCCGACCTTCGCCACCGAGCTCCTCAACGGCTACTTCTACTACACGATGGCCACGGAGGGTCCGCTGGCCGCGATGATCAGCGGGTTCTACCTCGAGTACATCGCGGGCAAGACCCAGCCCGACTGGCTCGACATCATGGAGCAGCACGTCGGCGCCGACAAGACCAAGGGCGCCCGCGCCCACCTGGCCCTCGACGAAGACGACGACCACGTCGACATGGTCTGGAACCTGATCATGCGCATCATCAAGGACGAGGCCGACGAGGAGCGTTTCGTCGGGCACCTCATCAAGATCAACTCGCTGTTCGTGTCCTACTTCGTCGAGGTCTACGCGGCCACCGTGCTCGGGGCCGGCGCGGACGCCTCGCTGCTGACCCAGGCCGCACCGGCCGCCGCCGTACAGACCAACCTGCAGACGAGGGCCACCGCTTCGGTCTGACCGGCCGGCCCACCCCCGCCGGCGACGCCCTGAAGAGCCGAAGGGCTGAAGAGCCGAAGGGCTGACGCTCCGAAGAGCCGAAGGGCCGACACCCCCGCAGTCCGGCGATCCCGGGCATCGCGTTCCAGATGTGCCGCGCCGCTCCTTCGGGGGCAGCGCCGCGATGTCCGGGGTCCGGCTGCTCCACCGTCTACTCACCAAGGAAGACGATGCACTATTCATGGCCGCGCGAACTGTCCGAACAGGACATGCGCGAGATGATCGAACTGATGGACGCCGTCGCGGTCAAGGAGATGACCCTCGGCTTCTACGAACCCGTAGGACTGGAGAAGGGCCTGCCCCTGATGCGGGCCTTCGAGGCCGACCTGCGCAAGGGCGCCGTCGACCTCCTCCACGTCCGCAACGACGAAGGCCGCATCGTCGGCATGGTGACGCTCGCCCGGGCCCCGCTGCCCGCCCGGCGCCACATCGTCGAAATGCGCCGCTGCGTCGTGGCCCCCGACCACCGCGGGCAGTTCCTGCTCGAAGGCTGGGCCGAGGCCCTGCGCAAGGTCGGCGAGATGGGCTGCGACGTCATCACGCTCGAAGTCCGCGACGACGGCCCCTCCGTGCTCTGGCAGCGCCTGGGCTTCCGCGAGTACGGCCGGCTGCCCGACTACGCCCGCGCCGACGGCCGCCCCGTCACCGGCTTCTACATGCACGCCCGGCTCGCCGACATCACGGACCACTTCGAGGCCACCGGCACCTGGCTGCACGAGCTCGAATCCGACCGCGTCGCGGTCGCGAGCTGACCTCCGTACCGGCAGGCTGTCCACACACCGGACCGTCCACACACCGGGCCTGACGCGCACCGGGCCGTACGAGAACCGGGCCTGAGGCGCACCGGCCCTGACGCCCACCGTGCCTGACGCCGTACCCGCAGACACGTAACTCCCCCCTCCCGCGCACCCGCACCCGCACCCGCGCCCCTCCCCACCGCCGCGCCGCCCCCGGGCCGCGCGGGCCCCCGCGCCGAGCACGCCGTACACCGCCCCGGGCCGATCCGCCCGTGCGGCACGGCCCCTCGCGGCCGGCCGGCCGGTGCGCAGCACCCCACCTCACCTCACCGCACCTCACCCACCGCCCGCCGGGGCGCACATCGACGTGCGCCGGACGGGCCCCGGGACCACGCCACTCCACCGAAGGGCACAGCCATGTCCAAGATCGCCGTCCTGACCAACGACCTCCAGTACGAACTGGTCGAGAAGAACCCGGAGCGCGTCGCCGCCGTCGAGGCTGCGACCCCGCACTTCACCGGCTTCCTCGACGAGATGCGCAGCCGCGGCCACCACATCTTCCACCTGCAGCTCGTCAACGACCCGGACGACCCGAACGCCGAGCGCTACGACGGCTACCTCCCGGTCCAGCGCGGGACCCACGGCGCCGACATCATCGAGGCCTTCCTGGCCCCCGAGGACGTCGTCATGGAGAAGAGCAAGGACTCGGGCTTCTACGAGACCGACCTGCACGACCGCCTCCAGGCCCTCGGCGTGGACACCGTGCTGATCACCGGCATGCAGACGCAGATATGCGTCCAGACCACCGCCGCCGACGCCTTCTTCCGCGGCTACAACATCTGGGTCCCCTCCGACTGCGTCGTCTCGGCCCGCCTCGACGACAAGCAGCGCGCCCTGGACTGGCTGGAGGGCTACTGCGCCACGGTGACCGACTCCGCCGAGGTCATCAAGGTGCTCGACGCCGAGGGCGGCCTGCCCCGCAAGAACATCAAGACCCCCTGACCACGCCCCTCCCCACCACTCCCCGTTCCGGCCCCACCCCTGAAAGGAACGAACAGGCATGACCACGAGCGTGGATCCCACCGAATTCATCGTCCTCGACCACGGCACCGGCGCGAAGCTGAGCCAGGACCTGGTCCAGCTGATCGCGGCGACCCTCGGCGACGTGTACGTCGGCATCATGGAGGACAGCGCGGTCCTCAAGATCGAGGGCGACCGCATCGCGATGACCACCGACTCCTTCGTGATCGACCCGCCGTTCTTCGGCAACGGGGACATCGGGAAGATCGCGGTCTGCGGCACCGTCAACGACCTGGCCGTCGCCGGCGCCCGGCCCAAGTACCTCACCCTCGGGATGATCCTGGAGACCGGGCTCCCCATCCCCAAGCTCGTCCAGGTCCTGGAGTCGATCCGCGACACCGCCCGCGAGGCCGGCGTACAGATCGTCGGCGGGGACACCAAGGTGGTCCGCAAGGGCGAGGCCGACCAGATCTACCTGAACACCGCGGGCGTCGGGGTCTTCGAGCGCGAGCCGCTCACGATGACCGACGTGCGCCCCGGCGACAAGGTGATCCTCAGCGGCCCCATCGGCAACCACACGGTGCACCTGCTCTCCATCCGCGAGGGCCTCGGCTTCGAACAGCGGGTGGACAGCGACTGCGCGCCGCTGGGCGGCCTGGTCGACACGGTCCTGTCGAACGTGGAGGCCGGCGCCGTCCGGTCGATGCGCGACGTCACCCGCGGCGGCCTGACCGCCGTGCTCCACGAGTACGCGCACAAGCTCGGCCGCACCATCCGCGTCGCCCAGGACGACCTGCCCATCCAGCACGAGACGGCGATGGCCGCCGACATGCTCGGCATCAACCCGCTGCACTGCGCCAACGAGGGCTGCCTGGCGGTCTTCGTGGCCCCGGAAGCGGAGGCCGACGTACTGGCCGCCCTGCGCTCGGTGCCCTACGGCAAGCACGCGGTCACCATCGGCGAGATCTCCGAGGACACCGAGGGCCTGGTGCTGCTGCGCGACAAGGACGGCCGCGAGACCCGGCTCGAGGAACTCCTCGGCGCCGAACTCCCCCGGCTCTGCTGAGACAAGGGACCGAGGAAACCGCCATGAGCAGCACCGAGCAGCAGACCGTCACCGAGCGGCCCGAGGCGATCACGGGCGCCGACACCGCCGACAGCGCCGCTGAGGAATGGCGCATCCGCGTCACCGGCGTGGTCCAGGGCGTCGGCTACCGGCCGTTCGTCTACAAGCTGGCCCGTGAACTCGGCCTCTCCGGCTGGGTTCGCAACGACCCCGAAGGCGTGCTGGTGGAGGCGTCCGGACCGGTCGCCGCCCTGGAGGAGTTCGCGGCGGGCCTCAGCGGCCGCGCCCCCGAGCTCGCCCGGGTGGACGGGGTCCGGCCGACCCGGGGGCTGGCCGCGGGCACCGTGCCCGCGGGTCCGTTCACCATCGTGCACAGCGAGCACACCGGAGCCCGGTCCGCGCTGCTCCCGGCGGACACCCACGTATGCGGCGACTGCCAGGCGGAGCTTCGCGATCCGAGGGACCGCCGGCACCGCTACCCCTTCATCAACTGCACCAACTGCGGGCCCCGGTACTCCATCATCCAGGACCTGCCGTACGACCGTCCGATGACCACCATGGCCACCTTCACCATGTGCCCGGACTGCAAGGCCGAGTACGAGGACCCGATGGACCGGCGCTACCACGCGCAGCCCAACGCGTGCCCGGACTGCGGCCCCCGGCTGCTGCTCCGGGACCGGGAGGGGGGCACGGCCGAAGGGGACGAGGCCCTCCTGCGGGCCGCCCGGGTGCTGGCCGACGGCGGGATCGCGGCCATGAAGAGCGTCGGCGGCTTCCACCTCGTGGTGGACGCGACGAACGCGGAGGCCGTGGCCCTGCTGCGCGGCCGCAAGCGCCGCGACTCCAAGCCGTTCGCGGTGATGGTCCGCGATCTCACCACGGCGCAGGCCCTGGTGGACCTCTCCGAGGCGGAGATCGACGTCCTGCGCTCGCCGGCCCGGCCCATCCTGCTGGCCCGCAAGCGCGCGGGCTCCCTCCCGGAATCCGTGGCCCCGCGCAATCCCAACCTGGGGATCATGCTGCCCTCGGCGCCCCACCACCACCTGCTGCTGGACGAGCCCGGCCTCGAAGCGCTCGTCGCCACCAGCGGCAACATCTCCGGCTACCCCATCGCCTACCGCAACGAAGAGGCCCTGGAGCAGCTCTTCGAGATCGCGGACGTGATCCTCTACCACGACCGCGACATCGAGATCCGCGTCGACGACTCGGTCGTCCGCCTCTCCGACCACCCCGAACTCGACGAGCCGCTGCTCCAGTTCATCCGCCGGGCCCGCGGCTACGCCCCCTACCCCGTGGACGTCGGCCGCGAGGTGGCCCCCGTGGTCGCCCTCGGCGCCGAACTGAAGACGACCGTCGCCCTCACCAACGGCTCCCAGGTCTTCCTCAGCCAGCACATCGGCGACCTCAAGAACGACGAGACCTTCGCCGCGCACCACCGCACCGCCCGGCACCTGGCGCAGCTCTACGCGCTCAAGCCGGAGGTCACCGCGCACGACATGCACCCGCAGTTCCGCTCCACCCGGGCCGCCTTGGACGACGACGGCACGGGCCCGGCGCTGCCCACCGTGGAAGTCCAGCACCACCACGCCCACATGGCCTCCTGCATGGCGGAGAACCACGTGAGCGGCACCACGCTCGGCGTGATCTTCGACGGCTTCGGCTACGGCGAGGACGGCACGGTGTGGGGCGGGGAGTTCCTCCTCGGGGACTACGCCGCCTTCCGCCGGGTCGGCCGGATGCGCGGCCTGCCGCTGATCGGCGGGGATCAGGCGGTGCGCGAACCCATCCGCACCGGGTACGCACTCGCTCTGGACGCCTTCGACGGGGACGCGGACCGGGCCCTGGCGGGCTTCCCCGCCCTCGCCGCCCTCGACGCGCAGCGCCGCCAGGTCTTCGCGACGATGGCGGCCCGCGGGATCAACTCCCCGCCCACCTCCAGCATGGGCCGGCTCTTCGACGGGGCCGCCGCCCTCGCCGGGGTCTGCGCCAGGGCCGAGTACGAGGCCCAGGGCCCGATCGAGCTGGAGGGGCTGCTCGACCGCGACGCCACCCGCGAGCCGCAGGCCTCGTACCGCTTCGGGGCCTACGCGGCGGACGGACTGACCGAGGTGGACCCCCGGCCCGTGATCCGGGCCATGGCCGCCGACATCGCCGCCGGACTGCCCGTGGAGCGGATCAGCCGCCGGTTCCACACGGCCGTCGTCGACATGGTGCGCGAGCGCTGCACGGCCCTGCGGGAGGAGACCGGGGTCAACCAGGTCGCCCTCTCCGGAGGCGTGTTCCTCAACGAGTTCCTGCTGCTCAACTGTCTGACCGGGCTGACCGCCGACGGTTTCGACACCTTTGTCCACCGGCTCGTTCCGACCAATGACGGAGGCATCGCCCTCGGTCAGGTCATGGTCGCCGACGCCCGCTCACACCTGAGGAAATGAAGAGGAGTGACGACGTGACCACCCTCACGCCGGACGAGATGTACACCTTCGTCGAGGCGCGCGAATCGGGCGCCCGGACCTACGCCAACGCCTTCGGCAAGCTCCTCGCCGAAGGGCACGGGGCACGTGTCCGCGACGGGCACGGCCGGGAGTACCTGGACTGCCTCGCCGCGGCGGGCACCCTCGCCCTGGGGCACAACCACCCGGACGTCCTGGCCGCGGTGGGGGAGTACCTCGCCTCCGGTCAGGTCCAGCAGGCACTGGACCTGACCACCCCGGCCAAGTACGAGTACCTCCGGGCGCTGTACGCACGGCTGCCGGGCACCATGGCGGACACCTTCAAGACCCAGTTCTGCGGACCGGCGGGCACCGACGCCACCGAAGCCGCCATCAAGCTCTTCAAGATCGCCACCGGCCGCCGGACGGTGATCTCCTTCCACGGGGCGTACCACGGGATGACGGCGGGCGCCCTCGCCCTCACCGGCAACCTGGGCGCCAAGGAGTCCGTGCCCTCCCTGATGCCGGACGTCCACCACCTCCCCTATCCCTACGACTACCGCTGCCCCTTCGGCATCGGCGGCGAGGCGGGCATCCGGGCCGGCCTGACCTACATCGAGCGGCTGCTCACCGACCCGGAGAGCGGCATCACCACACCGGCCGCGGTCTTCGTCGAAGCGGTCCAGGGCGAGGGCGGGGTGATCCCGGCGCCGGCCGCCTGGCTGCGCGGGCTGCGGGAGATCACCGCCCGGCTGGACATCCCGCTGGTCCTGGACGAGATCCAGGCCGGCTTCGGACGCACCGGCACCATGTGGGCCTTCGAGGAGTCCGGGATCGAGCCGGACGCCGTCCTCGTGTCCAAGGCGGCCGGCGGCGGCTTCCCGCTGTCGCTGCTGCTCTACCACGGCAAGTACGACGCCTGGACGCCCGGAGCCCACGCGGGCACCTTCCGCGGCAACCAGATCGCCCTGGTCGCGGGACTCGCCGCCATGCGGGTCACCGAGTCCGAGCGGCTGATCGAAAAAGCCGCGGCCAAGGGCGAGTTGATCGGCTCCCTGCTCGGCCGGCTGGCCGCCGGTCACCCCGAGATCGGCCAGGTCCGCGGCCGGGGCCTGATGTGGGGCATCGAGATCGTGGACCCCGCCGGCCGGGCCGACGCCCTCGGGTCGCTGCCCGCGGACGGGGCCCGGGCCAAGCGCGTCAAGCGCGCCTGCCTGGACCATGGGCTGCTGCTGGAGAGCGGCGGGCGGCACGGCGCCGTGCTCCGGCTGCTCCCGCCACTGGTGATCACCGACGAGGAGATCCACGAGATGGCGGCGGCACTGGAGAAAGCTCTGATCGACTGCGCCTGAGCCGGTCGACCGCGCCCGGGCCGGAGCAGCCGGCCCGGGCGCGGCAGAGCACGGATCCACGAAGAGTAGGGACAGCGAGCATGGCAATGGCCACGGGAACGAACAACAGCGTCGAGCACGGCGACGAGCACGGCGGCGAGTACGGCGGCGAGTGGCGGGTCGACTTCGACGCGGAGGTCGTCTTCAGCAACGGAGGCGCCCTGCAGATGCAGGGGTTCCGCCTGGACATCCCCGGTGACGACATCACCGACGGGGACCTGGGCGAACTGATCGTCCGCCACCTCGGACTGCTGATGGTGGGCAGTACGAAGATCACCCGCCGGGAGCTGCTCCAGGAGCCCCACAAGGGCTCCCGCAACACCGGCTCCCGCAACCCCGACTCCCGGAACCCCGGCTCCGCCGGCTCGGGCCGCACCACGACGGACGTGACCGGCCCCGCCACCCGGGCCGCCTGGCCGACGGGCCCGGGCGGCGCCGCCCCGGGCCTCGCCGGCCTGGTGGACCTTCCCGTGGTCCTGGTCCGGCTCCTCGGAGCCGGAGCGCCGGTCGCCGACCGGCTCGCGCTCGCGCCCTTCGACCTCGCGGGCCGCGCCGTCGTCGTGCAGACCGGCCGCGCGGCCGGCCCGTACCTCACCGAGGACGCGGTGGACCTGCTCGCCGGGCAGGGCGCGCTCCTCGTGGCGACCGACAGCCGTGAGAGCAACGGGCCGGTGGCCGCGGCGCTCGCCGCGGCCAACCTGCCCGCGGTCACGGGCCTGACCGGCCTCGACGCCCTCCCGGCCACCGGGGTCCGGCTGCACGCCGTGCCCTTCCCCGGGCAGGACACCTCATTGATCAGGGTCTACGGAGTAACAGATGACCAGCATTGACCAAGCCGGCCTCCCGGCGGCCGGTGTGGCGGCGGCGGCCACCGCCGCCGCACCGGCGCCGGTCCGGCGCCCCCGCAGGGAACTGGCCGCCGCCACCGTCGGATCGGTCGTCGAGGCCTACGACTGGAAGGCTGCTCCGGCGGTGAAGGCTGGTCCGGTGGTCAAGGCTGCTCCGGGAGTGAAGGCGCCGAGTCCCTGGCCGGTGCTGCGGGCCCATCTCGGGCGGCTCGCCGTGGTGTTCGCCGTCACCTCCGGGGCCACCACCACCTTCTACTTCGTCACCGTCGACTTCCCCTCGTACGCCGAGAACGCCGGGGCCGCCGGCAAGGAGGAGACCTCCGCCGCGCTCCTCCTCGGCATGGTGGCGCTCCTCGCGGCCATGCTCGGCGGCGGCAGGGCCGCCGACCGGTTCGGGGCACTGCCCGTCCTGCGCCTCGGCTTCGCCGGGCTCGCGCTGGGCACCGTACCGCTGCTGCCGGCCATGAACTCCGGCCGGGTTTCCGTCCAACTGGTCACCGTGGTGCTGCTCTTCCTGCTGGGCCTCCCGCTCGCGGTGAGCAACGTCTTCGCCGGGCAGCTGTTCCCGCCGGCGGTGCGCGCCGTCGCCGTGGGCCTTCCCACCGCGGCCGCGATCAGCCTCTTCGGCGGCACGTTCCCGATGCTCGCGGAGCTCCTGAGGTCGGCCGGCCTGGGCGCCTGGCTGCCGTGGTGGCCCGCACTGACCGCCGCGGTGGCGCTGGCCGCCTCATGGGCCGTACCCGAACACCCCGGTCGCGAACACCCCGTGTCCGTAACCCCTCATGCCTGAGAAGGACGTCATGACTGCACTGCTCGAAGGACTCGACTCGCTACTGCCGGCCCTCGAAGCCGACTACCGCGACTTGCACACCCACCCGGAACTGGCCTTCCAGGAGAAGCGGACGGCGGCCCTCGTCGCCGAGCGCCTCGCCGCCCAGGGCGGCTGGGAGATCACGACCGGCGTCGGCCGCACCGGCGTGGTCGCGGTCCTGGGCAACGGCGACGGACCGGTGGTCATGCTGCGCGCCGACATGGACGCGCTGCCCGTCAAGGAGGCCACCGGGCTGCCGTACGCGAGCACCGGGACCGCCACCGACGAATCGGGCACCGAGGTCCCGGTGATGCACGCCTGCGGCCACGACCTGCACGTGGCCGCGCTGATCGGGTCCTGCGCCCTGTTCGCCCGTAACCGCGGGGCCTGGAGCGGCACCGTCGTCGCCGTCTTCCAGCCGGGGGAGGAGAGCGGCTACGGAGCCCGCGAGATGGTCGAGGACGGGCTCTTCGAGCGCTTCCCGCGCCCCGACGTGATCCTCGGCTCGCACGTGGGTCCCGGCCCCGTCGGGCTCGTCGCGACCCTGCCCGGCGTGGTCATGGGCGCCACCGACTCGATCACCGTCAAGCTCTTCGGGCGCGGCGGCCACGGCTCGAAGCCCGAGGCCGCGGTCGACCCCGTGGTGATGGCGGCCTCGCTCGTGCTGCGGCTCCAGACGATCGTCTCCCGCGAAACGTCCGCCCAGGAACCGGTGGTGGTCACCGTCGGCAAACTGCACGCCGGAACCACCGCCGCGGTCATACCCGACACCGCCGAGCTCGGCATCAACGTGCGCACCAGCTCCGCGCCGGTCCGCGAGAAGGTCCTCGCGGCCGTCGAGCGCCTCGCCCGCGCCGAATCGGCGGCGGCGGGCGCGACCGCCGACCCGGAGATCACCTCCGTCTACCACCTGCCCATGACCGTCAACGACACCGCTGCCGCCGAGCGGGTGGCCGACGCCCACCGCGAGCACTTCGGGGCCGGCGCCGTCATGACGATGGGCCCGACCAC
This sequence comes from Streptomyces sp. NPDC099050, assembly GCF_044759865.1. Lineage (NCBI taxonomy): Bacteria > Bacillati > Actinomycetota > Actinomycetes > Kitasatosporales > Streptomycetaceae > Streptomyces > Streptomyces sp. NPDC099050. Next base: position 30,677 of record NZ_JBIWAE010000027.1, on the reverse strand, counting down.
CGCCAGCGAGGACTTCGGGCTGCTCGCCACCGCCGCCCAGGTCCCCTCGGTGTACTGGTTCTACGGCGGTCTCGACCCGCAGGCCTTCGGCGAGGCCTTCGCGGCCGGCAAGCTGGAGGAGCTCCCGCAGAACCACTCCTCCACCTTCGCGCCCGTCGCCGGACCCGCGCTGTCCGTCGGCGTCCGCACGATGGCCACGGCGGCCCTGCCCTGGCTCGCCGCGACCGCCGCCGGCGCCGCCACCGACGCGGGTGAGGGGAGCGGGACGGCATGAGCACCGACCGGCCGCACATCATCGTCCTGCACCGCTGGCGGGACACCCACGCGCACTACGCCGACTACATCGACCACGGCGCCGCCCACGTCACCTACGTCAGCACCGGGCTCGGCCGCGCCTCGTTACCCGAGGCCGCCGCCGCGGTCGCCACCGTCGCCCTGACCGACGACCTGCCCGCCGTCCGCGCGGCCGTCACCGATCTCGTGGCCCGCTTCGGCGCCCCGGCGCGGCTGATCGCCCTCAACGAGGGGGACCTGGACACGGCCGCGCTGATCCGCGAGGAGTTCGCGATCCCCGGCCAGCACACCGCCGAACTGGCCGTGTTCCGCGACAAGCTGACCATGTGCCGCACGGCCGAGGCCGCCGGGCTGCCGGTGCCCGCCTTCGCCCCCGCGCCGGACCCGGCCGCCGTGCTCGCCTTCGGCGAAGCCCACGGCTGGCCGCTGGTCGTCAAACCGCACCGCGGCACCGCCAGCCGGGGCGTGGTCCAGATCGGCTCCGCCGCCGAACTGGCGGAGCTCGGCGCCCTGGCCGCCGCCCTGGCCGCCGAACCGCACCTCGTCCAGAGCTACGTGGACGGCCCGATCCTGCACATCGACGGCCTGTGGGAGGGCGATTCGCTCGGCAGCTGGACCGTCTCGCGCTACGTGGGCGGCACCTGCGCCGACTTCACCCAGGGCACCTGGCTCGGCTCCGTGGAGGAGGACGACCCCGAGCTGCTGGAGGCGGCCCTGGCCTTCGCCGCCGCGGTCGGCCCCGCCCTCGGCGGCCCCCGGCCCTGGGTGTTCCACCTGGAGGCCTTCGTCACCCCGGCACCCGGCGGCGGACCCGCGCTGGTCTTCCTGGAGTGCGGGGCCCGGGTGGGCGGCGGGGAGATCCCCTTCACCTGGCGCGACGTCCACGAAATCGACCTGATGGCCGCCGCCGTGGACATCCAGCTCGGCCTGACCCCGGTCCTGCCGCCGCTCAAGACCGGCGAGGTCGGCGGCTACCTGCTGCTCCCGCTCCCCGTGCCCGCCCCCTGCCGCGTCGAAGCGGCCGGCTGGGTACGGGAACCCGCGCCGGGCCGCCGCCCGTACGCCGTCAAGCACACCCCGGTCGGCTCCACGGCCCCGGCGATCAGCGGCTACGAGCACGTCGGCACCCGCTTCCGATTCCGCGGCGCCACCACCCGCGAGGTCGAGGCCGCCATCACCGAGTCCGCGAACTCCTTCCGGCTGACCTGCGTACCGGTCGGCGCCCCGCCCGCCGACGGCCCGACGGGCTGACCCCCCCCACCCCACGTCTCGCACCCCGCTCTCCGGGGCGAACCAGCTCCACGCCCCGTACCGGAAAGGAACCCACCGTGGTCCTCATGACCCCCGAACGCCGGCGCGTCATCCTCGTAGGCAGCCGCATACAGCAGTACCGGGAATACGCCCTGGCCTCCCTCGCCCGGCACTACGAGGTGACCCTCGTCGCGCCGGAGGCCCCCACCTGGCAGGCCCGCTACGTGGAGACCCACCGGATCGCCGACACCACGGACGCCGCCAAGCTGTACGCCCCGGTCGCCGACCTGCGCGGGGAGGTCGCCGACGCCGCGGTCGTCACCTGGGACGAGTGGTCGCTGGTCGCCGTCTCCTCGGTCGCCAAGAAGCTCGGCATGCGGGCCATGGACCCGGCGGCCGCCAAGATCTGCCGCGACAAGTACGCCACCCGCCAGGCCCTGGAAGCCGCCGGGATGGCCGCCGTCCGCCACGTCCCGGCCACCACCGAGGACGAGGCCGTCGCCGCCGCCGAGTCCATCGGCTTCCCCGTCGTCGTCAAGCCCCGCACCCTCGGCGGCAGCTTCGGCGTGATGATGGCCCGCGACGTGGACGGCCTGCGCCGGGCCTTCCGGCTCGCCTCCACCAGCCGGCTGCGCGGCGCCGGCACCACCGCCTCGGTCCTGATCGAGGAGTTCATCGAGGGCCCCGAACTGAGCGTGGACAGCGTCGTCGTGGACGGCCTGGCCACCCCGGTGTGCGTGGCCCGCAAGCGCCTCGGCGCCCACCCGTACTTCGAAGAGGTCGGCCACCTGGTCACCGACTGGCGCCACGAGCCCTGGGCCGACGCCGTCACCCGGCTCGTCCAGGACGCGCACCGCGCGGCCGGAGTCGACTACGGAGTCACCCACACCGAACTGCGCGTCGCCGCGGACGGCCCCCGCCTGATCGAGCTCAACGGCCGCCTCGGCGGCGACCTCATCCCGCACCTCAACCAGCTCGCCACCGGAGTGGACCTGCCGCTGGCCGCCGCCCGGATCGCCTTCGAGGAGACCCCGGACGTCACCCCGACCCGCGCCCTCAGCGCCGAGGTCCGCTTCCTCTACCCGGCCTACGACGGCGCCGTCGACCGCGTCGTCCTGCCCGCCCCCGAGGACGTGGAGGACTTGGCCGAGGCCGTCGCCCTGGTCGAGCCCGGCGACGAACTGCTGCTCCCGCCCCGCGGCCTGACCCCCCGCTCCGCCGCGCTCATCGCGGTCAGTGAAACCCCGGCCGGCACCCGCCGCGCCCTGGACCGCGCCGAGGCGCTCTCCCGTACGGAGGTCTCCGGAGTCGCCGCGCACCGGCTCGGCGCCCGCGTCGAGAACGCCGTGACCCGCCGCTTCTTCGACCACGAGCGCACCGCCGCCCGCCAGACCGTCTCCGGCGTCCGGGGCGTGGAGTGGTTCCGCTACGGAGCCGGCGGCGGCGAGGGGCTCAACCGCCCCGTCTTCCTCAGCGAGGCCGACGTCACGGGCCTGGAGAACGACCTGAACGGGCTCTTCGAACTGCTCAAGGCGGTGCCCGCCCGGCTCTACGGCGGCGACCTGCGCGCCTTCGCCACCGCCGTCGGGATGTCGCCCACCCAGGCCGACCTGGTCCTGCGCGGCTCCGTGGACGAGCTCGCCCCGCTCTCCCGCGCCGACCTGTACCGCGAGACCGGCGGCTTCCGCGTCATGGAGCTCAACACCGGCTCCTCGCTGGGCGGCTGGCAGATGGGCGAGTTCGCCCGCGCCCTGATCCAGGACGCAGACTTCGCCGAGTTCGCGGCCGCCGAGGGACTGGTCTATCCCGACCCGCTCGCCCGCATCACCGAGGTGCTGCGCCGCCAGGCGCCCTCCCTCGAGGGCATCGAGCGGCCGCTGCTGGCGATCACCGACTGGCCCGAGGGCTTCGAGAAGTCCAAGTGCTGGATGGAGTTCGTCGTCCCGGCCTTCGAGCGGCTCGGCTTCGAGACCGTCGTCTGCCACCTCGGCGACTTCGCCTACGAGGGCGGCAAGGTCCTGCACGCCGGCCGCGAGGTCGACGTGGTCTACCGGATGTTCCTGCCCGGCGAAATGCCCGACGAGCCCCGCACCTACGACCTCGTCAACCCGCTCCTCGACGCCGTCGAGGCGGGCACGGTCGAACTGTTCGCCCCGCTCGACTGCGAGCTGTACGGCAACAAGGGCAGCCTCGCGATGCTCAGCGACGAGCGCAACCGCGCCGTCTTCACCGAGGCCGAACGCGAGCTGATCGACCGGATCCTGCCCTGGACCCGCTTCGTCCGCGACGAGAAGGTCACCTTCGGCGGCGAGAAGATCGACCTGCTGCCCTACGCCATCGCCAACAAGGACCACCTGGTCCTCAAGCCCACCCTGCTCTACGGCGGCGTCGGCGTCACCCCCGGCTGGACCACCGACCAGAAGGAATGGGTCGCGAGGCTCCGCCAGGCCGTCGACGGCCCGTACGTCCTCCAGCACCGCCTGCTGCCGACCACCGAGCGCTTCCTCTCCGAGGACGGCGAGACCTGCGAGGACATGGCCGTCGCCTACGGAACGCTGATGGTCGACGGACGCTACGCCGGCACCCTGGCCCGCGGCGTCACCGACCCGGCCGTGGGCATCGTGAGCATGCTCCGCGGCGCCCAGATCGGCTGCGCGTTCCACGTGGACCCGGCCGCCGAGGGAGTGGAAGCGAAGTGACCGACATCGGGAAGGGGGCCGCCGAGCCGGTGGAGCAGACGGCGGCCGCAGCACCGGCCGCCGCCGCGCCCGCCACGCTCTGGCGGGACCCGGAGTTCCTCAAGTTCTGGTCCGGGGAGGCGATCTCACAGGTCGGGGCCCAGGTCACGACCCTGGCGCTGCCGCTCACCGCGGTGCTCACGCTCGACGCCAGCTCCTCCCAGGTGGGCTTCGTCAACGCGGCCTCCTACGCCCCGTTCCTGCTGGTCACCCTCCTGGTCGGCGTCTGGGTCGACCGGGTGCGGCGCAGGCCCCTGATGATCATGGCCAACGTGGGGCGGGCGCTGCTGGTCAGCGCGGTGCCGCTGCTGGCCGTGCTCGACCTGCTCCGCATCGAGCACGTGTACGTCGCCGCGCTGCTCGTGGGCACCCTCACGGTGGTCTTCGACGTCTCCTACCAGTCGTACCTGCCGACCCTGGTCGGCAAGCAGCACCTGGTGGAGGGCAACAGCAAGCTCCAGGGCACCAGTTCGCTGGCCCAGATCGGCGGGCCCGGCCTGGCCGGTCTGCTCATCGGCTGGGTCACCGCCCCCTACGCGCTGCTGATCAACGGGATCTCGTACCTCGTCTCCGTGCTCACGCTGCTGGTGGTACGGCGCGTGGAGCCGGAGCCGGTGCCCCAGCAGGAGCGGACCGGGATCCGGACCAGCATCGCCGAGGGCATCCGGATCATCTGGGACAGCGCCCACCTGCGGGCCTGTGCCCTCCAGTCCGGGCTGTACAACCTGTGCTGGATGTCGCTCCAGACGGTGTTCGTGCTCTACGCGGCCCGCACGCTCGGCATCTCGCCCGGCGGCATCGGGCTGCTGCTGGGCACGGGTGCGGTGGGCTCCCTGGCCGGCTCGATGCTCGCCCAGTGGCTCAAGCGCAAGACCGGACTCGGTCCGGCCATCCTGACGGCCCTGCTGCTGTGCTGCCTGGCCCCGGTGGCCATCCCGGCCGCCCCGGCGAACGGCGGGGCGCTCTCGCTGGTCCTGTTCGTCGCCGCGTTCGCCCTGATCGGCGCGGGCGGCACCATCGCCAACATCCACATCATCAGCCTGCGCCAGTCCATGACCCCGGATCACCTGCTGGGCCGGATGAACGCCGGCTACCGCTTCGTCTCCTGGGGGACGCTCCCGCTCGGCGCCCTGCTGGGCGGCTGGCTCGGCGACCTCATCGGGCTGCGCGAGACGCTCTTCGTCACCGCCGCGCTCTTCCTGACCGCGGTTCTGGTCGTCCTGAAATCGCCGGTGTGGCGCCTGAAGGAGTTCCCGCCCCAGATCGCCCGGGAGCCCCGGAAGGCGGACGCGAGGTGAGCCCCGTACCTCGGGCCGCCGCGCCCGGCGCCATCGGAAGCCTGCTCGCCCGCCGCACCGGCTGGGGCCGCTCCGACGCGGTGAGCCGGATCCTGGCGGCCGCCACCGCCCCCGGGGTGCTCTCGATGGCCGGCGGGATCCCGGCCCCCGACAGCTTCCCCGTGGCCCGGCTCGCCGAGGCCACCGACCGGCTGTTCGCCGGGCCGGCCGGGTCGGCGGTACGGGCGCTCCAGTACGCCCCCACGGACGGCATCGCGCCGATGCGCGAGGTGATCGCGGCCCGGGCGAGCGCGACCGGGGCCCCCGTCGGCCCCGACCGGGTGATGGTCACCGCGGGCAGCCAGCAGGGCCTGGACCTCGTCGCCCGGACCCTCGTGGACGAGGGCGACGAGGTGGCCCTGGACGACCCGAGCTACCTGGGCGCCGTACAGGTCTTCCGGCGGGCCGGCGCCCGGCTGCTGCCGGTGCCCGGCGACGCGCAGGGGATGCGCACCGACGTACTGGAGCAGCGCCTCCTCGCCGGGGCCCGGCCCAAGCTGGTCTACGTCGTCCCGCACTTCCACAACCCCACCGGAGCCGTGCTCTCCGAGGAGCGGCGCCGCCACCTGGCCGCGCTGGCCGAGCGGTTCGGCTTCCTCGTCGTCGAGGACGACCCGTACGGTGACCTGGCCTTCGAGGGGGGCAGGCTGCCGTCCACCGACGTCCACAGCGGACGCGTGGTCCGGCTGATGAGCCTCTCCAAGACGGTCTGCCCGGGACTGCGGGTGGCCGGTCTGGTCGCCCCGGCCGAGCTGATCGGGGAGCTGGTCGCCGCCAAGCAGTGCGGGGACCTGCAGACCAACACCTTCGGCCAGTACCTCCTCGCCGATCTGCTCGGAGACCCGGAGTTCCTGCCGGCCCATCTGGCGGGCCTGCGCACGCTGTACGGCGGCCGGGCCCGCGCCATGGAGACGCTGCTGCGCGAGGGACTGCCCTGGCTGGACTTCGAACGGCCGCGCGGCGGCCTCTTCTTCTGGTGCCGGCTGACCGACCCCCGGGTCGGCTCGGACGCGCTGTACGCGCACGCGCTGGCTCAAGGCGTCGCCATCGTGCCCGGCACGCCCTTCTGCATCGAGGAGGACGGCTCGCGGGTCCTGCGGCTGTCCTTCGCCTCCCTGGACGGCGCGCAGCGCCGGGAAGGCGTCTCCCGTCTGGCCACGGCCTGGGAGAAGGCCCTGGCCGACGGGGTGTGATCCACCCCGTCGGGCGGGCCGCGCACGCGCACCGGCTTTTTCCTCCACACCCCCAAGGAGCAAGACCGTGACAACGACTTCGCACGCACCGGTGACCGCCGAATCCCTGGTGGCCCGGCTGTTCCAGGTGATCGACACCCGCTCGTGGGACCGGCTCGGGGAGGTCTTCACGCCGGACGCCGTGTACGAACGGCCGGGCTACCCGGCGCTGGAGGGCCTCGACCGGATCCGCCGGTTCTACGAGCACGAACGGATCATCACCTCGGGCGCACACGAGGTGAGCCAGGTGACCGGCGGCCTGGCCGCGGCCGCCTGCTGGGGGCGGTTCCGGGGTGCCGACAGGGACGGCACGACCCTGGACGAGGCCTTCGCCGACACCTACCTCGTCCGCGACGGCAGGATCGAGCGGCGCAAGACCTTCTTCTACCGTCCGGCGATCTGACCTCCCCGGCCGCGTCCCCGGCCTCGTTCCGGCCCGTGTCCCGGCCCGCGTCCCGGCCCGCGTCCCCGTCCCCGTCCGCCGATCAGAGCCCGGGCCGGGTCCGGACCGCCGGGGGGGCGGCCCGGACCCGGCCCGGGGCCGTTTCGTCCGAACGGGTGAATCCGCCTACTTCTTGCCGCCGCCGAGGATCTGGCCGAGCAGGTCGCCGAGGCTGCCGCCGCCCGCCGGAGCAGCGCCGGCCGGACCCGCGGGGGCGGCGCCCGCCGCGCCCGGTACCGCTCCCGGCGACGGGATGGGGGACTCGCCGCCGGCTGCGGTCGGGGCCCCCGCGCCCGCGCCCGCACCCGCGCCTCCGGCCTTTCCGGCCGCGCGCTTGGCGAAGACCGCCAGCAGGACCGGGATCAGCAGCTCGATGACCCGGGCCACGGTGGGTGCGGGGATGCCGGTCTTCTTCGAGACGGCATTGGCCACGGGCTTGCTCACCTTGGCGAGCACCCCGGCCATCATCCCGCCGCTGAGCATGCCGCCCAGGCCGCCGCCGAGGGTGGCCACGCCTTCCAGCGGGGCCTGGGTGACCTCGGCAAAGGCCTGGCGGACCTCGTTGCCGTCGTCGTCATCGGCGTCGGCCTTCTGCTGGAGGTCGCCGGTCATCGCCCCGACCGTGGTCGCGACGGTGTCACGGGCGCCGTTGGTGTCGGTGCCGAGGAGACCGGCGATCTCGGTCAGCCGGTCGTCGCCGAGTTCGTTCAGCACGTCGTCCTGGAAGGAAGGTTCGCTCATGTCTGAAACGCTACTTCTGTGGCGATTCGGCGGCACCTCGGATGGCCTCCGGAACCCTCCAAGGTCACGGAAAGGCAAAGTTCCGGATCCGCGTGCAACCGCGGGCGGGGGTCGCGGGTCGTATGGTGCGTCGGGACTTCCGGGGGGATCCGGGGGGATCGGGAAGTCCGACGAGGGAGGGGTAACCGTGAGGGGGTCCGGCCGGAAGGCGGGACCCCCTTCTGGTGGGCCGTCCCCGGCCGGCCGCCGAGTTCTCCACAGGCCCGCCGGACCGTCACACCCGGGCTGTAGTTTCGGGCCATGACGACGAACGCGGCCGTGGCGCCGGCGGTGGTCGAGGGTGTGCTGGAGCGCATCACCTACGCCAACGAGGAGAGCGGGTACACGGTCGCCCGGGTGGACACCGGCCGTGGCGCCGGCGACCTGCTCACGGTCGTGGGATCCCTCCTCGGGGCGCAGCCGGGTGAATCGCTGCGCATGGAGGGCCGCTGGGGCTCGCACGCCCAGTACGGCAGGCAGTTCACCGTGGAGAACTACACGACGCTGCTCCCCGCGACCATCCAGGGCATCCGGCGCTATCTCGGCTCCGGCCTGATCAAGGGCATCGGACCGAAGATCGCGGACCGGATCGTCGAGCACTTCGGGCTCGACACCCTCGACGTCATCGAGGAGCAGCCGAAGCGGCTGATCGAAGTCCCCGGCCTCGGCCCCAAGCGGACCAAGCTGATCGGCGCCGCCTGGGAGGAACAGAAGGCCATCAAGGAGGTCATGGTCTTCCTCCAAGGGGTCGGCGTCTCCACCTCCATCGCCGTGCGCATCTACAAGAAGTACGCCGACGCCTCCATCTCCGTGGTGAAGAACCAGCCGTACCGGCTCGCCGCCGACGTCTGGGGCATCGGCTTCCTCACCGCCGACCGCATCGCGCAGGCCGTCGGGATCCCGCACGACAGCCCGGAGCGGGTCAAGGCCGGGCTCCAGTACGCCCTGTCCCAGTCCGCCGACCAGGGGCACTGCTTCCTGCCCGAGGACCGGCTCATCGCCGACGGGGTCAAGCTGCTCCAGGTGGACACCGGGCTGGTCATCGACTGCCTGGCCGAGCTCGCCGCCGATCCGGAAGGGGTCGTACGGGAATCCGTGCCCGACCCGCAGGGCGGGCCGGACCCCCTCACCGCCGTGTACCTCGTGCCGTTCCACCGTGCCGAGCTGTCCCTGGCCGGTCAGGTGCGCCGCCTCCTGAACGCGAAGGAGGACCGGCTGCCCGCCTTCCGGGACGTGGACTGGGACAAGGCCCTGGGCTGGCTCGCCGGCCGGACCGGAGCCACGCTGGCCCCCGCGCAGCGGGACGCGGTCCGCCTCGCGCTCACCCGCCGGGTCGCGGTGCTCACCGGCGGGCCGGGCTGCGGGAAGTCCTTCACCGTCCGCTCGATCGTCGAGCTGGCCCGGGCCAAGAAGGCCAAGGTGGTCCTCGCCGCCCCCACGGGCCGGGCCGCGAAGAGGCTGGCCGAGCTCACCGGGGCCGAGGCCTCCACCGTGCACCGGCTCCTGGAGCTGAAGCCGGGCGGGGACGCGGCGTACGACCGGGAGCGGCCGCTCGACGCGGACCTGGTCGTCGTGGACGAGGCCTCGATGCTCGACCTGCTGCTGGCGAACAAGCTGGTCAAGGCCGTGGCACCCGGTGCCCACCTGCTGCTGGTCGGGGACGTGGACCAGCTGCCCTCGGTCGGGGCGGGCGAGGTGCTGCGCGATCTGCTCGCCGAGGGCGGACCGGTCCCGGCCGTCCGGCTGACGACCATCTTCCGGCAGGCCCAGCAGTCCGGGGTGGTCACCAACGCCCACCGGATCAACACCGGCCTGCCGCCGATCACCGACGGGCTCCCCGACTTCTTCCTCTTCCCCGAGGAGGACACCGAGGAGGCCGGAAAGCTCGCCGTGGACGTCGCCGCCCGTCGTGTTCCGGCCAGATTCGGCCTTGACCCGAGGCGGGACATCCAGGTCCTCGCCCCCATGCACCGCGGCCCGGCCGGCGCCGGAAGCCTCAACGCGCTGCTCCAGCAGGCCATCACCCCGGCCCGGCCGGGCCTGCCCGAGAAGCGGTTCGGCGGCCGGGTCTTCCGGGTCGGGGACAAGGTCACGCAGATCCGCAACAACTACGACAAGGGCGCCAACGGGGTCTTCAACGGCACGGTCGGCGTGGTCACCGGCCTTGACCTGGAGGAACAGCGGCTGACCGTGCGCACGGACGAAGACGAGGAAGTGGCCTACGAGTTCGCGGAGCTCGACGAGCTGGCCCACGCCTACGCCGTCACCATCCACCGCTCCCAAGGGAGTGAATATCCGGCGGTGGTGATCCCGGTCACGACCGGCGCTTGGATGATGCTCCAGCGGAACCTGCTGTATACGGCCGTCACCCGGGCGAAGAAACTGGTCGTCCTGGTCGGGTCACGCAAGGCCCTCGCTCAGGCGGTGCGTACCGTTTCCGCAGGCAGGAGGTACACGGCCGTCGCAGCCAGGCTCTCCGGCCGGATACCGGTGGGAAACATCACCTAGATGATCGATCATTTGGGGTTCCTACAAGGTGGCGGAGGGGGCAGGATGTGCAGGCTGGGCGGCACTGAGTGCCGTCAAAAACACCAAAGCTCGACCCCGAGTGCACTCACCTGCGCCAAATGGGGGAAGGTGGAGGCAGTCAGGGCACCTCGAAGAAGAGGCACTACGTCGGTGAGGGATGACGTGAGCGACAACTCTGTAGTACTGCGGTACGCGGACGGTGAATACACCTACCCGGTGGTCGAGAGCACCGTCGGTGACCAGGGCTTCGACATCTCGAAGCTCAGGGCTCAGACCGGGCTGGTCACCCTGGACAGCGGCTACGGAAACACCGCCGCCTATAAGTCCGCCATTACCTACCTCGACGGTGAGCAGGGCATCCTGCGCTACCGCGGTTACCCGATCGAGCAGCTGGCGGAGCGCTCGACCTTCATCGAGGTCGCCTACCTGCTGATCAACGGGGAGCTGCCGACCGTCGACCAGCTCGCGTCGTTCCGCAACGAGATCACCCAGCACACGCTGCTGCACGAGGACGTCAAGCGCTTCTACGACGGCTTCCCGCGCGACGCGCACCCGATGGCGATGCTGTCCTCCGTGGTCAGCGCGCTGTCGACGTTCTACCAGGACAGCCACAACCCGTTCGACGAGAAGCAGCGCAACCTCTCGACGATCCGGCTGCTGGCCAAGCTCCCGACGATCGCGGCGTACGCGTACAAGAAGTCGGTCGGCCACCCGGTGGTCTACCCGCGCAACGACCTCGGCTACGTCGAGAACTTCCTGCGCATGACCTTCTCCGTGCCGGCCCAGGAGTACGACCTGGACCCGGTCGTGGTCGCCGCGCTCGACAAGCTGCTGATCCTGCACGCGGACCACGAGCAGAACTGCTCGACCTCCACCGTGCGTCTGGTCGGTTCCTCGCAGGCGAACATGTTCGCCTCGATCTCCGCCGGCATCTCGGCCCTGTGGGGCCCGCTGCACGGTGGCGCCAACCAGTCCGTTCTGGAGATGCTCGAAGGCATCAAGAACGACGGCGGCGACGTCGACGCCTTCATCCGCAAGGTGAAGAACAAGGAAGACGGCGTCCGCCTGATGGGCTTCGGGCACCGCGTCTACAAGAGCTTCGACCCCCGGGCGAAGATCATCAAGGCGGCGGCGCACGATGTCCTCTCGGCGCTCGGCAAGGACGACGAGCTCCTCGACATCGCCCTGAAGCTGGAAGAGCACGCGCTGGCCGACGAGTACTTCGTCGAGCGCAACCTCTACCCGAACGTCGACTTCTACACCGGTCTGATCTACCGGGCCATGGGCTTCCCGACCGAGATGTTCACCGTGCTCTTCGCGATCGGCCGGCTGCCCGGCTGGATCGCCCAGTGGCACGAGATGATCAAGGAGCCCGGCTCCCGCATCGGCCGCCCGCGCCAGATCTACACCGGCGAGGTCCTGCGCGACTTCGTCCCGGTCGAGTCCCGCTGACCCGAGGGCCGAGCCGCAGTACCCGCAGTACTCGTAGTACCCGCAGTACAGGAAAAGCGCCCCGCCATCGATCCCCCCACGGGTCGAAGGTCGGGGCGCTTTCCTTACCCCGGAACGGATTCCCCCCACGGGACCCGGACCGGGTGTCAGCGTGCCGGCGAAACGTGTAGTCGTCCCAACACGTTTTCGGCATCGCCCCATTAGACCCATGGCCCTGCCCGATGGTTACGCCGGGGTCGCTGTGATCTGCGTCTCGTGTGAAGAGAGTGTGCTCGAGACGTGAAGGGTGATCACTAGCGGAAGGAGCGCAGCCGGAGGCTGTTGGTGACCACGAAGACCGAGGAGAAGGCCATCGCGGCCCCCGCGATCATCGGGTTGAGCAGTCCGGCCGCTGCCAGCGGAAGCGCCGCGACGTTGTAGCCGAAGGCCCAGAAGAGGTTGCCCTTGATGGTGGCCAGGGTCCGGCGCGAGAGCCGGATCGCGTCCGCCGCGACCCGCAAGTCGCCCCGTACGAGGGTCAGATCGCTCGCCTCGATCGCCGCGTCGGTGCCGGTTCCCATGGCCAGGCCCAGGTCGGCCTGGGCCAGCGCGGCCGCGTCGTTGACCCCGTCGCCGACCATGGCGACCGTACGGCCCTGCGCCTGCAGTCGGCGTACGACGTCCACCTTGTCCTGCGGGAGGACCTCGGCGATGACCTCCTCGATGCCCACCGCCCGGGCCACGCTCCGCGCCACGGCCTCGTTGTCGCCGGTCAGCAGGATCGGAGTCAGTCCCAGGGCCCGCAGCCGGGACACGGCCTCGGCGCTGGTCTCCTTGACCGCGTCGGCCACGGTCAGCACCCCGCGGGCCTCCCCGTCCCAGGCGACCAGGACGGCGGTGGAACCCTCGGCTTCGGCGGCGGCCTTGACCTCGGCGAGGGCGGCGGGCAGCGCGATCGACCAGTCGGCGAGCAGCTTCTCGCGGCCCACCAGGACGGCGTGCCCGTCGACCACTCCCTGGACGCCGAGCCCACCGTGGTTCTCGAAGCCCTCGGGGACCGACAGGCCGCCGGGGAGCTCCGTGGCGCCCGTCGCGACGGCCCGGGCGATCGGGTGCTCGGAGGCGTGCTCCAGCGACCCGGCCAGGCGCAGCAGTTCGTCCGCGTCCACCCCCTCGGCGGGGTGGACGGCGGTCAGGGTCATCCGGCCGGTGGTCACGGTGCCGGTCTTGTCCAGGACGACGGTGTCCACGCGGCGGGTGGACTCCAGCACCTCGGGGCCCTTGATCAGGATGCCGAGCTGCGCGCCCCGGCCGGTGCCGACCATCAGCGCGGTCGGGGTGGCCAGGCCCAGGGCGCACGGGCAGGCGATGATCAGGACGGCCACGGCGGCGGTGAAGGCGGCCGTCGGGTTGTCAGTGATCAGCAGCCAGGTGACCCAGGTGCCGAGGGCCAGGACGAGCACGATCGGGACGAAGATCCCGGAGATCCGGTCGGCGAGGCGCTGCACCTCGGCCTTGCCGTTCTGCGCGTCCTCGACCAGCCTGGCCATCCGGGCGAGCTGGGTGTCCGAGCCGACGCGGGTGGCCTCGACGACGAGGCGGCCGGAGGTGTTGACGGTGGCTCCGGTGACGCCGTCGCCCACGGTGACCTCGACCGGGACCGATTCACCGGTCAGCATGGCGGCGTCCACGGCGGAGCTGCCCTCGACGACCGTGCCGTCGGTGGCGATCTTCTCGCCGGGCCGGACCAGGAACCGGTCGCCCACCGCGAGCGCGCTGACGGGGATGCGCACCTCGGCGCCGCCGCGCAGGACCGCCACGTCCTTGGCGCCGAGCCGCATCAGGGCCTTGAGGGCCGCGCCGGCCTTCCGCTTCGAGCGGGCCTCCAGGTACCGGCCGAGCAGGATGAAGCTGACGACTCCGGCCGCCACCTCCAGGTAGATCGCCGAGGAGCCGTCGGTGCGGGAGACGGAGAAGTCGAAGCCGTGGCGCATGCCGGGCATGCCTGCGTGGCCGAAGAACAGGGCCCACAGCGACCAGGCGAAGGCGGCTCCGGTGCCCACCGAGACCAGGGTGTCCATGGTGGCGGCGCCGTGCCGGGCGTTGGTCCACGCGGCCTTGTGGAAGGGGAGGGCGCCCCAGACGACGACGGGGGCGGCGAGGGTCAGCGAGAGCCACTGCCAGTTGTCGAACTGGAGGGCCGGGACCATCGCGAGCACGACGACGGGCAGCGAGAGGAGCACGGAGACCAGGAGGCGCTGGCGCAGGGCGGCCAGCTCGGGGTCGCGGGCTTCCCGCGCCTCGGCGGCCCGTGCCTCCGCGGACCGCGGCTCCGGTTCGGGCTCCGGCGGCGGGGGCTCCTGTGCGGTGTAGCCCGTCTTGACCACCGTGGCGATGAGGTCGGCGACCGCCACGCCTTCGCCGTACGAGACCTTGGCCTTCTCGGTGGCGTAGTTCACCGAGGCGGTGACCCCGTCCATCCGGTTCAGCTTCTTCTCGATGCGGGCCGCGCAGGAGGCGCAGGTCATTCCGCCGATGGTCAGCTCGACCTCGGCGGTGCCGGCGGCTGCTGCCGCTGCCGCTGCCGCTGCTCGAGCCACCGCTATGGGTCCGTCCTGCACTGTGCTGCTGCTCATGTTCCGGCTCCAGGGGGAGGGCCGGGCCGTACGGAACCAGTATGAGCTGGCCGGTACGGCCCGGCGCGGTACTGCGGGGTGCTGCGCGGTGCTGCGTTCTGTGGTGCTGCGTTCTGTGGTGCTGCGGTGCTGCCGAAGAGGGAGGGCTCAGGCCTGGCCGGCGAACTCGTAGCCGGCCTCGTCGACGGCGGCGCGCACGGCGGCCTCGTCGAGCGGGGCGGCCGAGACCACGGTGACCTCGCCGGTCGCGGCGACGGCCTTGACCGAGCTGACGCCCGCCAGTTCGGAGAGCTCGGCGGTCACCGCACCCTCGCAGTGCCCACAGGTCATGCCGGTCACCCGGTAGACGGTGGTGGTCTGGGTGTCCGTGTCGGCGCTCATGTCGTTCTCCTCTTCAGGGGCGTTTCCGGGCGGCCGGAAGGCGGCGGACGGCTCGTGGAGAGTCCACCGTTCATCCCGACACTTCGAGACTATACCCCTAGGGGGTATCAACGCGAGCATTCGACGGGCGCTCGGCGAGATCTTTTGCGGTGGACAATCCGCGCGAAGCGTATGCAAATGGCACACATGGCGCACTCGGGGACCACTCTCATCCTGATCATGTCGATCGCCGTGCTCGCGCCCCTGCTCGCGTACGGGGTCTCGCGCTGGCTCCCGGTCCCGCTGGTGATCTTCGAGATCGTCCTGGGCGTCCTGGTCGGACCCGACGTCCTCGGCTGGGCCCGCTCCACCGAGGTCATCGACGTGCTCAGCGAGCTCGGCCTGGCGATGCTGATCTTCCTGGCCGGCTACGAGATCCAGTTCGCCCAGGTCAAGGGCGACACCCTGAAGCGGTCGGTGTGGGCCTGGGTGGCCGCCCTCGCGCTGGGGCTCGGACTCGGACTGCTGCTGTCGGGCGGCGGGTTCGAGAAGGGCGTCTACATCGGCACGGCGCTCACCAGCACCGCCCTCGGCACGATCCTGCCCGTCCTGCGGGACTCGGGGGACCTGCAGAGCCGGTTCGGCTCGGTGATGATGGCGATGGGCGCGGTCGGCGAGTTCGGGCCGATCATCGCCATGGCCCTGCTGCTCAGCGGGCGGGCGCCGGCGCAGTCGGCGGCGCTGCTCATCGGCTTCGCGGTGCTCACGGCCGCCGCGGTGTTCTGGGCGATGCGGCCCAAGCCGCCCTGGTTCGCCCGGGTCATCGCCAAGACCCTGCACAGCAGCGGTCAGTTCGCGGTGCGCCTGGTGGTGCTGATCCTCGTGGCGTTCCTGGCGCTGTCCGAGGTGCTCGGGCTCGACGTCCTGCTCGGCGCCTTCGCCGCGGGGCTGATCACCCGGCTCGTGCTGCACGGGGCCGCCCCGGAGAGCAGCGAGGCGGTGCTGTCGAAGGTGGAGGCCTTCGGTTTTGGCTTCCTGGTGCCGCTGTTCTTCGTGGTCACCGGGATCGAGTTCGACCTGACCGCGCTGCTCGGGGGCGGGCGGGTGCTCCTGCTGCTGCCGGTCTTCCTGGTGCTCTTCCTCGTGGTGCGCGGGCTTCCGATGTGGCTGCTGGCCCCCCGGGACCTCGGGCGCAAGGACCGCTCCGCGCTGGTGCTCTTCGGCTCCACGGCGCTGCCGCTGGTGGTGGCGATCACCACCCTGGGCGTGCAGGCCGGGAAGCTGGGCTCGGGGGAGGCGGCGGCGCTGGTCGGGGCCGGGATGGTGTCCGTACTGGTCTTCCCGCTGCTGGGGCTGCGGTTGCGGGCGAGGTCCGGCGCCGCTGCCGGGCCCGGCGGGCCCGGGGGTGTCGGGGGGATGGTCAGCGAGGAGGAGGCGTGGTGATCATCGGGTCCAGGTAGCGGAACAGGACGGTCTTCAGTTCCGCGATGTACGCGGCCCGCTCCGCGCCCTCACCGGCCAGGATCAGCTCGAGCGAGACCTTGACGATGCCGAGCACCATGGTGGCGACATGCCTGAGCTCGGCCTCGGTGGCGGGGGCGCCGTCGGCGGCCGGGGTGACGCAGGTGCGCAGCACCTCCTCGACGCGGGTCAGCATGCCGACGTGCAGCTCGTCGTGTTCCTGGGCGATGCCGGGGATGCCGGAGCCGTGCATGAGCGCCAGGAAGGCCGGATTCTCGCAGTTGAAGGCGATGACCGGATCCAGGACGGCGTCGAGCAGCTCGGGCAGCGGCCGGTCCAGGTTCTCGGGGAGGAAGGCCCGGCCGTGCGCCTCGTGGGCGCGCTGGAGGAGGTGCCCGCCCAGCTCCACGGCGATGGCCTCCTTGTTCGGGAAGAACTGGTAGAGCGTGCCCGGGGAGACGCCTGCCTCGCGGGCGATGGCGTTGGTGCTGGCCGCCGCGTAACCCGTACGGCAGAACACCCCGGCGGCGGCCGTCAGGAGCTGGGCGATCCGGCGCTCACCGCGGGCCTGGCGGCGGCGGGGGGCGGTTTCGGCCGCCGGTTCCTTCGCGGGCTCCTTCACCGGTTCCGTCGCAGGTTCCGTCGCAGGTCCCTTCACCGGTTCCTTCGCAGGTCCCTTCGCAGGTCCCTTCGCTGGTTCCACTGCTGTCACCAGCGCTGCCGCCGCGGTTGATTCACCCGCTTTGTCCGCACGCGTGGCCCGAGAGGTCTCCCGCATGTCCAATCCCTTGCTTCCCGTTGCTTCCCATGGGTGATTGACAAACACGAGAGGTCGCTCGCATTCTTGGGGAACGCGAGCGACTGCTCGTGTTTGCCAGTCTAAGTGGCCTGGCAATCACGGTGAAGGGGACACCGAGACATGTCCGAAGTCAAGAAACCGCCGTCGCCTGGGGAGGGCGGCCGGTGGACCGGGCTCGTCACCACACGGCCGAGGCTCTCGCTGCTGCTCGCCCTCGTGGTCACGGCCCTGGCCGTCTTCGCCGGCGGGGGCGTCGCCGACCGTCTGGGAAGCGGGGGCTGGGAGGATCCCGACGCCCGCTCCACCTACGCCACCAAGGCGCTGGAGCGCGAGTTCCCGGGCTCCCAGCCCAATCTGCTGCTGCTCGTCGACGCCGGGGCCGCCGCCGGGACGGCCGGGGTGGACGACCCTGCCGTCGCCGCCGAGGCCGAGCGGCTGACGGCGCGGCTCGCCGCCGAGCAGGGCGTGACCGGCGTCGGCTCGTACTGGCGGACCGGCCTGCCCACCCTGCGCTCCGAGGACGGCCGGCAGGCCCTGATCGCCGCCCGGGTCCTGGGCGACGAGAAAACGGCCAATGCCGTCCTGGACCGGATCGTCCCGAGCTACCGCGGCGAGCACGGACCGGTGACGGTGTCCCTCGGCGGCCCGGCCGCCGTCCAGCGAGAGGTGACCTCCACCATCCAGGAGGACCTGCTGCGCGCCGAGCTGATCGCCCTGCCCGTGACGCTCGTCCTGCTCGTCCTCGTCTTCGGCAGCGCCGTCGCGGCCCTGCTGCCCCTCGGCGTCGGCATCATCGCCATCATCGGAACCAATGCCGTGCTGCGCGGGCTCACCGAGTTCACCGACGTCTCCGTCTTCGCGCAGAACCTGACCACCGCGCTGGGACTCGGCCTCGCCGTCGACTACGCCCTGTTCATCGTGCGGAGGTTCCGCGAGGAACTGGCCGCCGGGCGCGACCCCGTGGCGGCCGTCGGAGTCACCCTGCGCACCGCCGGGCGGACGGTCCTGTTCTCGGCGCTGACCGTGGCCGTCGCCCTCTCGGCCATGCTCTTCTTCCCGATGTACTTCCTGCGCTCCTTCGCCTACGCCGGAGTCGCGGTGGTCCTGCTCGCCGCGGCGGCCGCGCTCATCGTGCTGCCCGCGGCGCTCGTGCTGCTGGGGGAGCGGGTCAACGCCCTCGACCTGCGCCGGCTGTGGCGCAGGTCCGGGACGGCCGCAAGCCGGCCGGCCGGTGCGGACGCCGTGGACGCCGGGGGCGGGCGGGGCTGGGCCCGGCTGACCGGCCTGGTCATGCGCCGGGCCCCGCTGTTCGCCGTGGCCACCACGGCCGGGCTGCTGCTCCTCGGACTGCCCTTCCTCGGAGTGAAGTTCGGCACCGTGGACGACCGGCAACTGCCGGCGACCGCCGCCTCGCACGTGGTGCAGCAGCACATCCGCGAAGGCTTCCCGGGCAGCCCCGGCGGAGCGCTGACCGTACTGACCGAGGGGGCCTCCGGAGCCGCCGATCTCGACGCCTACAAGCGCCGGGTGGAAGCCCTGCCCGGAGTGGTGGGGGTGGAAGGACCGGTGAGTTCGGCCGCCGGCACCGGATACGCCTACTTCTCGGTGCTCACCGAGGGCGAGCAAGTAGGGGAGGGGGCCCAGGACCTGGTCGGCCTGGTGCGGGCGGTGGAGGCGCCCTTCGACACCGCCGTGACCGGACAGGCCGCGGTGCTCGTCGACGCCCGCGACGCCATAGCCGAGAAACTGCCCCTGGCCCTGGCCGTCGTGGTGCTGGCCACCCTGCTCCTGGTCTTCCTGCTCACCGGAAGCCTGCTGATACCCGTCCAGGCCGTACTGCTCAACGCGCTGAGCCTGACGGCGATGTTCGGGGCGGTGGTGTGGGTGTTCCAGGAAGGCCACCTCTCCGGCCTGCTCTCCTTCACCTCCACCGGAGACATCGAGACCACCCTGCCGGTGCTGATGTTCTGCATCGCCTTCGGACTCTCCATGGACTACGGGGTGTTCCTCATATCCCGGATCAAGGAGGAGTACGACCGGACCGGGGACCACGAGGGCGCGGTGCGCGCCGGGCTGACCCGCACCGGCGGACTGATCACCGCCGCGGCCGTGATCCTTGCGGTGGTGATGATCGCCATCGGCAGCTCGCGGGTGACCAACACCAAGATGCTGGGCCTGGGGATCGCGCTGGCCGTACTGATGGACGCGATGGTCGTGCGGAGCCTGCTGGTGCCGGCGGTGATGAAGCTGACCGGGAAGGCCACCTGGTGGGCGCCGGCGCCACTGCGCAGACTGCACGAACGCTTCGGGCTGAGCGAGGGGGAGCCCGCCCCGGCCTCCGAGCGGTCCGAGCCCGAGCCGGTGCCCGCCGGGAGCCGCTAGCGGACGGGGCCCGGAAGGGTCCCGTCCCTGGACCGGACGCCGCGTCAGTCCTCGCGGCGTCCGCGGTTGCCGGGCCGGCGTGCCACCCAGGCGCGGATGGTGTCGGCGTACCAGTAGGGCTTGCCGCCCTCCACATGGTCGGGTGCGGGCAGCAGCCCGTGCTTGCGGTAGGAGCGCACCGTGTCCGGCTGGACCCGGATGTGAGCGGCGATCTCCTTGTACGACCACAGCTGTCGGTCGCTCATCCTCGACACCTCCTTGTCCACGCCGCGGGGCCGGCCGGGAGGCCGTCGGGGGAGCCGGCGCGTGGACACTGACGATCACTCAGGTTGTGCCCGGGGAACGACGCAGGGTGAGGTCAGGGGAGGGGCTGTCGTCCGGCTGTGACGGAAGACCCGCGTAACGCGGACATGTGTGACACGCCGACGACCCCCGTGACACAGATGGCACATACGGCGCGGGCGCGCCCCGGCGGCGCGCGGTCACATGGGGAGGGAGAGGAGCCGTACCGGCCCCGAGGGCCAGGTCGCGTCATCGTGCAGGGGGGTCACCATGGTGCGGAGCGGCATGGGGACCGTGCGGTCTCCGGGTTGTTCGACGAGGACCTCCTCGTCGAGCAGGTGCCATCCGAGGTGCTCGTACAGCGGCACGAGCGGCGGCCGGCAGAACAGGAGGGCGTGCCGCGGGCCCATCGTGCGCGCGTGGCGGAGTGCGGCCGCGAGGGCGAGCCGGGCCAGCCCGCGACCGCGTACGTCGGGGGCGACGGCCACTCCTCCGACGCCCACCACCTCCGTCTCGGCGCCGCCGATCGCAACGGGCAGCCGGAGCAGGCCCGCGTGTGCCAGCAGCCGGTCGCCCGCCGTGACGCCGAAGTGTTCCTCCTTGGGCAGCCACGTCAAGCCGGCCGCGCTCACACCGAACGGGTCGGCGCCGCCACCGAGGATCTCGTCCTGTTCCGTTTTCGTGTACCGGGAAAGTCGCATCGCGACCGGGATCGCGGAGGAAGGTATCTCGGGCATTCCCCCATGATGCCCCGCCGGTCGGAGACCGGCCGTGGACGCGTCCACGGCCCGGGCGGCCGGATCAGCGGTACAGGGAGGGGCGTTCGGCCAGTTCCACCGGGGTCCGTGCGCCCGTGCGGGCCGCGGCGAGGCCGGCCTCGGAGACGGCGGCCGCCGCGTAGCCGTCCCACGCGTCGGGGCCGTCCACCCGGCCCAGCGCGGCCGCCGCGACCCAGCGGCGGAGCTGGCGGTCGTAGGCGTCGGCGAAGCGGACCGTGAAGTCCTGGTCGATCTCCCCGCCCCACCGGCCCGCCGACTGGACGACCATCGCGTGGCCGTCGCCGATCCGGGCACTGCCGGACTCGCCGACCGCCTCGCACTGCACCTGGTAGCCGAAGCCGCAGTTGACGAAGATCTCCACGTCGACGACGACGCCTCCGGAGGTTTCCATGAGGACCAGCCGCGGATCGCGCAGCCCCTCGCGGGCGGCCGAGGTGGGCGTCGGCGACAGCACGGTCACCGCGGTGATCTCCTGGCCCAGCAGCCAGCGGGCCGCGTCCACCTCGTGCACCACCGAATCGCTGATCAGCATCTCGCTGGTGAAGAAGGACGGCGAGGAGGCGTTGCGGTGCCGGCAGTGCAGGAACAGCGGCCGCCCGATGCCACCCGCGTCGAGCAGCTCCTTGAGCCGCGCGTACTCGGCGTCGTAGCGCCGCATGAAGCCGACCTGGACGAGCTGGCGGCCCAGCCGCGCCTCCGCCTCCATGATCCGCAGGGCGCCCGCCGGATCGGGGGTCAGCGGCTTCTCGCAGAGCACGGGCAGCCGCCGCTCCAACGCGTGCAGGATCGCTTCCTCGTGGGCGGGCCCGGGCGAGGCGATCAGTACGGCGTCCACCCCGGGCGCCGCTATGGCGGCCGCCGGATCGGTGTGCGCGCTCGCCCCGTCCAGACCGGCCGCGACCTCCTTGACCCGGTCCCCGTCCGGGTCGGCCACGGCCACCACCCGGGCCCCGCCGACCGTCCGGCCGAAGCGGCGGACGTGGTCGGAGCCCATCTTCCCGGTACCGATGACGGCGATGCCGAGCGTGCTGGTCATGTTCGTTCCTCCACGAGGGTTCGTACGGCCGGGGACCGGGGACCGGGGGATCCGGTCCGGTTCAGCGGGCCCCGCAGGAGCGCAGGTGGGCGCGGGTGCGGCGGGCGATGGGCAGCGGCCGGTCGGGCGGGCACGGGTACATGTCCTGCTCCACGATGGCGAACAGGTCCACGCCGAGCCGCTCGGCGGCCGCCAGCACCGGCTCCAGCGCGGGTACCCCCGACGGCGGCTCGCACATCACCCCGCGGGCCACGGCCGGCCCGAAGGGGACCTGGTCCCGGACGACTTCGGCGAGGATCCGCGGGTCGACCTGCTTGAGGTGGAGGTAACCGATCCGCTCGCCGAAGGTCTCGATGGCCCGGACGCTGTCGCCGCCGCAGTACGCGTAGTGCCCGGTGTCCAGGCAGAGGGAGACCAGTGCGGGATCGGTGGCGTCGAGGAAGCGCGCCACGTTCTCCGGGGTGTCGATGTGGGTGTCGGCGTGCGGGTGGACGACGATCCGCAGCCCGTACTCGTCCTGGACCCGCTTGCCCAGCCGCTCGGTCTGCGCGGTCAGTGCGCGCCACGCCTCCGGGGTGAGGGTGCGGTCCTCCAGGACCTCGCCGGTCTTGTCGTCCCGCCAGAACGACGGGATCACCACGAGGTGCGCCGCGCCCATGGCCCGGGTGAGTTCCGCGATCCGCGACACGTGCTCCCAGGTCGCCTCCCACACGGCGGGCCCGTGATGGAGTCCGGTGAAGACGGTTCCGGCGGAGACCCGCAGACCGCGCGCCGTGACCTCGGCGGCGAGCCGGACGGGATCGGTGGGGAGATAGCCGTAGGGACCGAGCTCGATCCACTCGTACCCGGCTTCGGCGACCTCGTCGAGGAACCGCTCCCACGGGGTCTGCCGCGGATCGTCGGGGAACCAGACCCCCCAGGAGTCCGGAGCCGAACCGACGCGGATACGGGTCAACGCGGGCGGTGAGGACGTCATACGGCCACCTTAGGGTGCGAGGCTCTCGGGTACGGGGAGCACTCGGTCGGGAGGAATGGTGTGGTGATGGCTGCGGATCCGTTGGCGTTCGACCTGATCACGATGGGGCGGATCGGGGTGGATCTCTACCCCCTGAAGACGGGCGTACCGCTCGGCGAGGCGGACACCTTCGGGAAGTTCCTGGGCGGTTCCCCGACCAACGTCGCCGTCGCGGCGGCCCGGCTGGGCCGGCGGACGGCGGTGATCACCCGGACCGGCGCGGACCCCTTCGGCGCGTATCTCCGGTCGGAGCTGCGCGGGTTCGGGGTGGACGACCGGTGGGCCGGGGAGGTGGCGGCCTATCCGACGCCGGTGACCTTCTGCGAGATCTTCCCGCCGGACGATTTCCCGCTGTACTTCTACCGGTACCCCAAGGCGCCGGACCTGGAGATCGCCGCGGACGAGCTGGACTTGGACGCGGTACGGGCGGCGCGGATGTTCTGGATGACCGGTACGGGGCTCAGCGCGGAGCCGAGCCGGACGGCGACCCTGGCCGCGCTGGAGGCGCGCGACAGGAGTCCGTTCACGGTGTTCGACCTGGACTGGCGCCCGATGCTGTGGCCCTCCGGGGAGGGAACCGGGGCCGCCGGGCCCGGGGAGTGGTACCGCCGGGCGCTGTCCCTCGCCACCGTGGCCGTGGGCAACGCCGAGGAGTGCGCGATCGCCACCGGCGAGAGCGAACCGTACGCGGCCGCGCGGGCGCTGCTCGGCGCCGGGGCGGAGCTGGCGGTGGTCAAGCGGGGCCCGGCGGGGGTGCTGGCCGTCCACCGGGACGGGACGGTGGTGGAGGCGGCGCCGGTCGCGGTGACCGTGGTCAACGGGCTCGGCGCGGGGGACGCCTTCGGCGGGGCCCTGTGCCACGGGCTGCTCGCGGGATGGGAGTTGGAGCGGGTGATCCGCTACGCGAACGCGGCCGGGGCGATCGTGGCCTCGCGGCTGGCGTGCTCGACGGCGATGCCGTTCGGGGAGGAAGTGGAGGAGGTGCTCGGCCGTGCCGGTGATGTCTGAGTGGTCGATGGAGTGGACGCGGCTGCGCGTGCTCGACCTCGCGCCGGGGGAGACGTACGCGCACCCGTGCGGGGAGTCGGAGTGGATCGTGCTCCCCCTGGCGGGCGGCTGCGAGGTCCGCTGCGCGGAGCCGTCCCCCACCCCGCCCCTTCCCGGAACCGGGAGCGGACCGCGGGTGTTCCGGCTCCGGGGACGGCGCGGGGTGTTCGACGGCCCCACCGACTTCGCCTACCTGCCCCGGGACGGGCACGCCGAGATCACCTCCCGCGAGGGCGGCCGCTTCGCGCTCGTCGGCGCCCGCTGCGAGCGGCGGCTGCCCGCACGGTACGGGCCCGCCGCCGGGGTTCCCGCAGAGCTCCGCGGAGCGGGGCAGTGCTCCCGCCAGGTCAACAACTTCGCCGCCGCCGGAGTCTTCGACTGCGACCGGCTCATCGCCGTGGAGGTGCTCACCCCCGGCGGCAACTGGTCCTCGTACCCGCCCCACAAGCACGACGAGCACCACCCCGGCGAGGAATCCCGGCTGGAGGAGATCTACTACTACGAGATCGCCCCGCACGGGGACGCGCCCGGCCTCGGCTATCAGCGTGTCAGCCCCTCCCCGGCGGGGAAGACCGACATCCTCACCGAGGTGAGGACCGGTGACGCGGTGCTCATCCCGGACGGCTGGCACGGCCCCTCCATCGCCGCGCCCGGCCACGACATGTACTACCTCAACGTCATGGCGGGACCCGGCGAGGCCAGGGAATGGCTCATCCGGGACCACCCCGATCACGGGTGGATCCGCTCCACCTGGACCGGTCAGGACATCGACCCCCGGCTCCCCTTCCAACGAGCGGAGGACCCCGCGTGAGCACCCCGACGACCGTCCGGCTCACCGTCGCGCAGGCCCTCGTCCGCTTCCTCGCC
This sequence comes from Streptomyces sp. NPDC099050, assembly GCF_044759865.1. Taxonomy (NCBI): domain Bacteria; kingdom Bacillati; phylum Actinomycetota; class Actinomycetes; order Kitasatosporales; family Streptomycetaceae; genus Streptomyces; species Streptomyces sp. NPDC099050. The sequence goes on along the minus strand of NZ_JBIWAE010000027.1, from coordinate 5,979 downwards.
CGGCAGTACACCGAGCGCGACGGGCACCGGCAGCGGCTGATCGCCGCCACCTGGGGGATCTTCGGGCACGGGAACGTCGCCGGCATCGGCCAGGCCCTGCTGGAGACCGGCCGCGGGGAGATGCCCTTCCTCCAGGGCCGCAACGAGCAGGCCATGGTGCACGCCGCCGTCGGGTACGCCCGGCAGAGCGGGCGGCTGTCCGCGCACGCCGTCACCACCTCCATCGGCCCGGGCGCCACCAACCTCGTCACCGGGGCCGCCCTCGCCACCATCAACCGGATCCCGGTGCTCCTGCTGCCCGGGGACGCCTTCGCGACCCGGCCCGCCGACCCCGTGCTCCAGCAGCTGGAGGTCCCTCATGCGGGTGATGTCTCCGTCAACGACACCCTGCGCCCCGTGTCCCGCCACTTCGACCGCGTCACCCGTCCCGAGGCGCTGATCCCCGCCGCGCTCCAGGCCGTACGGGTCCTCACCGACCCGGTGAGCACCGGCGCCGTCACGCTCGCGCTGCCCCAGGACGTACAGGCCGAGGCGTACGACTGGCCGGAGGAGTTCTTCGCCGAGCGGGTGTGGGGCGTGCGCCGGCCCCGGCCCGACCGGACCGAGCTGGCGGCGGCCGCCCGGGCCGTACGGGGCTCCGCGCGGCCGCTGATCATCGCCGGCGGCGGGATCCGGCACAGCGCGGCGGGGGCCGCGCTCGCGGAGTTCGCCGGGGCCACCGGGATCCCGGTGGCCTCCACCCAGGCCGGCAAGGGGGCCCTGCCCTGGGACCACCCCGCCGACGTGGGCGGCATCGGGCACACCGGCACGGCCACCGCCGACGCGCTGGCCCGCGAAGCCGATCTGGTGATCGCCGCCGGGACCCGGCTCACCGATTTCACGACCGCCTCCGCGACCCTGTTCCAGCACCCCGGTGTGCGTTTCCTCGGCCTCAACCTCGACCCGTACGACGCCCACAAACTCGCCGCCCGCCCCCTGGTCTGCGATGCGCGGGCGGGCCTGGAGGAACTCCTGGCGGAGGTCGCCGGGTACCGGGTGGACCCCCGGTACGAGGCGGCGTACAAAGAAGGGAAGAGGGCGTGGGAGCGGCTGGTCGACGGGGCCTACGCGGCTCCCGACGAGGACTCCGTCCCGACGCAGGCACAGGTGCTGGGTCTGCTGGACGGCCTGGTCGACGGTGACGACATCCTGATCAATGCCGCCGGTTCGCTCCCCGGGGACCTGCACAAGCTGTGGCGGGCCCGTTCCGCGGACCAGTACCACGTCGAATACGGGTACTCCTGCATGGGCTACGAGATCCCCGCCGCGATCGGCACCGCGCTGGCCGCCCCCGGCCGGCCGGTGTGGGCGCTGGTCGGCGACGGGACGTACCTGATGAACCCGACCGAGATCGTCACCGCCGTGCAGGAGGGGATCCCGGTCAGGCTGGTGATCCTAGACAACCACGGGTACGCCTCCATCGGCGGCCTCTCCGGCGCGGTGGGCGCCGAGGGGTTCGGTACCGCCTACCGCTTCCGGGCGGTGGACGGTTCGTACAGCGGTGCGCCGCTGCCCCTGGACCTGGCGGCCAACGCGGCCTCCCTCGGGATGGCCGTGATCCGCCCCCGCACCATCGGTGACCTGCGCAAAGCCCTCGCCCGGGCGCGGGAGGCGGACCGTCCCACATGTGTCTACGTGCAGACCCGAACACCCGACACTGTGTCGGGCCCGCCCCCCGCACAGGCGTGGTGGGATGTCCCTGTGGCCGAGACCGCGACCCGTACGTCGGCGGTGGAAGCCCGAGAAGAGTACGACCGGCAAGCCGCGCAGCGACGTCGCCATCTGTGAAGGAGTTAGGCATGAAGACCGTCAACCACTGGATCGGTGGCAAGACCGTCGAGGGCGCGTCGGGCAACTACGGCCCGGTCACCGACCCCGCCACCGGCGAGGTCACCACGCAGGTCGCCCTCGCGTCCGCCGACGAGGTCGACGCGGCCGTACAGGTCGCCAAGGAGGCGTTCCTGTCCTGGGGGCAGTCCTCGCTGGCCGCCCGCACCAAGGTGCTGTTCGCCTACCGCGCTCTGCTGGACGCCAACCGCGACGCGATCGCCGACCTGATCGTCGCCGAGCACGGCAAGGTGCACTCCGACGCGCTGGGCGAGGTAGCCCGAGGCCTGGAGATCGTCGAGCTGGCCTGCGGGATCACGGTGCAGCTCAAGGGCGAGCTGTCCACCTCGGTCTCCAGCCGCGTGGACGTCTCCTCGATCCGCCAGCCGATCGGCGTGGTCGCGGGCATCACCCCGTTCAACTTCCCGGCGATGGTGCCGATGTGGATGTTCCCGCTGGCCGTGGCCTGCGGCAACACCTTCATCCTCAAGCCGAGCGAGAAGGACCCCTCGGCCTCCACGCTGCTGGCGCAGCTGGCGAGCCAGGCCGGTCTGCCGGCGGGCGTCCTGAACGTGGTCCACGGTGACAAGGTCGCCGTCGACGCGCTCCTGGCGCACCCCGACATCGCGGCCGTCTCCTTCGTGGGCTCGACCCCGATCGCCCGCCACATCCACACCACCGCCTCCGCCAACGGCAAGCGGGTACAGGCCCTGGGCGGCGCCAAGAACCACATGCTGGTGCTGCCGGACGCCGACCTGGACGCCGCCGCGGACGCCGCCGTCTCGGCCGCCTACGGCTCGGCCGGCGAGCGCTGCATGGCCATCTCCGCGGTCGTGGCCGTCGGCTCCATCGCCGACACCCTCGTCGACAAGATCCGTGAGCGCGCCGAGAAGATCAAGATCGGCCCCGGCAACGACCCGACCTCCGAGATGGGCCCGCTGATCACCGCGGCCCACCGCGACAAGGTCGCCTCCTACGTGACGGGCGCGGCCGCGCAGGGCGCCGACGTGGTCCTGGACGGCACCGGCTACACGGTGGAGGGCAACGAGAACGGCCACTGGATCGGCCTCTCGCTGCTGGACAACGTCAAGACCGACTCCGACGCCTACCGCGACGAGATCTTCGGCCCGGTGCTGTGCGTGCTGCGCGTGGACACCTACGAGGAGGGCGTGGCGCTCATGAACGCCTCGCCGTTCGGCAACGGCACCGCCATCTTCACCCGCGACGGCGGCGCCGCCCGGCGCTTCCAGCTGGAGATCGAGGCGGGCATGGTCGGCGTCAACGTGCCGATCCCGGTGCCGGTGGGCTACCACTCCTTCGGTGGCTGGAAGGACTCGCTCTTCGGCGACCTGCACATCTACGGCAACGACGGCATCCAGTTCTACACCCGGGGCAAGGTCGTCACGACCCGCTGGCCCGACCCGTCGGACGCCCCGGCCGGCGTGGACCTCGGATTCCCGCGGAACCACTGACCCGTTGGGTCCCGGCCGGGTCCCGGCCGGGCGCACGCCCCGTAGGGCCGCACGCCCCGTAGGACCGCTCGCCCCCGCAACCCTCACCGCGGGGGGCGAGCTCCGTTTCCGGGCTCGGTGTACCGGCTCAGAGCAGGGGCCAGACGTCCGCCGCCGCCGTCTGCGACCAAACGGGGTCGCCGTGCCCGTATCCCGGGACGACGGCGAAGCGGACCCGTCGGTTGCCGCCCGCACGGATCAGCCGGGCGCCGTGCGCGTGGTCGCCGCGGCCCAGCTCGGCGTTGACCCACACCACCTCGGCGGTGATCCGCTCCCAGTCGATCGCGTACGTCTTCCCGTCGCCCGCCCAGACCGCGGCCAGGTCCCGCACCAGGGCGTCCGGGATCAGCCCGCTGCCGAGGGCGGCGGCCGCCGCGTGCCAGGCGGCGAGCGGGGTGTGGGTGAGGCCGAAGCGGTCCGCGGCAGGGGTGGCCCCGAAGGAGTACGAGCCCGCGGCGTGGCCCTGGGTGTAGATCCAGTTCGCCGGGCCGGGCAGCAGGGCGGTGCGGATCAGCGCGAAGTGGGCGAGCCCGGCGTGGGTGAAGCGGAACCCGGGGTCCGGGGGCCACGGGACCTCCGAGGCGCCGCCCGGATCGGTGACGGCCCGGGCGAGCAGGGCCGCCAGACCCGGGTCCGTCGCGTACGAGCCCTGCGCGATCCGGGCCTCGTACGCGTCCCGGGTCTGGGCCGCCCGTACGGCCAGGTCGCCGGAGTAGGGGCCGGTCGTGTCCAGGGCCACCACCCGGGTCAGGCGGGGCGAGTCGTCGTGCGCGGCCGCGTCCAGGGCGAGCAGTGCCCCGGCGGAGTGGCCGACGTACTGGTACGGCAGCCCGAGCGCCCCGTCCAGCGCCTCCACGACCGCGGCCAGATCCCGGCGGTGCGCCGCGAGCCCCCGGTCGGGCCCGATGTCCTGGGCGGCCGCGGCGTCCTCGCGCGGGGTGACGCCGACGACGAGCAGGCCCTCGCGGCGCAGCCGGTGGGCGAGGTTCAGGTCGGACGGGGTGAAGAAGGAGGAGCCGAAGTTCATCCCGCCTCCCGGCAGGAGGTACGCGATCCCGTGCGGGGTCCGCCGGGTGTCCGCGACCACGTCCACCGTGACCGGAGCCGGACCGCCGTCCTCGACCGGGAGCGTGAGCCGGATCCAGCCGTCGCCCGGGACGTACACCGCGGTGCCCGTGCCCAGCGTCCGCTCGACGAGGGTCAGCAGCCCGATCCCGGCGGCGGGACGGGCCGGCGGGCCCGCGGGAACGGTTCCGTGCGCCGGCCGGCCGGTCCCCGCTGAGCCGTGCTGTCGTGCCATGTGTGGTGCCCCCGGCGCCTTCGCCTGCCCGGCGATGGCCGGATGCCGTCACCTGGGGACACTTTTGCCGATCATCGCGCTTCAGCCAAGTCCGGTGCCGGTTCCGGCCGTTCGAGGTCGGCGGCCCGGCGGCGCCGGCGCAGTACCCGGGCGGCGATGGCGGCGCCCACCAGCACCAGGAGGGCGCCGAGCGCGGGCCACGGCACGGCGAGGAACTCCGTGGTGGAGGTGGAGGCGAGGTCGGGATGGGCGGCGGCCCCGGCGGTGATGTCGACGGTGACCCAGTCCGACTGGGGCGCGTCCGCCCACTCCTCGGTCAGCTCGATCCGCTGGCCGGGTAGCAGGACGAGTTTGAGCTCACGGGCCGGCCGCTCGAGCACCCGGCGGCCGAACAGTCCCTCGGCCGAGACCGTCACCTTCGGCTCGACGACCACGTTGCCGAGGTTGACCAGGGAGTACGTGATCTTGGCGCGGGAATCCCTGACCCAGGGAAGCAGCGGCGCCGACCGGCTGACCTTCGCGTTCTCCACGCTCAGCCCCGGGGTCACCGGCCCCGGGACCCGGAAGTACAGCCGGGCGCCGACCTGGCGCTTCACCCCGACCTGGACCTTGCCCTCCTGCTGGATGCCCTCCACGGCGGTGTTGAGGGCGACGATCCCGCCCACGTGGTCACCGGGCGTCGCGTCCGCCGGGACCTTCACGGAGAACGGGACGTCCTTGCGGCCCTTGGGCGGCACGGTGACGGTGTTCCTGGTCTCGGGCGGCAGCACGACCCAAGTCCCCACGTTCTTGGGCTTCGTCTCCACCGGCAGCAGCGCGAAGCCGCCGCCCACCGGGGTGTTGACGGCGTCGGTGGCGAAGATCTGGAACGTCAGCTCCTTGTCGGAGGAGTTCACGATCGTCGCGCTGTCGCTGATGGTGGTGCCGGCCTCGCCCTGGTGGAAGAAGTACGCCCGGTCGGTCATCGCCGCACCGGCCGGGGGTGTCGGGAAGACGCCCCAGGTGCCGTTGTCCGCGGCCGTCGCGGGGAGGGCGGGGAGCAGCAGGGCGGCGAGGCCGAGGAGCAGGCCGAGGAGGAGGGTGCGGGTGCGCATGGGCGGTTCTCCAGTCGGGCCGGACGGGGAAGAGGATCGCTGGTGGAGGCGTGGTGCGCGGAAGGGTGGTGGGGCGCCCGGGCGCCCCCCCCCCCCGGGGGGGGCGGGGGGGGGGGGGGCGGGCGGCCGGGGAGGGGAACAGAGCCAGGGAACTGTACGCCCACAAAAAACGCCGGAGCAGGATCAATACCGCTACCCCCCTCGCCAA